>CAZCTR010000004.1:2583-53451 GCA_964501715.1 uncultured Candidatus Izemoplasmatales bacterium | reverse complement strand
TCCGCCTTCAACAGAGGCGCCTACCAGCAATACGGATTCTCTCCCGAAGACATGAATTGGAACGAATTCCTGTTCCAGGCTTACGGCCTTGCCGGGGAAGAGGACTATTTCAACACCCTCGTTGTCGAGGCAATCCGCAATGACTATCTCTATGACGAGAGCGATTTCGAGAAAGTCATGGACTACGTTGAAGAACAGTACAACAACTACTTCAGCTTGAAAGCCGACCAGCTGCTCATCTTCGTGGACATGGACGAGAATTTCAATCCTGATGACTTCAACGAATACTATGAAGCCATGAGCCCCTCTGAGCAAGCCGACTTCGACGCCTTGAAAGCATCCTTGGAAAACGACATCCAGGACGCCATCGATGATGGCGACACCTTGAGAGATGTCGTGGATGAATATAAACGGGCATCCCGCATCACTGACGAGGACGATGATGACTACAGCATATGGGCGCAATACAAGGCCGAAGGCATCATCCTCAAATACGAGAACCTCGCGGTGAGCACAGGACAGCCCCAACAACCCGGCCAACAACCACAGCAGGAAGAGAACCTTAACTACAACAACACCGAAGGCTATGTCGAAGAGTTCGTCAGAGCGCTTCAGGATCTCTATGAAGACTACAACACCCCCGAGAACCGCGACCTTGAGGAACTCTATGCGAGCAGCCTCACCACCACCCAGTTCGGCATCCACATGATCCGCGCCGAGAAAGGTGAGAATTTCGATAAGCCAAGCGCCGCATTCGATAACGCGGAGAACACCTATGAAGAGGCGAGCGAGAACGATTCGAGCATGCCGACCGTCGAGCAGGTCGCCCTCTACAGTGAAATGCGTGTGGAGAAAGCGAAACAGGACACCATAAGCCAAGACGGTGAACTGGATTTCGAGAGGATGCCCGAAGATCTCTACGAAGCCATCGGAACATTCGCTTCACAAAGCTATGGACGACTCTTCAACAACATCAACCACTCCATCCACACCATCGAGACCATCCAGGATGATGTCACCTTCAATGCCGACCACGATCATCACCTCAACGCCTTGAACACCATGCTCGAACTCTTCGAACGAAGGACTTTCCCGCCGATCGAGGACGAGTTCGACAGCGAATAAGCCACCATGAAAAAAAGCCACCGAGGTGGCTTTTTTTCATGGGTCCGAGTCATTAAAAGACCCGCAATCCCAGATGGGATGCGGGTCCTTTTCATTACTTGTCTTCTTCTTCGGTTTCTTCCTCTTCGTCTTCACCTTTTTGCTTGATGGCTTCGACTTCGAGTTCTTCATCGGTGGTCTCTTCTTCCTCAGGTTCTTCCTCTTCTTGTGGGTAGTTGACAGCGACAAGGATCTTCTCGTCGTCCTCGAGCACCTTGAAGCCCTCTGGAAGGTCGAGGTCGGTGACCGTCATGGTCTCGTTGCCTTCGAGTTCACTGACATCGAGTTCGAATTGCGAGATACCCGAACCGGCCGGGAACTCCGTCTCGACGGTGTTGTTGATCTGTTCGACGACGAGGCCTTTTTTCTCGATCGTCTCCCTGCCGTGAAGGACAAGGGGGATGTCCGCGGAGATGGTCTCGCTCGCGGTGACCTTCTGAAGGTCGAAATGCAGGATGTTGTTCTGGCGGATGGGGTCGACCTGGATAGCCTTGAAATAGAGCATATGGGTCTCACCGGCAAGGTCCGCGTTGAAAGTCATACTCTTACCGAACTCCGAGAATGTCTTCACGAAATCGGTGTATGGGGTCTGAACCGGTGTCGGTTCGATATCTTTACCATACACGATGCCCGGAACTTTCTGGGCCTCACGTACAGTCTTGAGTTTCTCCGTTCGTTTTTCCAGTTTCATTTTCTTCACTCCTCTTGAATTAAAACAGCTCATTTTTCGCTAACAATAGTGTAACACAGCGGGTTCTTTTTGTCTATTTTTTTCATTTTTTTGTCCGCTTGGTCTTGTAGAATCGTTCTCTGTCAAGCACACCGAGCGACTGGGTGAACTGCCCGTCCTTCGTCTCCTCGAGCGCCTCGCCCAAGACGGCGAATTTGGAATCGATGTTGTCGATGAAATGAAGCGCCAGCGCCTCAGGGATGTTGGGTTTCTTCGGGGAGCCGAAGTTGCCGTAGTAATGGTGCGAAAGCACCATGTGCTGTAGCAGCATCCTGCCTTCGCTATCGTAATGGCCAAGGCGTCTCGCCGATTCGCCGATCATGTCATGTCCCATCGATATGTGTCCGATCAGCCGACCTTCGACGGTGTATTCGGGCGCGTGGTAATTCGAAAGCTCGACAGTCTTGAAGAGATCATGAAGGAGGATCCCGGCGATCAAAAGGCTGTGGTCGAGGTAAGGGTAGGTCTTCACAATGCCGTCGGAGAGTTTGAGCATGGTCGCGGTATGATGGGCGACCCCGCCGATATAGGCGTGATGGAAACGGGTCGCGGCGGGATAGAGATAGAAATCGTCCTCGTGACGGCGGAAAAGGTCCAATGTGATTTCTCTTACAGGACCATTTTCAAGCTTTGTGATGTAGGACTCGACAGTCTTTTCGATCGATTCGATCGGTACGGGGGCGAACGCGTAGAACTTGGACATGAGGGCTTCTTTTTCCTTGAGTGAAAGGTTGATTTCGCTTATGTGTGCGAAAGAACGCACGGCGTATTGGTCCTTGCCCTTGAATTCGATCGATTCGACATCAAAACGGTAGACCTCGCCTTCTTGCACGTCGGCGTTCTCATCGATGCGGATGGTGTAGCGGTTGTTCGCCTCATCGTAGACCGAAAGGGTGTTGGTATCATAGGTGGTCGTGTTGTAGGTATCTATTTTAGCGTAGAAGGATTGCACAATCAATCGTCCTTTCCGGGAGTTCTAAGGATGGTGGTGGAGATGGTCGAGAGCGTCAGGGACGTCCCGTCTTTTACAGGCTGGTCTTCAGAATGGTATAGCAGTTCGCTGTCCTTGTCAAGGTCGATGGTCTCTTTTGTCATTTGGTTCTTGAACAACACGGTGAGTGTCTCGTCGCGACCTTTCAAAGTGTAAATGCACGTGCACTTGTCAGTGAAGTTTACGGAGACTCTCTGCGTCGCTTCATGCGGTGTGCGGATCCTGAAGAGAGGGTGCTCGCGCCTGATCTCAAGCAGGCGCTTGAAATCATCGATGTCTTTTTTGAAGCGGCCCGTTTTCGACCAGTCAAGCATGTTGATTTCATCCGGTGACTTGTAGCTGTTCTTGACACCGTCCTTGGTGCGGTAGAATTCCTGCCCGCTGTGGAGGAAGGGGACGCCTTGAGCGAGGATGACCATGGAGGTGGCGAGTTTCTGCATGCGAAGGCGTGTCTTCAAAGGGGTCTTCGGCAACGCTTTTTCAGTCTGGTCATAAAAGGTGTGGTCGTCATGGCATTCAACATAATTGAGGGACTGCGATGGGTACTTGATGCCACCTTGCATGACGGTGCCGCCTCTTAGGATGCTTTCGATGGTCTTCTTCCGGTCTTTCTTGCCAAGGGCGAAGCCGATGTCTGTGACATCGAAGTTGGAGCCTTTGATATAATCACGGGTGATGTCGTTGAAGAACCCTATGTTGTAGAGGACATGGTTGTTCTGAAGATGGGTGAGAAGGTCGCTTTTGATCGGGGCCGGGATTTTCCAGCCTTCCCCGTAGACGATGATGTCCTTTCTGTAGCTTTCAAGCTTCTGACGCAACACATGCATCGTCTTGAGGTCGATGAGCCCCATGAGGTCGAACCGGAACCCGTCGACCTTGTACACTTGCGCCCAGAACATGACCGAATCCACGATGAACTTGCGGACCATCGTGCGTTCTGTGGCCAGGTCGTTTCCGCATCCTGAGCTTTCCGTGAGATATCCGTGAGCGTCGACACGGTAGGCGTATCCGGGCACGAGGGCGTCGAAGGGGAAGGTGTCCACGTCATAGACGTGGTTGTAGACGACGTCCATGATGACTTTGAGACCGTGTTTGTGCAAGGTGTCGATCATGGTTCTGGCCTCGTTGATACGTGTGTAGGGGTCGTAAGGGTTCGTGCTGAGAGACCCTTCGACGACATTGTATTGTGAAGGGTTGTAACCCCAGTTGTACGTTGCGTCCGGGTCGGTCTCATCCACACCTTCGAAATCGAAGAAGGGCAGGATCTGCACATGGGTCACACCGAGGGCCTTGAGGTAATCGAAGCCAGCTTTTTCACCATGTTCATCTCTCAGACCCTCTTCAGTGAATGAAGGGAATTTGCCGGGATGCGTCGCATGGATGGAGGGGTCCTTGGTGAAATCCCTGACACTCGTCTCATAGATGACCGCATCGACAGGGTTCAAGGCTTGCATCTTCGGGGTATGCGGCATGGAGACAAACTTGTCCCTGTCGACCACGACGTTCTCTTTTCCGTTCTCGACTGATGCGATCGCGAATGGGTCTGTGAACGTTCGGACTTTGCCGTTCACATAGCTTTCATAAACATAACGGCACCCTTCATGATCACCTTCCAAAGTGAGCGACCAGATGCCTTGGTTCTGATATTCCAGGTCAATCTCTTTCCATTCACCCTGAGCTTCGCGCAGTTTCAGCGTGATTCTCTTCGCGACCGGGCTCCAAAGTTTGAATGTTGTCTTTTCCTCACTGTAGGTGACACCGAGATCGTCACCGTCATAAGCGAAAAGGTCATCAAAAAGTTCGGTTCGCACAATCGCGCCTGTATATAGTTCGGCGGACCGTCCTTCATCATCTTCGACCGTATAGTCCTGAGTCAGAAAGACATACCCCTCGAAAGTGGTCGTGTATTTGACGGTATCCTTGAAACTTTCGACATTCGTGGTCGATAGCGGCAAGGTCTCGTTGTTTCCGCATAGAGTGAAGGTTTCGATCCGTCTGTCAGTGACGGATTTGGGCATGAGGATGCTGATGGTGTGAAAACCATCCAGGTAGGCTTCGAATTTAGGCATTGTCATTGCTCGCTTTCATGTGATTTCAAATATTCCATGGCTTTTCTTTTGAGTTCCGACCGGGTGTTTTTCACTTCACCGTTTAGCACATCCTCGAGCAGCCGTTCAAGCAGCCAGCCGATCTGGCTGGGATGGGTGATGGGGAAATGCTTTTTGATGTCTCCACCGGTCAGTTTGAGTTCTTTCAAAGAACGCACCTTGAGCGAATCGTCCAAGGATTCGATCATGGCACTTTGGTCCATACCCCCGTAAATCGTGTTCACCGTGTTGGCGATCATGCAGATGGCTTTTCCGTATGTGTAGAGATCGATGGGGCGAAATCCGCTCTCGAATGTTTCCGTATGGACTTTCGTGGCACGCCTGATGGTGTCTTTCAATTGGTTCGAGAGCTTCCAATGGCCCTCGTCAAGACGCTCGTCTTTGAACATGATTACGAGGGCGGTCTCCTTGTCAAAAGCGACATTGGTGTCGGCGAGGAGCCGGATCCTATGCCCAAGACCGTAAAGCGCTTCGGCGAAGCCTGTGTCGACCATGGCTCTGAGGGCTTTTTTATTGCATGGCGATTCAAGCAGCTTGAACAGTTCTTCTTGGACCCTTTCAATCGATATTTTCCGGATCAGGTCCTTGTTGGTGGTGATGCCCCGGGCGGTTTCATTCCCGAGTTCAAAATCCAGTTTGGCCATGAATCTGAATGCCCTGAGCATGCGCAAGGCGTCTTCGAAGAAACGTTCGTCCGGGTCGTTGATGGTGCGGATTTTTTTATCTTTAAGATCCTTTAGGCCGTCGAAATGATCCATTATTCGGTCCTCTTTGTCCATGGTGAGCTGATTTATGGTGAAATCACGGCGCTTCAGGTCCTCGATCAATGTATCGGCGAAGCGGATCTCCTTGGGATGTCGGTGGTTGTCATAGACCGTCTCCATCCGATAAGTTGTCACCTCGAAAGGGACGCCATCAATGAGCACGGTCATGGTGCCAAAGGCCTTTCCTGTGGGGATGACCCTTTCAAAGAGCGTTCTCACATCATCCGGTCGCGCGTTGGTGGTGATGTCGATATCATGGGTGGGATTGCCAAGCAGATGATCCCTGACGAACCCTCCGACAAAATACGCTTCAAAAGAAGCGTCATTCAAAGTCTTCAATATAATGCGTCCGTATTCGTGCAGTTTCGTCATAGAACCACCACATGAATTATACTACAGATGCTTCTTTTTTTCCATCAATGCAAGCCAAAAGCCTTGAGAAATGCTATGATTGTAGTAGGTGATTCCAATGGAAAGCATAAAGCATCCAGTCACACACGAAAACATCATCAAGCATTCCCGTTTCATCGCTTATTTAGAACCCGTCTTCAGCAAAGAGGAAGCCTTAAAGACCCTTGAGGGCATCAAGCATAAACATCCCGACGCGGCCCATCACTGTTATGCCTACATCATCGGCGATGAGGGGTTGACGCAGAAGGCGGAGGATGACGGTGAACCCTCCACGACTGCCGGAATCCCGATGCTCGAAAGTCTAAAGAAGGCCCGTCTGACCAATGTGATGGCGGTGGTCGTGAGGTATTTCGGCGGCGTCAAACTGGGAGCGGGCGGTCTCATCAGGGCTTACGGCAAGAGTGTGCGTGACGCATTGGACCAAGCCGAACGAAGTGTACGAACAGTGATTGTGAGCATCAAAGTCAGTGTCGATTTCGATTGGATCGGCACGATCGAACACCTCATCGGCGGTATGGACACACCTGTGGATCGCAGTTATGATTCACAGGCCCATTATGTGCTCATTTTGCCTGAGAAACAGGCGGAAAATCTCCGCAGTTCCCTAAAGGAGCACACACGCGACCAGGCACAAATATCCATTGAGGCGCGCAGTATCCGCTATATTTGAAAAAAGAGGACATCGGTCCTCTTTTTTAAATGGATTTGTCCTTTAACTGAACAAAGTGATGGAAATGGTCACAAGATTCATGATGCCCTTGAGCACGAGATAGGAAAGCGCGATGGCCAAGAAGATATAGATGATCTGCATATCTCGGATGGCGCCTTTTGGGAATATGGGTGTGATATCCATCTTCATGAGTGATTTGAAGGTGATCGCCAATATGATGAAGAACAGCAAACCTTCGAATACAGCAAGTCCGAATGGGTCCATGGGGTTAGCCTCCTTGGTTCAGTTTAGTAAACGATTGCATCATCGTCATCAGGGTCCGGCAACGGGGTCTCAATGCGGATGACGACTTCGTTGGGAAGACAGGTCAAAGGCTTGAGGGGGGAGTTGGTCCTCCCCTGCTTCTGGCAGATGTTTTGCGGGCTTTCCTCATCCTCGACGTGCACGGTGCTATCTTCGGCATTGTAATGGATGGTCACGTCTCCGAGTTTGCCGTCGACGATGTATACACCCGTTTCATCATCAGCCTCGTTGACATGTTCCGGTTGAATCACTTCACTCGATCCGTCTTCAAGGTTGATCCTTAGGATTTCGCGATTTTCGTATGAGATGATGGCGATGCCGTCATCCAATGCCTGTCTGTTTTGTAGGATTTGTACAGCGAAGACACTGACCAATGCGACGATGCTTAATACGATTATAAGTTTAATATCATTTCTATTCATATTGATAACCTCAGTTCAAGTATATTATATCATATCAGGATAGAAACAGAAACGTCCAGCACATTTAGTTTGTATGCAAAAGTAAAATGGTGCAATCAGCTTTGTTTATGACTATTTCTGCTGACAATCGGGCACTACAAAACTTATAATACAAGTGGTTGAAAACCAAAATTGACTAAAAGGCAACAAATTATGAAAAATTTCTTTCTTTATTGTTGGCCTTGACGCTTTTCTTCTCTATTGCCGCATGTGGCAACGGCGACAATGGAGATGAAAATGGCGACAACGGTGACAATGGCGACAATGGTGATAACGGCGAGGTTGAATACGGTGACTACAAGCCCGGACTCCACCTCGGTTACACCGACGGTCACAACAATACGTATGCTTACGTCTACGTGGATGCTGAAGGGTACATCGAAGACATCTTCATCGATACTGTCTATTCGACAACCGATGATGATGAAGAAGATGTCTATACGACCAAGATGTCTTTGGACTATGGATGTGGCTATCACATGCACAGAGGCAAAGACGTCGAGTATGACGAGGACGGTAATTGCTACGTAGAAGACGAAATGATGTGGCACGAACAAGTCCAAGCCCTTGCTGCTGACATTGTAGACAATCAAGGCGTCCCATCCTACAACATCGATGAAGACGGCGATTTCGAGGATGACGCTGTCGCAGGTGTCACCATCACTGTGACAAGCTACATTGAAGCGGTCGAGAACGCGCTTGACCTGGCCGAACTCGGGGATGATGAAGTGCCAACAGATTACGATGTCCCTTCATTCGAAGGCACTGGCGACTATGAACCCGGCATGCTTTTCGGCTATGGTGAGGGAAGTGGGCATTCAGTAGCAGTCGGTGCTGTCAATGAAGACGGTCACCTTGTATACATGGCAATCGATACCGTTTACACAACCACCGACGAAGACGATGAGCATGTCACCACAACCAAGATGTCCTTGGACTACGGATGTGACTATCACATGCACAGAGACAAAGACGTCGAGTATGACGAGGACGGCGTATGCTACGTTGAAGACGAAATGATGTGGCACGAACAAGTCCAAGCCCTCGCTGCTGACATTGTAGACAATCAAGGCGTCCCATCCTACAACATCGATGAAGACGGCGATTTCGAGGATGACGCTGTCGCAGGTGTCACCATCACTGTAACAGGTTATATCGAAGCCATCGAAAAAGCGCTCAACTAAGAATCCCCTCCTCAACTTAAAGAGGCCTGCAGGCCTCTTTTTTTGTGGAATATTTACATGAAAGAAGACGTACTCAACCTCATGTGCTATAATGACAACGATGAAAGGACGATCACTTATGAAGAAACTGTTTATCATCTTCACTTTAACGCTCATCACCACACTTCTTGCCTCATGCCAAGACGAAGTTACGCCCGAACTGCAACGGGCGTCCAACACATTTCTTTATTTCGATTCCAGTGTCTCCGTCAGCATCTATATCCCAGAAGATACTGAAAGCGAAACCCTTGAGGATATTTTCGAGGGGGTCGATGAAAGACTAAAGACCATCCATGAACTCTCCACCCGGTACGATGACGTGGATGACACCGTGAACATCCGTACCATCAACGAGAATCCCGGCATCATGCATGAAGTCGACCCGTTGCTTTATGAACAGATAGAGATGGCCATTGACTATCACGCGCTCACCAACGGGTACTTCGACATCACTCTAGGACCCGTGCTCGACCTATGGAGTGAACGGATGGAGACCTGCAACGAGGGAGGCGAGTGTGTCCTGCCTGATGATGATGCGCTGCAAAAGGCCAACGAATCCGTCGGGATCGACAAGATCACTATGAACGATGATACCCATGAAGTCTCCATCGAAGAAGGGATGAGCCTCGATCTCGGTGGCATCGCGAAAGGATTCGGTGCGGACAAAGTCACCGAATACCTGAAGACTTTCGATGTCATAGACAGCTTCCTCGTCAATGCCGGGACGTCAAACATTGAAGTCTATGGCACCCATCCGACACGCGAAAGCGGCCTTTGGAACATAGCCCTCACCGATCCCGAGAGACCGAATGAAACCGCAGGGTTAGGCGCGGTGCAGATCGAAAGCGGCACTTCAGTCGTGACAAGCGGGGACTACGTGCGGTATTACACCGTGGACGATGAACGTTATCATCACATCATTGATCCCAACACACTTTACCCTGCCGATCATTATCGCAGTGTGAGTTTGATCGTCGAAAACGGCACCATCGGAGATATTCTTGTGACCGCCGCATTTCTCATGGAACCCGAGGTTTCCGAGGCCTTCATCGATGACCTCGATGATGTCGAGGCGCTTTGGGTGATGCCGGATGGCTCGCGCGCAATGACTGACGGTTTCGAGGATTATGTCTTCGAATGGCGCGACTGAGGCAATCAATAAAAAACGTTTCGAGCGCTTGAAGCGCCCGAAACGTTTTTAATTTGTTCAATGGACACGCAAGGTGAATTGTTCTTGCATGAGTGTGATGAGTTTTCTCGCGACCATGCCGGTAAAAATCCCGGTGGGGATGCTGATGGCGGCGAGTATGGGGAGGATATAGACGATCTCGGAAGTCTCAAGGATGAATATCGCCATGAAAATCTGTCCGACCGCGTGCCCAAGAGCCCCCATGATGCTGACGCTGATGATGGAGAATCCAGGCAAGCGCTGAAAGAGAATCATGAGTGCGAACGCGACCATGCCGCCTGAGAAACTCAACAAGAATGAAGGGCTGAACAGGCCGGTGACGAACCCGACGAGCAGAATCCTCAAAAAGAGTACACTGAAAGCGTCTTTCCGACCGTAAGTATATAGCAGGATCAGCACGACGATGTTCGCGAGGCCAAGCCTGATCATCGGCAGACCGCTGAAGCCTTGTATCGCAGTCCTTTCGACGATGTTGAGCACGACGGAAACACCGAGCATGACCGCCAAAAAAACCAATCTTCTTGTTTGCATAAAATCACCGTCATATATTGTATCACGGCTTCATGTCGGATACAACTTTTATTCGGGGGATTTTGCCTTGTCGAGATCGAAATAGGCGACCCCAATCGTACCGGTGCCCGTGTGCGCGCCAATGACCGGTGTGATGGGCGCCGCGTAGTAGGTATGGTTTGGATATTTCTCCTCGATGGCGTTCCACACCGTCTCGTAGCCTTCCTTGTTGTCCGAGGTGTCATAGGTGATTACAAAGTTCTCGACTGTCTCAAGGTCGGATAGAATCTGGTCGATCATCTTTCTTAGGGCCTTGTTGTGGGTCCTGACCTTCTCAAAGGGGACGATATATCCTTCGTCATTCACCTGGAGGATGGGTTTGATCTTGAGAAGCCTGCCCATCATGCCCGAGAATCCCGAAAGCCGTCCGTTTTTAACCAACAATCGGAGGTTGTCGACCATGAAGTACTGCCTCCGGGTTGTGGCGAGACGTTCCAAGTAAGGTACGATCGTCTTGGGCGAGTGACCTTCCTCGACAAGCCTGAGCGCCTCAATGGAGAGAAAGCCTTCGCTGGCGGCTGCGTTCTTGCTGTCGACGATATGGATGTCAAGGTTCCCCTCATAAGCGTTCCTTGCCATCTTGCACGTCTGGAAGGTCCCACTCATACCCGAGGAGATGGTGACGATGATCGCGGACTCATAGCCCGCGTCCTCCACGGTGTGCAGGGTCTCATCGATTTCCCCGACGGGAGGCATCGATGAGGTGGGAACCAGGGTCGGTTCGTTTCTCAGGCGGTCATAGAAGTCCTTGGCGTCGATTTCGATAAAATCATCAAACGATTCCCCCTCCATGATGATCTTGCAGCGGAGGATGAACAGGTTGTCAGGATTGATGTCCATGTAATCGAGACATCCGGTGCTTATGGCGATGACTGCGGTTTTCTTCTGAGGCATCTTAATCTCCCTTTCTGTTGAGAAGTCTGTATAAAATGCTGAGCGGCCAAAAAAGGACGCCAAGCGCTATGATAATCGACCATGGTCCTATTTCAGGGAAGAAAACGAAATTCGCAACCATGATCATCGCGATGATGAGCAGGCTGCTCAGGGAAGAGAAAAGAAGTGTGTTCTTCGAACGCCTGATGGCGGCGTGACGAAAATACCTTTTCTTGTCCTTTTCGAGACTGGGAAGATAGAATTCCTCGGGATCGCCGAATTCCTCTATTGTTTTGCGTACCGCCTCTTCTTCTTCATATCCCTGTTCAATCAGATCCTCGACTTTTTCACTCAGAAAGCCTCTGAGCTCCTCAATGGTCTCTTCATCGGCGGAAGGATGGTTTTTGAAGATCTCTTTTATGAAAGCATCAATCTGTTTCATCTTTATCCTCCAAAAAGACCGACATCACTTCTTTAAGTTCATACCATTCCTGTTTTTTTTCATTGAAATACGCCTTGCCCAGAGGGGTAAGGGTATAGTAGCGGCGTTTTCTTCCATGGGATTTTGTACCGACGTAGGAACGGATCAGGTCTTTTTTTTCAAGCCTTTGGACCATCGCATAAAGCGTGGCCTCCTTCATTGAGAAGGTGCCGTTCGTCCGTTCGCGGATTTCCCGTGCGATTTCATATGCATAACGGTCTTCTTCCAAAATGAGTGTCAAGATGACACTTTCGAGATGGCCCCTCAACACATCAGAACTGATTGCCATATTAGGACACCGGCCTTCTCAATACTTTTCCTTGAAATATTCCGTGAGCTTTTCGAGGGATTCGATCAACAAAGCGTTGTCCTCAAGCTGCAAATCATCGATCACGGCATCGATCATTTCCTCATGGAATTCCCGGTGCACCTCGAGGACATGCCTGCCCGTCTTCGTGAGGCGGATGAAGACTTTGCGTCTGTCCTCCTTGGTCTGATACCGTTCACAATACCCTTTGTCGACGAGCCTGTTGATTGATGTGGTCAACGTGCCAACGGTCACGTGCAGGCGTTTGGCGATGTTCGACATGGTCGCCTCGTCGCTCTTTTGAATGGCCTCAAGCACATGAATCTCATTCATGGAGAGTTTGATGCCTTTTTTGCGCATGTGCTGCTGTTCTATACGTAGAATGTGGTTAAAAACATCCACAAGCAGTTCATTGATGATCTCCTTGGGGCTGGTCGCCATACTATCACCCTTTCCTTTACACCCCATTATACCAAAAACAAGAGTGTTTTTACCATTTTTTTGTAATCCAACCGATTGCGATCGCTCCAGGTCCTGCATGGGCACCCACAACGGGGGTCAGCGGATAGTCAGGAATGTCGCCCAGGTCGTCCCTGGCGTCTTTCAATTGCTCCTTGATGTCCTTGGCGGTCTCGTGATCGTGAGCATGAAGGATGAAGACCTCGATATTCTTCTCTGTACGTTCCTCAAGAAATCTTTCAACCATGCGGTTGATCGCTTTCTTTCTAGTCCTGATCTTTTCAAGGGGTTCGACCCGTCCATCATGTGTCAGATGCAACATCGGCTTGATCTTGAGCATCGACCCAAGCAGACCGGAAGCACCGGAGAGACGTCCGTTCTTGACCAGAAATTTCAAAGTGTCCACAGAAATGAAAAGACCTTGGTTGTCTCGTATTTGGGTGAGACGGTCTAAAATTTCTGGGACGGCGGACCCTTCTTTTGCCAATTTGGCGGCCGAAAGGGCCATATAGGCTTCCGCATACCCCACGGTGAGCGAATCGAACACATGCACATGGATATCATCGACCATGTTCGCAGCCATTTGCGCACCCTCATAGGTGCCGCTCAGTTTAGAGGAAATGGTGATGACGATGAGATCGGTGTAGCCCTCGTTGCGCATGGTTTCATACGTCTCCATGATGACGCCGGTCGCTGTTTGCGCCGTAGAGAGTGGCGCGTTCGGTGCTTCTTTCAAACGTTTGTAGAAATCCTCCGCGCTGATGTCCACAAAATCCGTGAATTCCTGCTCCCCAAAGAGAAGCATGCTTCTAAGTACGCGAATATCGTAAGAATGGTCAATGTAGTCGATACCCGAGTTGCCGCATACGACAATGCCGATTTTTTTCATGTTGAACCTCCGTTTTTTATTTGATATTCAAAGTTTGTCCTTCAAAGTTTATCAGCTATCCGCTTGGATGTCAATAAAAAAGGGACTTTCGTCCCTTTAGCTTCGGTTCAAATAATCATCCATGGCTTCAGCGGCGTCCTTGCCCGTGCCCATGGCGAGAATGACGGTCGCGGCGCCGCTCACGACATCGCCGCCTGCGAAGACGCCCTCGATTGATGTCTGGTGTGTCTCATCCGTGACAATGCCTCCCCAGTCCTGGGTCTCAAGGTCATCTGTGCTGCGTTTCAGGATCGGGTTGGGCTTCTGGCCGATCGAGACAATGATGCTGTCGATCGGATAGCTTTCGTATTTTCCTGTGGGCATCGGGCGGTGCCTGCCCGAGGCGTCCTTTTCTCCAAGTTTCATGATTTCACACACCACACGGGTCACTTCACGGTTCTCATCACCCTCGATTTTGACGGGGTTCCTCTGCAGCCGGAAATCGATGCCCTCCTCCTTGGCATGATGAATTTCGGCAAGTCTGGCCGGTAGGGAGGATTCGTCCCTTCTATAGGCGAGGAAGACATTGGCGGCACCAAGACGTTTCGCGGTCCTTGCTGCATCCATGGCCACATTGCCGCCCCCCACAACACAGACGTTGTCCCCGAGTTTGACCGGGGTGTCACTTGTTTTCGGAAAGCCGCGTGAACGCATGAGGTTGACCCTTGTAAGGAACTCATTCGCGTAATAGACACCGTTAAGATTCTCACCGGGGACCCTGAGGGATTTTGGAAGCCCCGCACCGGACCCGAGGAACACCGCTTCATATCCCTCTTCGAAAAGCTGTGGGATGGTGAGGGTTTTTCCTATGATGGCGTTTTTCACGAATGTCACACCCATGTTTTCGAGGTTGCTGATTTCCTCATCGACGATGGATTTGGGCAGACGGAAATCCGGGATGCCGTATCTGAGAACCCCGCCATAAGCATGAAGCGCTTCGAAGATGGTCACATCATACCCCTTCTTGCGCATGGAGGCGGCATTGGCGAGCCCTGCGGGGCCACTCCCCACGACCGCGATTTTGCGACCGTTCGATGGAAGCGGATGCGTTTTTGCCAATCCGTTTTCCATGCCATAGTCCCCGACAAAACGTTCCAAGGCGCCGATGGAGACGCTCTCGCCTTTTATGCCGAGGATGCACTCGCCTTCACATTGGCTTTCCTGCGGGCATACGCGACCGCAGATTGAAGGGAGGATGTTGTCTTCATAGATCGTTTCGAAGGCCTTTTCCAGGTCACCTTCCTTGAGGTCCCGGATAAAGCCCGGGATGTCGATATTCACGGGGCAGGCGTGGATGCATTTCGGGTTCTTGCAGTCGATGCAGCGCATGGCCTCCCGCACGGCTTCGTCACGGTTGTATCCAAGCGCGACCTCCAGAAAATGTTCGGTACGTTCTTGCGCGTTTCTCTCTTCCATGAGCGTTCTTCTGTTTTTATTCATCTTTACCCAACTTCAGATAGCATTCGTGTTCCTGGTCCTTGTAGTAGGACTGGCGGGCGATCAGTTCGTCGTAATCGACTTCTTCGCCGGAAAAGTCCGGTCCGTCTATGCAGCCGAAATACGTCTTTCCTCCAATGGTGACCCGGCAGTTGCCACACATGCCGGTACCATCGATCATGATGGGATTAAGCGAGACGTCGACACTGAGGCCATGATCCTTGGCCATCGCGGCGGTGTGTTTCATCATGATGACGGGACCGATCGCGACCACGTGATCGGCATTTTCTTCTTTTAGGACTTCTAAAAGCGCATCGGTCACGAATCCTTTCTTCCCAAGCGAGCCGTCATCTGTGGTGATGAGAACCTCGTCGGCGAAAGATTCATAGGCGGATTTCAGTATCAGCTGATCCTTGTTCCTCGCGCCGAGGATAATCGTCACTTTACTGCCGTTTTCCTTGTAGGCACGCATTTGTGGCAACAAGGGCGCCGACCCGACCCCACCGGCCACACCGACGACATGGTCCTTATGCCGGATGTGCGCGGGATTGCCAAGAGGCCCTGCGAAATCCTCGACATAGTCCCCTTCTTCCTTTTTCCCGAGTTTCTCTGTGGAGTAGCCGAGTTTCTGATAGATGATGGTGACCGCATCCCCTTCGACACCGGCGATGGTCAGCGGGATCCTCTCCCCGTCTTCATCGACCCGGAGAATCACGAAATGTCCGGGTTGAGCGTTCTTCGCAACCAAGGGCGCTTCAATCTCCATCAAATCGGACGTGTCATTCAAGGTGATTTTCTTCTTGATCCTATACATGATTCACTCTCCCTTGTCATAAAAGCGCTTTCTCACTATCACCATTATAACAAAAAAAGTGTGTCGTAACACACTATTTTTTGACTTCGGACTGACAATAGGGACAGACCGTGTCATCATTGTATATCGGTTTGCCACAAGTCGGACAGTCCCGCATGGACGCCTTTCGCTTGTCCTCGTCATGTTTGAACATGTGACATACGGCCAAGGTCTGGGCGATGACGAAGACCAGGGCGAGTGTCACGAAGCCGGCCGTCATCACTGTGAAGTGCCACCTTGGAAGAAAGAACCCCACAACTATCAAGCCAATTCCCAAAGGACCACCCGCAAGCAGAGTGAGTCGAAAAGCCTTGTGGTTGGACATCATTCGATCTCGAGCAGGGTCTCGCCTTGATTCATCGTGTATTTGCGTCGCTTGAGGCGTTTCGAACGGATTCTGTTCGGGTCCTGTATGGCCCGTTTGAGGGCGTTCCCACCGTGAAAGCCGTGGATCACACGGATCGTGGTGACGTCCTTGGGCGCACTTTTTATGGTTCTTTCGATATGGGTGATGGCCTCTTCGACCACCATGCCGTGCACATCCAAATCAAGGATCATGCTATTCGCCTCCTTTGACGATGTCGAGGGGGGTCTTTATGGATACGCGGCGTCCCCTCTTATCCTTCAGGTAGTCCTTCAGAAAAGCGTCGATGCGCTCCGGGTCGTTGCGCATGAAGGCTTGCGCCTCTTCACTGATCCCCTGGGTGTAGGGACAGCTCTGGATGCATACGCCGCAGTCCGTGCCCATGTTCTGAAACATCTTGAAACAGGATTGTTCGTCGAATTTGTAGAAAGTGCGTCCGTTCACCATGCGCGTATGCGGGGTGATCGACTGCATGGGACAGTTCATGAGGCACAATGCACAGCGTTGGCAGAAGGCCTCGAGACCGAAATCCACAGGAGCATCGGCCTTGAGCGGCATCGTGGTGAAGACCGCGCCAAGACGAAGCCTGTCTCCATACCGTGCGTTGATGATATGGTTGGACATGCCGATTTGACCGAGCCCTGCATCCCGTGCGAGCGGGACGAGCGGGGCGAGATAGAAAATCTCGCTCAAGAAAGTCGTGTCATAGCCGAGGCTTTTGATGTATGTCGCGAGGCGGCTGCCTGTCACAGCGACTTCCGTATAGACGTTCAAGGCCTCGGTGAGTTCTTCGAAATGAGGGGCCCTGTTGACATATTCTTTGCGCATGGGGATGAAGAAGACAATCGCATGGGTGTAGTGTTTCGGGGTCTTCTCACCATAGGTGTCTTTCCCGAAAGGTTCGTTGACTCCACCGAAATGGGTGTAGTAATGGTCTTCTCTCAATTTGACGATGCCCGCCTCTTTGGCACCATAATGTTTGGCGATGGCCTTGATGTTCTCATTGAATGTATCCGTAATCTCGACCGGCGTGTCAGGCATGGGGATGCGGTCTAAAAAATCATAAAGAGCCTTCATATAGGCTTCGTCATGCTCGAACAGGGGCATGAAACGCTTTTTGAAAGCCTCGCTTTTACGGATTGCAGCCATGAAATCCATGCCCCTGACCGCGTCGTCCTTCTTCTTCAGCCCGGGGTGCTTATTGTAGAAGGCGTCATAACGGCTTGTATTCTTTTTTAAGCGGGCGCGGGAGAACATCGTCTCCCGTTCATCATAGAATCTTTTCATGCACTCACCTCATTCAAGGTCGGACAGATTTAAAGCCTCTGAAAAATCCCCGGCCTCAATCATCCTGAGTCTTTTCACCAGCGCTTCAAGCATGAGCGTCTGCGCTTCCGTGGTGAACCCTCCGGTATGGGGGGAGAGGACGACATTCTCCAGGGTGTGGATCGGATAGCGCGACGGGGCAAGGGTCTCATCATCCTTGGGATACTGGAACCACACATCGCTTGCGAACCCTTCGATCAGACCGTTTTCCAATCTTTCATAAAGCGCGGCCTCATCGATGATCCGACCGCGCCCGACATTGACCAGGTATTTTCCCTTGAGCTGGTCTAGAATGGGACCGCTGAAGGCATGCTGTGTATCCTTGGTGAGAGGGGCGGCGATGATGGTCAGATCCGTGTTGCCCGTGAGGGCGTAGAGGTCTTTTTCCACTACACAACCCGGATAATCCTTTCCACGGTCGAGGACATGGACGGTCACATTGAACGCATCGAGCAATGTCTTCAGATGCCTGCCGATCTTGCCGTAACCGTAAATGCCGACGTGCTTGTTCCAAAGGGAGACCCAGCGCGTCCTGGTAGGCAGGTTCCTGCCGCTCCAATGGCCGCCTTTGAGATTGTTGTGATACGAGGGCACATTGCCAAGCAAAGCCAAAGTGAGGGTGAGCGCCTTCTCGCTCACGAAGTGGGAATGCGCCTGGGTGTTGAAAAGCGCCACACCTTTCTGCCTCAATGTCTTTACAGGCATGCCGTTATGGCCTGTGAAGGGTATGATGACGGCCTTGAGGCCATCATGGGCCTCCTCCTTGTCCATCTTGCCGCGGATGAGGACATCCGCGTCTTCGGGGGTGTCGCACACCGTGATGCTTTTGGGGAGATGGTCGGTGAAATAAGTTCTTTGGGTATTGCTGAATGTATGGACCTTCATGACTTGTCACTCCGTTTTTCAAATAGGAAATAATTGTTGCGATTTGTCTTGGTCAGTTCCAGATTGGTGCCTTCTGCGAGTCTTTTGAAAGACTCTTCGGTGAAGAAGCCGATATGGGTTCTGTCACGCCTGTACCACCATTTGAGAAAAGCCTCGTCGGAGACGGGTCTCAGGGAAGTCATGACCGCGAGGATGCCCTCGGTTTTCAGGAGGTCATCGAGTTGTGTGATGATCTGTTTGGGGTCGCTTAGGTGTTCAAAGACCTCTGTAGAGGTGATGAGGCCGTAACGCCGCGTGAAAACCCTCTTCTCATCATGGAAGTACGGGTCGTAATGATAGCTTTCGAATCCCTCTCTTTTGAGAAGCTCATAGAGGACGGGGCCGGGGCCGCTGCCGAAATCCAGTGCCGGCCCCCTGGTGTCTTCATCCAAGGCAAAATCCAGAAACCGCTTGAACATATTGACATAGCCTTGGTTCTCCATGGTGTTCTGATGGTTGGAATAAAGGGCCTTTTCCTTGGTTTCACCGACATGGTCCGCCGGGTCCTTGAATGTATATCCACACGCCTTGCAGACGTGGTGGGTGATGTCGATCTCTTTGTCATAGAGTGCATAAGTGCTGTGTTCACACACCGGACACGTCTTCATAAGGATCCATCCTTTCCAAAGGGTGTGCAAGTATTATAAAGCAAAACCTTTCAAAATAAAACCCTCCTAAGCCTCGTAATCCTCGAGGATGGATCCGATTTCCCTGACGAAAGGGTGTGAGGCACTAAGGTGATAGGTCGCGTAACGGGCGAGCACTTTTTTGATGACATCATCTTTTTCATGAATGACGCTGAAAAACTGCTTTTTGGTCTGCGGTGGGCGTTTGAAGGACGCATTGAACTGTTTTTCGAGAAAATCAGGTTCGACATAGAGTTCGACGATGTCGCGTTTCAAACTGTAACCTGGCACATCTACATCCCCATCGCTCACGACAAGCGTCTTGAATCCAGCCTTCCTGAGCTGCTCGTCAACGAAGCGAAGATTCCCGGACCCGCCCGAGGGCACGACCCGGTAGCGGTGTTCCCTGTTCAATATGCGAAGTGCGCTCTCGAACCAGGGCACATCATACTTCCCTTCGACAAGCAGGAATGTGGTGGCTTTTCGCATCGGTCTGGTCAAGGTGGACATCTCTCGCTGCATGTCCGTCTTGAAAAGGGGGTGGACCCTGTAGGGAAAGGCATTGATGAACTGTTTTTGCTTCGAGACGAACAGGGCTTGTGCGCACAGGTTCACAAGACCGTCGAAATCCTTGAAACGGATGCTCTTCTCTATGTCGTCGGCACCGATATAAAGGGCGCTTGCATGGTTGAAGTGTTTCAGCCATTCGACCCTGATCCTTTTTTTATCGCTTTCATTTTGGAAATCCGGCGTGTCAACCACCTGATAAGCCTCTCTGGATGGCCCCGCAGCCCCTTTGATGGTTAAGCCGTCTATGGACATTTCGGCATTTGCAAAGTCGTTTATTTTAGGCGTATAATGAAGGGACAGGCATTGATTGAAAAAATGATCCATTGCATGCGGTGGTGAGGGAAGATAGAGATAGCGCATTTTTGCTAGGGTTTCAAAGGGGCCATGGGATAATTTCGAATCGAAGGTGTAGTGAGGTGGTGTGAACACTTTTTTGTAGGTGGTCTCGTCGATCGAGCATTCGATGATGATGGGCTCGCGCTTGTTCCGGACATCCTGAAGATCAAGCACATGATTGAAAAACAAGTCGAGCGCCCTAAGCAGGGTCGTCTTCCCGGATGCGGCGGTCCCGATGAAAAGTGTGTGGTTGCCTAGCACCACTGTCTCATCCTTGAACGCCATGAAATTCTTGATATGCACATGGTCAATCATATTATCACCCTTATTAGGAGGTATTTGATGAAACAAAGAATCCGCGTCATACAAGACCACCCCGTAAACGAAGACGGACAATACGTCCTTTACTGGATGCAACACACCCAACGCATTCATCAAAACGGAGCGCTCTATCATGCGGTTTTAGAAGCGAACAGGCTTGAGAAGCCCTTGAAGGTCGTCTTCTGCATCGCAAGAACCTTCAAGGATGGAGCCGACAGACACTACCATTTCATGATCGAGGGCCTCAAGGATTTGAGGCGCTCATTCGAAACGAGGGGCATCGATTTCACCGTCACAACGGGCGATTTTCTCATTGAGATCCCCCGTCATTTTTCTCGGGCTACCCAACTGGTCACCGATAAGGCCTACGTACGCCCACTGAGGGAGATGCGCAGGAAAATGACCGCCGAGGCGGAAAGCCTCAGAATCGAAGAGGTTGAAAGCGATGTGAGTGTTCCTGTGGAAGTCGCTTCCGACAAGGTCGAATACGCGGCCAGAACCATAAGGAAAAAACTCTGGAATGCACTCAAGGATCCGAGTCCATTGCCCGAAATCCCGGCCATACACCAAAAGGCGAAAAGCCATGCCGGCATGCTCGATGAAAGCGCCGAGTCGATCATAAAGCGGTGCGACATCAACCATGAAGTGGGCAAAGTCGACCGCTTCAAAGGCGGAGAACGGGAAGCCTTGAGGCGATTCGAATCATTCCTGACACACGAGATCCATCAGTATTCAAGCCTCAGCAATGACCCTGGGGCCTACGCGATCAGCACGCTCTCCCCCTATCTTCATTTCGGGATGATTTCCCCTCTACACATGCTTGAGACCATTCAAAAGGAAGTTGAGGACGGCACTGTGGAACAGGCGGACGCGGATGCTTATCTCGAACAGCTCATCGTCAGAAGGGAACTCGCGTTCAATTACGTCTATTTCTTCGAGGATGGCTATGATGCCTTCGAATCAATGACCTACGGGTGGGCCTACAAGACCATGGAAGCGCACAAGCATGACACACGTGAAGCGATCTACGACTTGCATACACTCAAGGAAGGACGCACGCACGACCGCTATTGGAACGCATGCATGCAGGAGATGAGAGAAACTGGATTCATGCACAATTACATGCGCATGTATTGGGGCAAGAAGATCATAATGTGGTCGAGGACATACAAGGAAGCCTATGATACCATCAGGACACTCAACAACCTCTACTTTCTCGACGGAAGGGACCCAAACAGCTACGCGGGCATCGCGTGGTGCTTCGGACGTCATGACCGGGCGTTTCAGGAAAGGGATGTACTCGGGAAACTAAGGCCTTTGAGCGCGAACGGCCTAAGACGGAAATTCGACATCGAAACCTATGTGAACCGCTTCAGCAATGAATAATGCCACGAAAACGTGGCATTATTTTTTATAGGTCATAGACCGACTGGATCTGGGCCGGGGTCTTTCTGAGCAGACCGAAAAGTGGCAGAAGCCCGAAGAGGGCGTTGATCGCATAGATGATGGCGACGCCTCCAAATACCGTGAATACGGAGATGTTGAAGAAATCGATCATCTCATCCGAGGCTTTGACAAGCTCATTGACCACATAGCTCATCCCGAGATAGCCGAGCAGGGAGGAGACTGTGGTGATCAGCACTATCTCTATGAAGAAAATCTTCACGATGTCGACGCGTTTCACTCCGAGCGCGCGATAGACACCGATCTCATAGATCCGCCGCATCATCGAGGAACGGATGATGAAATAGAAGGACCCTGCGGTCGCGACCAGGGTGACGATGGAGAATACCATGAGCCCGCCTGAAGTCATGCGTCGCATGTTGCGTTCATCCCGATGGGCCTGTTCATACTCATCGAGAAGGACCTCAGACGCCTCGTCGCGCTCAGCGTTGAAAGCCTCCCTGTCCGCGGTATAGAAATAGGCATGGGACCCCCACATGTCGAAGCCCGCGGCTTCGATGGTGCCATTGATTGCGACAACTTTGGATGTTTGAACGGTTCCCTCCATGCCGTAAACACCGACAACGTCGTAGGTGACACCGTCCATGTCGTGAGTGGCGTTATCGAAGTTTATGTCATCGATGCCGCTGACCATCGACTCATGAAGCATGACCTCACCTTGGTTATTGGGAACCTCGCCCGCAACGACACTCATAGAATTTTCAATGAAATCATAGGCTATGAACTGTTCGGAGGTTATGCTGAGCCTGAGCGCGCGGTCCGCGTAGAACACCGGTGCTCTCGTGTCAACGATGCCGCTGATGGCATAGGGCATTTCCATCGTGCCATTGCGAAGCTGGCCCTCAAGACTCAGAAGATCTTCATAGGTGTCGATCCCCAGATTCGGAAGCGTGCCGCTTCTGAGCATCTCATCAGCCAGCGTGCGGTCGATGAGGATGCCGTTGCCTGTAGGCATGTCTCCGGCGACAAGGTCACCTTCACCGACCAGTTCAATCGGCGCGATGTGTGCGCTTCTCGAGGTCACGCCACCGGTCTGATAGAATTTCGGGAGGCTCATCCTTACAGAGGCACGCGACCGTCCCACCCCATAGGCCTCTATGGAGTTATAGGATTCGCCGTAAGCCCTCACCGCGTCAAAATCATCGAAGGTCATGGTGCCTAGATTGTCGCTCTCTCGCTCGTCAAGCGGGGCTGAGAAAGTGTATTTTGGTGTTTCCAGGAAGTCTTCCTCGTCAATGAAGAAGATGTTTGTGAACATGGAGACCGCGAGGGCGAAAATGCCCGCGACCATAAAGAAGCCGATGAATAGAAGGCGCGTGAGCTTGTTGGTGCGTTTGAGCGCCTGATAGGCACGTTCGAGTGCATGGCGCCATCCGATGACCTGCCGGAATGACTTCTCCGGTGGGGCGAAGCGTTCGGAATAGTTGAACGTCGGAAGGGTTTCGTCCGTTTTTTCAACCTCTTCGCGTTTGGCGCTATGAATCTTCACATCGCTTTTCTCATCGAGCATATAGACCTTGTTGTAGGCCTGGTTGTCCACGTCGATATAAAGTGTCTTGTTCTTGAGGATCAAGCGCGCCCGTGGTGGTGCGTCGCTTGATCCATCCATGTAAACCGAGACGTTTTCGTCTTCGAGCACTTGGTTCAAATCCCCGAGATAGATGTCGGTCTCGTGGGTTTTCGTATGTTGGGTCTTTTCATGGTTGGTCTTTCTCGTGGCGATTTTCCCGTCCACAATCTCCACGATCTCATCACCGTAGCCGCTCGCAAGCGTCCTCTCGTGGGTGACCATGACGACGAGCTTCTCCTTGGAGATCTGTTTGATGATCTGCATGATCTCAAGTGTGTTTCGGCTGTCGAGGTTCCCGGTGGGCTCATCGGCGATGATGACTTTCGGGTCTTTGGCAAGCGCACGTACAATCGCGATGCGCTGTTGCTGTCCACCTGAGAGCTGGTTGGCCTTGCGGTTCTTGTAGCCACTCATGCCGACCACGCCGAGAAGATAGTCGATGCGTCCGGCGATGTCAGCCTCGTCATCGATGCCGACCATCTTGAGCGTCAGACGGATGTTGTTATAGACAGTATCGTGAGGAAGCAGATAGTAATTCTGGAACACATAGCCTATGTCCTTTGTCCTGAGGGCATCCCATGCCGAAGTGTCGTATTTCTCAAACGTGTCCGCATCGAACGAGATGGCCCCCGAATCGACCTTGTCCAACCCGCTCATCGCATTAAGAAGCGTCGTCTTTCCGCTTCCGCTCTCACCGAGCAGCACGACAAGGCCGGTATTCGGCAAATCGAGGCTGATCCCGTCTAGGACCCGGTTCTCGTTCTGCTTGCGCTTATTGTATGTTTTTCTGACATTGTCAAGTTTGATCATGTTAGCACCTACTCATCCCGAAAAGCGCTGATGACGCTTCTTCGGAAGATTTTTTTGTTGAACTTGAGTCCCAGAAAGACGCTGAGAAGCACAAGCGCGGTGAGCATGAAGAGGTAGTTTCCAAGTGAGAAGAACCGCATGTATTCGGGAATGATGTTCGGCAACAACGGTTGCAAATTCAATATGCCGCTTACCACTGTGAAGGCGATGAGCATGGTGAATATGAGCTCGACGATCAGCGATTGGCTGAGCTCTTTTTTCCTAGCACCGATGGAGCGCAGGATGACAAAGCTCTTGCTGCGGCTTTGCATGACATTCTTGAGTGCGATGTAGGCGATGAAATACATGAGTAGAAGCACCATGATCGAAAGGCCGCCGAGGAAAATCTTGGTGATGGTTCTGAAAATGGCGTCGAATTCATTGGTATACCCCGCGGGATAGACAGAGAAATAGTCTTCCCCCAGATTTTCCTGGATCCGGTTGGCATCATAGGCATCCCCGCTCACAAGTGTGACCTGGTGGATCCCCACGTCCTCATAGAGGTTCGCCATGGTGTTTGGATGAATGAACAGGAACTGGTCGTATTGGTATTCCTCCCCCTCATCCAAGGCGGCGAACTCCACATCAAGGGTATAGAGCTCATTGTCGAAGATGTGCGTTCCGCTGAGGGTCATGATCTCTCCGAGTAGGTCATCAATTGACTGGGGAAGTTGTTGGTCGTCCCCGCTTCGGATCTTGAATGAGCCGACATCCTGACGTTCATCTAGCACGATGCGCATGGTGTCAAAAGTCAATGTGATATCGTCATGGGTCAACTGGTAGGTGTTGTTGTGCATAAGTGTGAGCACTTTGGCCTCGGTGCTTTCAAAAAAGGCGGTCGAGAAATAAAGTGTCCGGTTCCACATCTGGTCGCTGTCCACAATGCCCACAACAGTGGCGCTCATGGATCCACCACCATCCGCGAACCCTTCCCAGGTTTGTGATTGGAAGATGTCGAGTGTCTCTCCGACACTATACTCATCGGAGTCCACGACAACTTCATCCGCAGCCTCAGGCAGACGCCCTTCAGTCAAATCGCCCTCCGAAAGGACGGATGCGTGGTGAACGCTCATGCTGAAGGAACGCCGGGTGCTCTCATGGCTTTCGAGTACCCGGAAATGCCTGTCGAGCAAAGGATCGTTGGGCACGACGGCTTTCACACTGCGCTCATTCTCAAAAGCTGTGAGCTCGCTTTCACTCATCGCCGCGCCGTCCTTGCGGCTGACTACGAGCCGGCCTTCGAAGGAGTTGCTGAAATTCGGATGGCTTGAGGTCATGCCGGTCGCTTCGGTCTGTTCGACATAAGACCCGTAGGTCATCGCGAACACAAAGACGACGAACATGCTTATAAGCAAGGTGAATAGCGCTTTTTTAGGCATGGAGAGGATGTTTCTGAGGGCCAGGTTGAACTGTTGAATTGGATCCATGCGATCTTTGGTGACGCGTCCCTTTTTTTCTTCTTCGGGTTTTTCATAGGGTCTTACACTTCGGTCCTCGACGATCTCACCATCGAATAGCCTCACATGTCTTGTCGCGTAAGGCTCTTTTGAAGCGTAGTTGTGGCTCACAAGCAATACAAGCCTGTCCTTGCTGACTTCTTTTAGAAGTTTAATGATGCTTTCCCCTGTCGTGCTGTCAAGATTTCCCGTAGGTTCGTCTGCGACGATGACCGGCGCATCCTTCGCGAGCGCCCGGGCGATCGCGGTGCGCTGCTTTTCCCCGCCAGAAAGCTTTGAAGCCTTCTGATGGGCTTGTTTGGCAAGGCCCACACGGTCGATGAGTTCCATGACCCGGTCTTTTCTCTTCTCTTTCGGTATGCCTTGCACCATCAACGCCGAATCCACGTTCTGATAGACCGTATAGGCGTCGATGATATTGTAGCTTTGGAAGATGAAGCTGATATGCCTGCGGCGGTAATCCTCCCATTCCTCATCGGAGAAATGCGCGGTCTCTTCGCCGTCGACATACATCTCTCCGGCCTCATAGGTATCAAGTCCGCTAAGCACGTTCAAAAAAGTCGACTTCCCACTTCCGCTCTCACCGGTGATGACCACAAACTCGCCGAGGTCGAAACGGATGGAAATCGAGTCCAGAGCTTTTACGACACTTTCTTTTCCTTGGTAATATTTGCTGACGTTTTTTAGTTCTATCATGTTATGCCCCCAATCTTAATCATGTCCATTATATCATCAACCGCAATAAATGATAATGATTTCAAATAAAAAGAAAACGCCCTTCTTCAGAGCGTTTTCTCATATGGATTTGATGAAGGCTTCATCACCGTTGAGATCGGTCGGTTTGAACCCCATGCGTCGCAAGTATTTCTCGTGTTTTTCACTTTTGGCGAAAGCGATCATCTTCTGATATCCGGCATCCTTGAACCGTTCGCGCTCTTTTTCATAGATGAAGGCTCCGGTCTTGAAATCCTGGAATTCCGGGATGGCATAATCCAAAGTGATCTCGAGCGTTGAACTGTCAAATGGCTTCGCGACGAAAAGCCCGGCCGGATCCATGTTTCTCAATATCAGAATCCTGAATTCGCTGTTTTCAAGGACTGTTTCGTCGACGGGCATGAACCTCTGGATGTTGTCCTCATAGAATTTGAGGAGGGCATGCACATAGTCATCTCCCTTTTCGACACTCAAGGTCTTGAAGAAATCCTCGGAAGCGAAGATCTGTTTGAGATAATAAACGTTGACGATGACGATCCCGGCATTCATGATCATGACCGGATATGCGCTGATGAGCCAACCGTACAAAGCGAAGAGGAGTGCCCCAGCAAGGTTGATCAGACGCAACCGTTTCACAGAAGTCATGATCAGACTTACAAGAATGAGGAATGAGGCTATATAGCCTATCCATTCATAAAATGTTTCCATGGTAAAAACTCCTTTTTATTGATTAACCTTTGGTATTATAACACATTGAATAAAAAAAGATAGCGATATATACTTTCTGATGCGAATCGGTATGTGATATTTCTTTTTTGGGTTGAATAGTGTTAAAATGGTTATGATTAGACCACATGGGAGGCGATTCGTTTGCAGGCGTTGATCCGACATTTCAAACTGCGTGAATTCTTGTTCATGGCGTTACTCTTGACAGCCTCCGTACCCATCGGGCACATGTTCAGCATGAACATGTTCAACGCGAGCATCATCTGGCCGACCACGGGGTTCGCGTTCGCCTTTTTGTTTCTGAAACGTAAAACCGTGGCGCTTCCGGTTTTTTTGTTCATTCTGATAGGGTATCTCATCGGCCACATTCTTTTTTTCGATCTGACGTTTTGGGGTGTGGTGCTGCAATCTGTCCTTTTGACCATAAGCGGTTTTGTGGCTGCGTGTGTCGGTGTGAGGGTCGCGCTCAAGCTTGAGGTGATGCTCTCTTTGAACGTGAAGGATATCATCCAAGCGTTCTTGGTAGGGATCATCATTGCTTCAGTCTCGACTTTATTGGGCAATCTGTCCTTGTTCGCATTGGGGAGTCTCGACACATCCGAGCTCTGGGCGAGCGGACTTGTGTGGTTTCTCGGTGATTTTTACGGACTGATCATTTTCGGCCTCCCGCTTGTCATGTCCTTGCAAGTGGACAAGCATCCTTTCTTCAATGATTTCAATTGGAAGGAAGGGCTCTTTTATCTGATCTTTATCGTGACCACGTTTCTTGTGTTCCGTGGTGACGTCCCCCACTTGTCGTTCGTCTTCCACAAGTATGCTTTCATTCCCTTCGCGGTAATCATGCCCTTCTTCTTCCCGATACGCACCGCTTACATGTTTTCCCTGCTTTTTCTCGTGCTCATGTATATCACCGAACCTTTCTATCTCGAACCGAACATCTTTGTCTATATGAGCGAGGTCAATTTCCTTTTGATCATTCTCACCGCAATCGTGCTCACCTTGAAGCTGGTGCTTCTCAACATCAAAGAGACTGAAAAGGTGCACCTCAAAAGACAGGATAGGCTGAACGCGCTCATCGACGCCTTGCAGGAACTGTTCGGGTATTCGAAAACCGATTCCCTTCTGGAAGACCAGCTTGAAACCGAGGCTTCGAGAGTATTCAGGATAGTCGTGAAAATCATTGGTAACATCGATTATGGGAGTTGCGCTGTTGTGGATGATCACAAGGTCACATTCATCGACGCGATCGGGTTTGACAAGGATACGCTCAATCAATATGACATTTCCGCTGACCACTGGGTCAAGAACCTCGAGGAGCCCCGTCGCTTTGTCCATGAAGAAAAGAGATTCAAAGCGAAATCGGATGATGAAGACGCAATTCCCGAAGCCTTTGAAAACGATGTCTTGAGCCGTGTCAAGGAATCCGTGTTCATGAGTGTCAGACTCGGTGACACCATGACCGTTGAGCTCAGTTTCGATATAGACAGGGCATCAGATGCCACCTTCGACACAGACACAATGGCCTACTTCGAAGGGTTGAACATCCTTCTGAACACGTTCTTTGAAGCGTCAAAAGCCTCCTTGGACCCCTCGCAACACACGAATTCGATGGTCGTCTCCCTTTTGAAGGCGATCGACCTGTTCGACTCCGATACAAGCAATCACAGCGAGCATGTCGCATTCATCGCAAGACATCTCGCGCGAATCTATGGATTGAACGACCACGCCTCGGATGTGCTTTATTGGGCGGGCATCGTCCATGATATCGGCAAGATCGGTTTCGACCCGTCCCTTCTCAACAAGAACGGCCGCCTCACAGTCAAGGAATACGAGATTTTGAAAACCCATCCTGAAAGAGGTTACGAACTGCTCATACAATCGAGCACACTCGAAAACATCGCCGAATATGTGCTGCATCATCACGAGCGTTATGACGGACAAGGCTATCCCCGCCAACTAAAGGGAGAGGAGAACCTTAAAGAAAGTGCGATCCTCGCCGTCGCCGAAGCTGTGAGCGCGATGCATGAGGAGCGCCCCTACAGCCCTTCTATGGGACAAGACGCCATCATCAAGGAACTCAGGGAGGAAGCCGGCCGGCAATTCGACCCCGAGATCGCCAGCCTGGCCTGTGAAGCCATCAAGGAAGGCGTGTTGGACTCCCTGAAGCGTTTAACCTGATCATAAAAGAAGCGCCTGTTCCACGCCCCCTTCATATTGGATGTTCATAGTCCAATAGTCGGTAAGGGGCTTTGGAACAGGCGCTTTTCAATGTCTCAGTCCAGATCCTTGAAACCAAACGGGTCGGCATCAAACCAATCAAACGGGGACGCGGCCGCGTAATGATAATCGAAGGACAGAAAGGCGAGGTAGTGAAACACCTTGCCTCTTTTGCGTTGTTCGTAGTAGCCATACACGACCTGGTCGCGCACATTGTCATAATACGGCATCCACTCCGCCCCGTCGAGCTTCATGACATCGATCGACTCGACATCTTCAAAGCGGCCTTTGGGGCCGCGTATGACGTGTTTGGTGTAACGGCCACGCTTGATCAGGGTAGTGGCTCTCAAAAGCGCGTCTTTTTCTCGTTTCATGTTATCACCTTGTTTTCATTGTATCATGAGGACCTATCAGGTTGTGCGTTCATGCCTTTTGTATGATTGCGACCAACGGAATCGCCAGAAATACCAGCCATGCCAGATTCCATTGTCCGCTGTAATACCCGGTTAGATAGAATATCAGTATGGATAGCAATACTGTGATGGGCACAAGGGTGTCCCTTCCCTTCGCATGCAGGATCACCGCAAAGAGGGGAACCGCCAGGAAAACCACCCAGGAAACCGCCCAGGCCTCGAAGAAATACCCCCATAAAAAGAACACGATGATCGACATGAGCACGGCGAGACGTTCCATCCGGGTGGTGAAGCCCTGTATCTTCACATGGATATGTCCGGTGAAAATCGCGGGAATGATGAAAATCAGAAAAGCGAATAGCGCGAGCGCCCAATTGTGAAGCCATAACCCGATTAAAAAATAGCTTCCCATCGACACAAGGAGCAGGCTTTCCAAAATCCATCTGTGTGCATGCCTTTTCTCATTGAGAAGCCCGACCGCGACCATGAGAATGAACACTGTCCAAGTAGGGGAATAGACACCGGTGAAATACCCTATGAGGATAAAGGCGTTGAGCGATATGAACGGGCTTAACGCAGTGAGCTTCTGTATCGGATTGAGTTCTGGAAGAAGCACAATCCCTACCATCACTGCGGGGGTTAAAATGAGCCACCCGGGATGCCACAGATTGTAAAAAAGTCCCAAAAAGAGATATGCCAGAAGTGTGAGTGCAAGGATGAACAACATGCGCTTCCCCCGATGCGACGCATGCGGCGCATCGAAGGTGAGCGCCGTGAAAGGCACAAGCAGAAACACCATCCACCCGGGGTGCCAAGCGTCAAAAAGCATGCCCATTATCAAAAAAAGCACAAGACTGAAAAGCGGGGTGAGCGCTTTGATGGCGTGGTCCCGCCTTTCGGCTTGCTTTTTGGGATATTTTTTCTCAAGCTCTTTTCTAAGTGATGCCTCATCTTTGAAGAGCGTTTCAAGCTTTTTTGCGTCATGAGGGTTTTCAATAGCGGCCTCGATTTGAGTGTCATAGTCACTCAGCACTTCTGCTTTTTTTTCTTCAGAGATGTCGAATTCATCAAGAATGTCTTTCAGGTAGCTGAGATAAGTGTCCTTATGCATGGTGTGTGCCTCCTAATATGGTGAGGGCATTGGAAAGGAAATCCTTCCATTCACGCTCATAAGTTATGAATCGCTGATGCCCCTTGTCGGTCAGACGATAGAATTTGCGAGGGGCCCCGAACGATGAGGGGACCTTTTCCACCTCCGCATACCCGTTCTCCTTAAGACGCCTCAATATGGGATATATGGTGTTCGTATTGATGTCGACATTGACATTGAGGCGTCTTACGACCTCACGACTTGAAAGGGGACCGTCTTTCAACACTTTCATCACTAGAAGTTCGGCGATGCCTCGCTTGAATTGGGCGTTCATGGAAAGGCCTCCTACTTATTGTGTGACACACATTAAGTATAGCATCCGGTGAACCTTTTCACAACAACATAATTAATTCAAGGGAGTCTGATTGTTTGCATGTGGTGCAAGAAAGTCCGCAATCGTCTTCGAACATGGACAATGAACGCATCGGATGGTATAATTCAAAGAACACCAACGCTTCTGGAGGTTCATATGCCGAAAAGACAAAGACCCCGTTCCAAAGCCTACATAAGGGAACATCCCATTCATCCGGTGTATCTTGTTCCGATCGTGTTGATCATCATCCTGGTGCCCTTGATTGTAAGGGCCAATCTCTTTGAACTGAGTGAGGCGAGCCAATTGTATTGGCCTGATGATGTGTACGTCGACTTCTTCAGTTACTACAAATCCATATGGTTCACGGTCCTCACCTTCATCAGTGCCGCGATGACCCTCTACTTGTATTGGACAAAGAGAATCCTGCTTGAGTCGCTCCTTGCATTCTGGCCGCTTTTCATCTATTTCGCCCTGGTGGTCATCTCCTATCTCTTCGCGGATCCGAAATCGATCGCCACGGCTGGATACATGGGCAGCTATCAGGGACTTTTCGTGATGCTCGGATATGGAATCATCGTCATGGTTGTCGCCTTTCTAATCACCGATGAATCCCATATGCGCCTGATCACCAGCGCCCTCATCACCGTAGGCGTTGTCGTCTTTTTCATCGGAGCGAGCCAATATTTCGGTCGTGACTTTTTCAATACCTCTCTCGGGCAAACACTCATCTTCCCTTCCTCGCTTGAATCCCTCCAGGAATCCATGGAAATACGGTTCGGTCAGAACGACATCTATGCGACGATGTACAACACCAATTTCGTCGGCAGTTTCGCAGCCTTGATGATCCCCTTCTCTTTTGCGCTCTTCATGCGGGTCAGACATTGGGTTCACACCCCGCTCCTCATGGTTTTTTTCGCTGGCATGGTCTTCATCGCCTTCGGGTCGAACTCCCGTGCCGGCATCGTCGGCATCGGGGCATCCTTCATTGTGATTTTGGCCATGTTTAGAAAGATGCTTCTAAGACACCCCATCAAGTTCGTCATCCCTTTTTTGCTGATGGGGAGCACAGGGTACATCCTTGACCAAGTCTCGGATGGACGGATTGAAGAGGAGCTTAGAAGCCTTTCAATCAGGGCGGATTATGAAAGAAGCCAGGAACGCTTCATCTTCGACGAAGTGAGTGTCCATGATAAATCCATCGTCATAGACAGCGAGGAGGAAGGCATGGTCATTTTGCACAGGGGCACACGCCCCTTGGCTTTCGAGACTTTGGAAGGAGAGAGGCTCGATGCGCATTTCGAGGACAACACCTATGGATTCGATGAAGGCCCTTATGAACCTTTTGAAGTGCAACTGAGACAACAGGGCGAAATCAGGGTCACCGCTTACGGTGAGTCTTTCACCGCCTATATGGTACAGGAAGGATTCAGGACCGTCGATGTGTTCGGCAATGTCACAGTGCCCGGTGAATCGGCGCATGTCGGGTGGATGGCACCTTACGGCGCCATGTTCTCAAACCGTGTGCTGATCTGGGCGCATTCCATCCCACTTCTCGGAGATGCCATCCTGATTGGGGAGGGGCCAGACATGTTCACAACCGCCTTCCCCAACGATGATATCACCTTGAGAATGAACGGTATGAGCGAAAATGCTCTTGTAGACAAGCCGCACAACATGTATCTGCAGATCGGGACCAATATCGGCGTGGTCGGTCTGCTCGCGCTCATGATCTTCTTTATACGCTATGTCTATGACAGTTTGAAGCTCTATATCCATGGGCGTTTCCACACCTTCGCCGAATTCCTCGGTGTCGGCCTGCTAAGCAGTGTCATCGCGTATCTCGTGACAGGGTTCTTCAACGACCAGCGCATCTCGGTCGCGCCACTATTCTATATCATGCTTGGTCTTGGCATCGCGGTGAACGCGTACAACCGTCGAAAAAGCCTTCAATGACCCATCAAAAAATGCCTGGATAGCCAGGCATTTTTTTGTGAAAGGTCTAAAGGGCGTCCTTTTCGATGTAACCGAGCGCGATCGCTCCGGGTCCGCCGTGTGCGCCCACGGCCGGTGTGAGCGGGATCGATGCGACGGTGTCGATCGAGGGGTCATGCTCCTTGAGCTTCTTTGTGATGTAGTCTCTCATCCCCTCATTGTTGGCATGGGAGATGAACGGGAAGACATCCTTGTCCTCAGTCTCTTCGAGATAGGCTTCGATCACGCGGTTGACCGCCTTTTTGAAAGTCCGGATTTTTTCGATGTTCTCGACTTTCCCCTCCTTGGACACATGCAGAAGCGGTTTGATCTTCAGCATGCTGCCCATGAACCCGGCGGCGTTAGAAAGCCGGCCGTTCTTCACAAGGTAGGCGAGTGTCTCGACTGCGAACACCATATGGTTCCTATCACGTATGCCTTCAAGTTTTTTCAGGATGGTCTTCACGTCTTCTCCCGCCTCAGCCATCTTGGAAGCCGTAATCGCCATTTGCGCCTCAGGGTATGCGACGGTCTTGGAATCGAAGACATGCACGTTCACACCGTCCACATTCTTCCCGGCAATATGGGCCGAGGAATAGATGCCGCTCATGTGAGCGGAGATCGTGATGACGATGATATCGGTCTTCCCTTCCTTTTTCAAGGCCTTGAAGGTCTCCTCCATCTCTATGATGGGCGGTTGCGAGGTTCGGGGGAAAATGTCGGAGTCCTGTTTGAGGCGGTCATAGAATTCATGGGCCGTGAGTTCCTCATAATCGATGAACTCCTCGTCACCGAGGTGGATGCGCGATCTCAGAATACGGATGTCGTGCGGATGGTCTAGGTAGTCGAGGCAGGCATTGGTGCATGCGACGACACCGATGGTGTTTGTCATGGAATCCCTCACTTTATTTGGTTTCACCCTGGAAATTTCTCGCAAGGATGAACAAGAGATCGGACAGGCGGTTCAGATACGACCGCGGATGGTCCAAATCCTCTCTTGATTTCGTGTTGATGAAACGCACCATGGTGCGTTCGGTTCGCCTGCACACTGTGCGGGCGTAATCAAAGAATGCATTCTCGAGCGACGTGTCGGTCCCGGGCAGGTGGAAAGTCGGTTCGATGTCCTTTTCCAAAAGCAGTTTCTCCTCTTCCCTTTCGATGAAGGCGATGTCTTTCTCACCGATCTTTCGCAGGGTTTCATAGCGCTTGGGATCCTTCTCGGGGTTTGTTGCGACCAAGGCATTGATCGCCTGCAGTGTCTTTTGGATAATCTTGATCTGCTCGTAGTGGGTGTGATGGTATGCGATACCCAGTACGGCGCTGAGTTCATCGATGGTGCCGAGCGTCTCGAAAAGCGCGTCATCCTTCGGATAAGGATGATTGGAGTAATCGCTTGAGGTGCCTTTGTCACCTTTTTTCGTGGAGATGTGATCCAGTTTGTTAATGCCCATAATCAACACCCTTTCTATCATGTTTAATCAATTATACCATATGGACCGGTCTCGGCGCACGCCTCAGGTCTTGAAACTTTTGACACGCCAGGCGGAAACGAGGACGAAAAGAAGCGTCCATCCGACCAGCATGAGCGTGAGCGTCGTTGCGGAGAGGCTTGTGTTGAAAAGTTCGATATCGATGCCGTAGAAACTCTCATAGGACGCCCGGGCGTCAGCTGCACCGGCGAACAGTTGACCCAATGCCTCATCCATGTATATCTTGCGATAAAGTGCGGACATCTGCATGAACGGCAAGGCGTTCAGGACGGTCTGGATGGTGTTTCCGAACACGCCGATCGGCACATAGATGCCACAGACGAAACCAATGAGCGTGCCAATGATCGATGAAAGCGTCCCGTGGGCGTTCAGACTGTTGATCATCGAGACGAGCACATAAAGCATCGAGGTGAAAAGGGCCGACGAGAGCGCAACCACGAGGAGTATTCTCACAAAGGCCATGAGTGGCAACAACTCCGATGTGTTGAGATAAAGGATGAGCTGCCCCACCAGGAGGTTCATTATACCGAGTATGAACGAGACCACAAAGGCCGCAATAAGATAGGATAGGGTGATGGTCAGTCGTCGTATGGGGGCGACAAACAGGTCGTTGGAGATAAATTCGGTCCTGTCATGGATCATCACTCCTAGAAAACCGAGCGGCACGGTCACTGTCGCCACCATGAGCACCCCGCTCAAAAGCCAGCCGTAAAGCACATAGTTCGCAGCGTCTGTGCCCTGCATGCCTTCGGGGAAATACCCCTTGAGCATCTCCATCAGAAACAAGGCATAAAGCAGAATGATGATGATGACCGAGAGGAAGGAGAAAAATACCGACCAACGGTCTCTTAAGAACACCAGCAGATGCCTTTTGACGAGCGTCATCATGACGCATCACCTCCGAGCCGTCTACCCGTCAGATTCAAAAACACATCATCCATGTCACCTTTGACGATTTCGAATGTCTTGATGGAAGACTTGTAGGATTCGACCAGTCCCAAACCGGAAAACGGGTCTTCGATCGGGATGTGCACGGTGTTTTGGACCATCGAATACGTGATGCCGTCATGCTTGAGCGAACTGACGAACGCATCCGATTGCGGTACGACTTTCAAGGTGTCGTGCGCATATTCGATGCGTAAGGCCTCGGCGGAATCCTCAGCGACGATGCGCCCTTCATTGAGGATGATCACGTGATCGCAGTCGACGACTTCCTGCATGTAATGCGTGGTGAGCAGGATTGTCATCTTCGTTTTGGCCTTGAGACGGAGGATCAATTTCCATAGTGATTCACGGGCCTGAGGGTCGAGTCCTGTGGTCGGTTCATCAAGCAATAGCATTTTGGGGTCATGAAGCAGAGCACGTGCGACATCCGCGCGCCGTTTCTGTCCCCCCGAGAGATGTTTGATGCGGGTGTCGATATAGGATGCGAAGCCGATCTCGTCCTTCAAGGTCTCGATGCGCTTTTCAAGCGCCTCCTTGTCCTTGTAATAGAACCTTCCGCGCAAACGGAGATTCTCGCGGACGGTGAGGTCGCCATCAAGGGTGGAATACTGGAAGACGGCACCGATCGATTTGCGGATCGCGTCATCGTCCCGACCGAGGGTGTGGCCGTTGATTTTGACGGATCCGGAAGTCGGGGTCTTCAATGTGGAAAGCATTTCGATGGTGGTGCTTTTTCCGGCCCCGTTGGGGCCGAGCAACGCGAAAAAGGCTTCTTCCTTAACGTTGAAATCGATCTTGTCGACCGCGCGGAGTGAACCGTAATCCTTAGTAAGTCCCTGAACGGCTATCATAGTCATACTCCTTTTTCACTTTTTCATGTCTCATATGATGGGTGAGAACAAAGCCAGAAGGTTCTCGAAAAAACGCACGACGACACTTCGTTCCCGCCATTCTTCCAATGTGATGAGCGAGGAATCCTTCTTGTCCTCGATGAAATCCCTGACAATCTCCTTGACCGTGTCATGGGTGAAAAGGGTCGAAACCTCGAACGCGAGATGGGCGCTCCTGTTGTCGAGATTGTAAGTGCCCACCGAGGCGATTTCATCATCGACAATGAGCACTTTCGCATGGCAGAAACCGCGGTCATAGCGGTAGATCTTGATGTCATAGTCCAATAAAGCGGACACGAAAGATTGCGTGACACTGTATATGAGGTGCTTGTCGGGGATGCCCGGGATGATGATCTCGACATCGATGCCGCTTCTTCCGGCGACTTTGAGTGCCGTCAGTGTCTCTTGGTCCATGGCCATATAGGGTGTCATGATGCGTATCGACTTCTTCGCCGAGAAAAGCATCTTGAGATACAAGTCCCGGATAGAGGCTTCGTCGCTGTCAGGGCCGGACTGCACGATCTGCACGACCCCAGGGCTATGGACACGGTATTCGGGGTAATAAAAGTCCGAATCGAGGAAAGTGTTCGTATTGTAGTAATAGTCTTTCATGAATACGGCCGTGAGGCTTTTGACCGCTTGGCCTTCGAGACGGATCATGGTGTCCCTGAAATAATAACGGCCGCTTTTTCGGTTGTCGTATTCATTCGCAAGATTCATCCCACCAGTGTAGCCGATCTTGCCGTCGATGACTACGATTTTACGGTGGTTTCGGAAATTGATGCGGGTATTGAAAAGGGGGAAATAGATGCGGTCGTTCAAAATGAAATCGACTTTTGATTTCCTGAGCTTTGATAAATACCTCCGGCTGCAGGTCGCGGTGCCGAGAGCATCGAATATGACTTTCACATCGAGCCCCTCTTCCGCCTTTTCCATGAGCAGATCAGCAATCTCCCTGCCTTGCTCATCGCTTCTGAAAATATAGAATTCGACCAAAATGAACTTTTTTGCGCGGCGGATCGATTCGATGAGGTCGGGATAGAACTGTTCTCCGTTTTTCAACCTCTTGACATAAGTCCCGTTCTGATAGGGTCTGTGGTAGGAGAGGCGGTGGGCGGTGTTGAAGATGCGTCGGAAACGCCTCTCGACATGCTCGAAGTCCTTTTCGGCGTCAAAGGCCTTGTTCTCACGGGTGATGTAGTTGTCCCGCACCATGAGCGGCCGGTTCCTGTATCTGTGAGACCGTTTGAACCCGCGGCCGAATGTCAAAAAAAGCGTCATCCCGGCCACCGGTTCAAAAGTGAGAAAGAGCAGCCAAGGAAGGCGCTCGTATGGCTTGTCACTCCTGAGAGTGATCGATAGCCACACGAGCGCGAAGAAAACGACCAAGAGTGAACGGACGACGAATCCGAGCACGCTTGAGAGATCGAAAAAATCCCATATGATTGAGAATAGGTATTCCAAGGCGAACCTGAAGGCAAGGGCGATGCCAATGACTAGCAGGACCAAGAGTATTTTACGGATGCTTTTTTCCATAATTCACTTCCTAAGTCGCGGGTTGTTCTTCCAAAACACCCATATCCTTCTCATTTTGCAAAACGGCGGAAAGATAAGGGGCCTTCGAGGCGGGAAGATGAACAAGGGGGGATTGTTTAAGTTTCTCTTCAAGTTTCCCTAAGAGCTTCCGACGCTCCGCCTTGGTGTTCTCAAGATCATCAAGGTTGTTTTCCTTGTCAGCATCGAATGCTTTTTGAAGACGTTCCTTCTCTTGTTCGAGCGTACGTTCGGACTTATCCTTCTCTTCGAAGAAATTCTCTTTTTCCGTATCGGTCTGTTGCTTGAGGCTGCGTTTGCGATCCTCATATTCCTTGTGCAGTTTGTTGATATGAAGCTCAAGGCGATGCTTCTCGTCCCTGAAAGTCTTTTCCAGCTCGCTGAGCGTGGCGTTCTTTTCTTTTTCGATGGTTTCAAAGGATTCGGTGTATGTCTGGTCGGCGGACCTTTTCTTCTCCTCGATCGTTTGCTTGGTCGTTTCAAAGTCCTTGTTCAAGGCGTTGATGTAATCCTCTTTACGGGCGTCATTGTCGGTCTTCTCACTTTTCGCCCGATGGATGCGTGTATTGATGTATTCCTTGGCGGAATCCATCGTCGTGAGGGTGCGCTCATGCTGGAAGGTCTTGAAGAGCTTGGTCCTGTGTTTGACGCTGTAGGCGAGATCGGAGAACGACCTGGTCGCCTCTTTGGAAAGCCGTCCGAGCGTGCTTATGTGTGTGTTGATCTGATCGGTGATGTGATAGAGGAGGGTCTTGGCCTCTTCTAGGGATTGATGGCGTTTATCCTCAATGTTCTTCAGCATCTGTTTATAGACGGCACGTTTTTTCTCGAGTGCTTTTTTCTTCTTATAGAGCGCTTCGTCATGAGCCTCTTGTTTTTGGTCGAGTTCCTGTTTGAGTTGCGCTTTTTTCTTCCTGTTCTTCTTGTTTTTCTGATCGTCCAACCGGTTGATGGCTTCAACCGCACGATTTCTCTCAAGGGCTTGTTCAGTCATCATGTTTTCGATGATCCTATCATGTTCCTTGACTAAGTTGTCATACGTGTCCTGATAGATGGCACGTTCGTGTTCATAGGTGCGTTCGATCGATTCCACCATGCGTTCATGGTCCTTTTTCGCATCATCGATCAAGGTCTCGTATTCTTTGGTCTTGCGTTTTATCCAGTTTTGTGTCTCATGGTCGACCGCGGGCTTTTTCGCTTTTATGAGGTCATTTTTGAGCGCGGTGTAGTTCTCGCTTTCCTTCATGTAATGGTCGGCAATCATGGCCTGGTGATCATAATCCTTCTCATAGCGCTTGAGTGAGGCGTGGATCTCGGTGTCCTTCAGGGCATGGTCTTTCGTGTAGCGGGCTTCATGCCTGTCCCGTTCAAAACGTTGGACATCCAGGTCTTGATCCAGTTGCCTTTTGGTCTTGTCACGGGTGAATGTCGCATCCGCGACTTTATCGGAGGCAAGCCGTTCGGCGTTCTCCTTGTCACGTTGCAGCGCGGCTTCATTTTCCTTGATGTCGCTTTGGGGCTTAGCGACAGCTTTTTCTAGGTTCTTATCCTGCTCGATTTCGTCTCTCGCCTGATCGAAATTGAGCATCTGAACGTCATGGTCGATGCGGATGGCCTGTTTTCCCTGGTCGTATTCGGCGACTGCCTTGTTGTAGTCCATGTTCGCCTCATCGATGGCGATCTTCTCTTCGGTCTTGGTCTTTTCGACCGCATGGATGGCCGCCTCGATGGCTTCCAGATGACTCATCTTGAGCGCCTGAATATCCTCTTGTTCTTTCGAGAGTACATTGTCACGTTCCTCGAGCCGGGGTTTGAGCGCCTCTTTCTGTTGCTCCTTGGTCTTCTTGAAGGTGTCCTCCTGAGACTTTTTCAATTGCTTGATGGTTTTCTCGGTCTTGCTCAGTTGCGCTTGATCATCAAGTTTCTTGGCTTCATTGCGGTAACTTTCGTATTTGGAAAGCTCATCGGACTGTTTCTTTTTGAGGCTTTCCAATGCTTTATCCTGTTTTGCTTTCAAGTCATCTATGGCCTTGTTCAAAGGACGCATGGTCTTCTCATGCGTCTTCATCCGTTCCTTGATGGCCGCAGAATAATCCTTTTCGGCTTTTTTGAGCGCTTCGTATCGCTGGTTCAGTTGGTCCTTGTAGTGCGCTTTGATGTCTTTGTAGGCCTTATTGAAATCCAGACGTTGGTGTTCGAGGCGGTTCGCGTTCACCACGGTGCGGATATTGGTCTCCCTTTCAAGGTCGGAGACCCTTTGACCGTGCTCCGAAATCGCTTTGTCCAGCGCCTCATCCGCTTTCTTTTGGATGTCGAGCTTGATTTGTGTCGCTTTTTTCACCGCAAAATCGAAATCGGCCTGGCTTTTCTGAGCTTTCATCCTTGAAAGCTCCTTTTTCTCCTCAAGTGTCTCCTCAAGTGATTTGACCGCTTGGTCAAAGGCTTTTTGAGCCTTCTTTTCCTCGTTGCCGACGCTGCTCAGCGTATGCTCATACGCGTTTTCATGGGCGTCTTTTTTGGCCTGGGTTTCCTTTTCAAGCAAGTCCAAGTTGAAATTGTGATTGTCAAGGCTCTTTTTGACGGACGCCTTGATCGACTCTTTGTTCTTTTCGAAGAGACCGTATCGGTTCTGTATCTCCTTCTCGCTTTTGAGTATGGTTTCAACTACGCTTTTGAATGCCTTGTCAAGTCTCTCTTGAATCTTTTCTTTTCCTTGCATGTTGATACTCCCCCTTGATTTTAATAGACTCTATCCCTTAAAGAGTGACATCGACGGTGTCGATGACCCTGAATTTTCCACTGATTTCTATGGTGTTTTCTTTCATAGACACATGGATCAGCGAAGGTTTTCCCAAGGCTTCGCCTTGACGGATGGTTCCATCATTGACAGGAGCGTGATGCGTATGCAGGAATGTCGCCAAAGACGCGGCCGCGGTCCCTGTCGCACTCTCCTCTTCGATGCCGATGGCGGGAAGGAAGTTACGGACGACGGCAAGCGCATCAGAGACAGATGTAGTGTAAAGGACGACCCCAGACACCCCGAAAGCCTCACTGACAGCTTTGATGGCTTCCATATCGGGTATGTAGGTTTCAAGATTGCGGGCATCTTTGAAACCTAGGAAGAGTTCTTTCACTCCGGCATCGATGATTGCGGCGGGATGGGCGTTCAGGGTATTGTGATTTATTGAAAGGCTTTCTATGAATCGTTTTGTATCATAAGTTTGGATGATACGCGGTTCACAAAAGACAAGTGTCGCGTCATTTTGTGATATCTTGACTTTGAAGGTTCCTGCGGGCGTTTGGAGCGTATAGCCACCAACTTGCAAGGTTTCGGTATGCCTCAAAAGATTCAAAAGCGCGATGGTTGCATGCCCGCAAAGCGGCACTTCCGTCTTGGGGGTGAAATAACGGACGGTGATTACGGCGTCTTTTACGGATTTTACGAAGGCGGTTTCCGAATAACCGATTGCGCTGGCGACATCCTGCATGCTATGACTGTCAAGGTCGCCGGCCTGCAACACGACACCGGCCTCGTTTCCACCGGTTTTTCCATCTGTGAAAGCACTGGTTCGATATACGGCTACGGATGCCATGATAACCTCCAAAGGCCTCTGTTGATTTCAGTATACCGCATTTCGTATTGTTTTCAAAGAATGAAGCGACATATAATGCATAATTTATGCTATAATCGCAGGTGAAAGGAGCGCTTTTATGTTAAACAGCTTGCGGCACTCGGAACTACAGATTCTCTTCGCATTCTTTGCGACTGTCGGCGTGACGTTTCTTACCGTCGCCTTTTTGCACGAGCACTCCTTGGTCCCGCTTTTCAACCCTACCATAGGTGTGGTTTTCGGGTTGTTCCTTTACTACGGACGTAAAGTGTTTCCTTCCTTGGTGAGCGGATTCTTGATCGCGCACATACTCATGTATCTGTTACTGGCTCAACGGGAAGTGCCTTTCGCCCTTGCAAGCGGATTTGTTTTTTCATTGATTCTTATTGTTGAACTCATGGTCGGATATACACTCGCTAGACGCTTCTTGCCAAGCGACTTTGAACACGACATGCGTTTCAAACATGGTGTTCATTTCTACCTCATCGCGCTTTTGATGGGGTTGCTCGCAGCTTCGACCGCGAGTTTCATTTACCATTTTCTCGGCTCAAACGGAGTAAACTTCACGGAAATATTCCTGACCGTAGGGTTCAGTCACTTTTTAAGCCTGTCCACCATCGCTCCACTTGTGTATTTCTCCAGTCCTGCGTACACGGAAAAGAAACCCTTGAATGAGATGATGATTTGTGCGGGATTCGTCCTTCTATTCGTGGCCGCTCTGCTCTTCAGTTTCCAAGACGCTTCCACGTTCGTCTTTTTCCGTCACAATTACATTCTTGTGGTGTTTTTCATCATCGCCGCTGTGAAATTCTCCTTCCTCACCCAACTCATCATGATGGCGGCACTGATACTGATCGGCATATTCTGGCATGTCGACTCGTCGGCATCACTCGGAAGTTTCTATATCGAAACCTATACCTTGATCGGGCTAGCCCATGTCTCTGTTATTCTCTCGTTGATCATCAAATGGTTCCTTGATACTCAGAACAGAGCACACGCCTCCTTGGAATCCACCAATCGAAACCTTGACACGACCCTCAGTTACACGCAGACCATCCTTCAGCTATCGAAGGACATCGTGTCTGAAAAGACCGGGGAAGAATCCCTTTCTGAAAAAACCTTTTCACTTATACAAAACGTATTTGACGACGCAGACGCCCATTTCAGTTATTTAGTCAGGCAGGGCGTCTTCACACATTTCGGCTCAAACCTTTATGAAGAGGACAGCATTCCCTGGCTCTATGAACTTCATGATGAAAAAATCATGAAAAATGAGACTGTCCATGTGATTGAGGATGTCTTCAAACAGTTGGAAGACACATACGGTCGCCCTTATGTGAACCTCCAAAGAGAGAAGGCGGTCTTGAAAGCGAGAATCTATCTCACATTCAAGTTCTCGCAAAAGGAATGGATGGTCGTCGGTCTGGATTATCACCGTCCGCTTCAGATTCACAAACGGGACCGCGAGTCCATAAACCGAATGAGACAGATTACAACATTGCTCAACCGTCTCTTCGCGAAACATTTCTCCCTGCGGCAATCGCTCAAACTCAAAAAGGATATTGTTCTCGCGTTGGCACGTACCTTGGACCTTTATGACAAATATACAAAAGGACATAGTGAAACGGTCGCGAATATCGCAAGTAGAGTCGGCAAGGCTCTTGGGGTGGGTACGAATGAACTCGAGGACCTCTATTGGGCCGGGATCCTGCATGACATCGGAAAGCTCGGTGTCAAACATGATGTGCTCAACAGCAAAGATAGGCTCTCGGATGAGGAGTACAAAGAAATCAAGAAACATGTCGATAAAGGCTATGGAGTCCTAAATGATTCGGATGCCTTGAAAAAGGCCTCCAAAATGATGCGGGACCACCATGAACGGGTGGACGGTAAAGGCTATCCCCAAGGGTTACGGGATGAAGACATCTCTCTTGGGGGCAAGATTCTCTCTGTCGCGGATGCGATCGCGACGATGTCCTCCGACCGTCCCTACCAGCCAAGAAAATCAGACGGGGACATCATCAAGGAGCTACACCGCTGCAAAGGCACGCAATTCTCTGCGGATGTGACGGATGCGGCGATACGACTGATCCGAGAAGGCGAGCTCATTTGAAAACCGCAAAGCCTGATTTGGCTTTGCGGTTTTTTCATGGCTTGAAGGGGTCCTGATCGTCATCCTTTTTTTTGTCGGAATCATGTTCTTGTGTCTCGTGCGTCTTTTGGTTCTGGTCGGCTTCTATGCGTTCGACATATTTTAAAAATGTCGGATGCAACGCCTTCGAGGAAAGAAAGGCATACAGCACAAGCGAGAAAGGCAAGAGGAATAAGGAGACCTCGATCGCACCAAGAAACGCGATGACGAAGGATGCGATGACCTTCAACGTCGTAAGCACATGGAAATGACTCATGAGAAGCGCTGTCTTGAAAGCATGCAGCGTGTTTTGGAATTTGAAGACGCCGAGTGCCGGGAAGACATAGGCGGCGAGTAGGATGGTCTCAAGAGCCACAAACCCACCCAGAAGCATCATGGGAAGCCCGGCATCAGGGGCGGTGAGGATGGTGTGGGCCAAATAGGCCAGCAGCGCGATCAAAAGGGTCGCAAGCAGGCTGTGGGGCATGGTGGAGAGGAAGTCCTCCTTGAACTGTTCCCCTCGGCTTGATTCGGTCGGCGTGTCCCTGAGGTTTCTGAAGAGTCCTTTGTACACGGCGGCAAGGGCGCCGCCAAGACCCAACCCGATGGTGACCGCGGTGAAGAGGGCGGCGTAAAGGGTCAGGATCACGCATTCTATGATGAATTCGCTGGATGTCTCTTTTCTATGTTCATCCATGGTGTCCTCCTTGAAGGTTATAGAAGATAAAGTGCATCGTCCTTGTCTGCTGGATCGGTTTTTTCGCGGTTTTGCTTGCGGGCACTGTACACGCAGGAGCCATCGATGTAGGTCTCAACGACTTTCGCGGTCTTAAGCGTCTCCGGATCGTCGAAAGCAAGACCTTTCACGACGACAAAGTCGGCTTGATGGTTCTTTTTGATGGCACCAAGCATGTGCTCGGACCTCGCGAAATAGGCGGGTGCGGCCGTATAGGCATGCAAGGCATCCTTGAACGGCACGGCCTCTTCAGCATTGAAGGGTTGGCTGCCGTGGACGCTTTGTCTTGTCATGGCCGTATAGATGGTATGGAGTGGGTTGACGTCCTCGATCGGCGCATCGGTGCTGAAAGCGGTAGGCACCCCGGCGGTGATCATCGTGTTGAAAAGGTAGGTCGATGGGACGCGGTTGCCCAGGCGGTCATGTACGATTGGGGCGTCGCTTCCTATGAAGGCGGGTTGTACCTGTGCTCCGAGGCTCAGAGCGCGCATGCGCTCGATTTGGGCATGGTCCGCAAGTTGTGCGTGGATGATCGCGTCACGCGCATCCTCTTCCTCACGTGTCTCCTTCACCCGGATCAGCGTCTCGATGGTGCGGTCCCCGATGGCGTGCATGGCAAAATCCATCCTCTTGGTGCGGGCGAGATCAAGCCGTCTTCGAATGAAAGGTTCGTCATAGACGAGAAGCCCCGTCTCATCCGGCGCATCGGTATATGGCTCACGCATGGCGGCGGTGCGGGCGCCAAGCGAGCCGTCAAGCAGAAGCTTGACAGGCCCGATCCTGAAACGGCCGTATGCCTTGTGGGGATAATCCTTCTTTATAAAATCCTTGAATTGTTCTTCGTCTGCGATGTTCACTTGTTCTAGGACACGAAGTTTCAACCGTCCGGACTCCCCGAGGAGGCTGAAGACATCGAGAACAGATTCATAGTCGGTCGAGACGACACCGAAATCATCGCTCCCCACAGAGGTGACACCGTGTTTGAGCAGATGGTTTTGACCATTGAGTATGAAGCGTCTCAGGTCGCTCTTCTTTTCAGGTTCCAAGGCCATGAGCCATTTGCGGCTAGTTTCAGTGAAGCGTCCCGTTTGAAGGTCATACTGATCCTTGTCGGAAGGATAGTCTCCATGAAGCGCATACGCCTGGTCGATCGCAACCTGGTTTGCGATCATCACATGGGAACAGAACCGGTAGAGAAGCACCGGTTTTGTGTGCGAGACCTGATCGAGATCCGCCTTGTGGGGGGATCTTCTCTCCTTGAATTGGGATTCGTCGTAACCCCGGCCGAGGATGACGGGTTTTTGTTCTACTTTGAGCATCTCAATCAGTTCTGAAATGCTTCGTGCGCGCTTGACATCGATCATGTCCATCATCTTACCGAGCCCGAGCAGATGAAGGTGGGCATCATGGAAACCCGGTAGGACGGCTTGGTCCTTGAGGTCGATGATCAAGTCGGTGTCCTGATTGAGGATCCGGGCTTTTTTCCCGACTGCTCTGAAGCGCCCGTCTTCCACAACGAAAGCGTCGTTGCGGGTACCCGGCATGCGGGCGTTTATATACGTTGTGGTCATGTATCTCATCCTTTTCTTTGTCCATTTCCATTATAGCATGCGTAAGTCGCTGTTCAATGAAAAAGCCCCAGGTTTGACCCAAGGGCTTTGAAAGTTATTCTTTTGTCGCTTCGAGCATGAGCTTTGTCATGAGGTTCGAGACTTCTTGCGGCTCTTCAAGCGGGTATCCCTCAATCATGAGCGCCTGATAATAAAGCAGGGTCGCGTAATCGTCGACCTTCTTCGCATTCTTCGCATGGACGTTCTCAAGCGCCTTGAAGAGGTCGTGATCGGGATTGATCTCAAGGATGCGTTCAGCCTTCATGCCTTGTGCGTCAGGCATCTGAGAGAGGACTTTCTCCATCTCAAGGCTCAGCCCTTCTCCGCTCACGAGGCAGACGGGGGATTCTTTGAGCCTGCCGGAGAGCTTGACGTCCTTGACCTTGTCATCGAGGGCTTTTTTCAATCTCTTGATGAGCTTCGAATGGGTCTTTTCCTGTTCCTTGAGGTCCTCTTTCTTCTTCTCGTCCATCAGGTCGAAATCCCCTTGCTGGATGGATTTGAAAGGGACGTCCTCGTAGTTGTTAAGAATCTGGACCATGAACTCATCGACATCGTCTGTGAAGAGGAGGACTTCATAGTCCTTCTCCCTGACGGCGTCCATCTGCGGCAGGTTCATGATCTGGGCCTTGTTCTTGCCGGAGGCGTAGTAGATGTTCTTCTGCTCTTCAGGCATGCGCTCGATGTACTCAGAGAGCGTGATGTAGTCATCACTCTTGTTGGTCTTGAACATGAGCAGATCCTTGAGCAGGTCTTTTTTCGCACCGAACTGGTCGTAGACACCGTATTTCAGGATGGCTTTGTAGGCGTCGTAGAACTCGACATAGGTGTCGCGGTCGTTCTTGAGCAGTTTCTCGAGTTCCTTTTTGATCTTCTTCTCGAGATTCGAGGCGATCAGGTTGAGTTGTCTGTCCTTCTGCAGCATCTCGCGGGAGATGTTCAAAGAGATGTCGCTGGAATCGACAAGCCCCTTGATGAAGCGGAAATGATCGGGGACGAGCGTCTTGTTCTTGTCCTGGATGAAGACGCCTTTGCTGTAAAGCTGGAGACCCTTCTCATAGTTTTCCGTGAAAAAGTCATATGGGGGCTTTTTCGGGATGAAAAGCAGTGCTGTGTAGGTGAGTTTGCCCTCCACGTGGCTGTGGATCACATGCAAGGGGTCGTCGAACTCGTTGAACTGACGCTTATAGAATTCACCCATCTCTTCATCCGTGATCTCGTTTCTGGGTTTCTTCCAAAGCGGGACCATGGAGTTGAGGGTCTCAACTTCCTTGATGGTCTCTTTTTCCTCCTTGTCGTCCTCGGAGTCCTGTTCCTTGGTGACCGTCATCTTGATAGGATAACGGATGTAGTCGCTGTATTTCGTGACGAGACGTTTGAGGGTTTCCTCCTTAAGATACTCAGAGAAATACGTTTCGTTCTCCTCGTCGTCATCGCGCAGGACCAAGGTGACCTTGGTACCGATATCGTCCTTGTCGATCGTGTCGATGGTATAGGTGGATTCACCTGTGGACGTCCACAGATACCCTGTGTCGGAATAAGGTGAGCGCGTCTCGACGCGCACTTCCTTGGCGACCATGAAGGCGCTGTAGAAACCGACACCGAATTGTCCGATGATGTCGACATCCTTTTTCTCGAGTTTCTTGAGGAACTCCTTGGATCCGCTCTCGGCGATGGTGCCGAGCTGACTCACCAGCTCTTCTTCCGTGAGACCTATGCCGTTGTCCCTGATCGAGAAAGTGCGGTTCTCCTCATCCGGTTCAAGGAAGATCTCATAGGTGTCGCTTGCTGGCACCTCGTCTTCTGTCAACGATAAAAAATGCCTTTTGTCGATGGCATCGCTCGCGTTAGAGATCAGTTCCCTTAGGAATATGTCCTTGTGTGTGTAGATGGCGTTGACCATCAGGTCCAGAAGTTTTTTGGATTCTGTTTGGAATTCTTGTGTCTTAGCCATAATCTCCCTCCATTTCTATAAAGATTTTAGTGCTTAAAAGCCGTTTTGTCAAGCAAAGCAACCGAGTGCTAAAACCAATAAAAAAGCGATGTCCATCGCTTTTTTTCAGTATTTTGACGCATTGAACGCGATGCGTCTCACATGGTCTTCGCGTCGCGCATCGGCACGCGCCTCTTTGAGTGCGTGCTTGATGCGGTCCAAGTCTTCTTTGTCATAAATGGCATCCGCATTTGAAAGGGTGTCTTTCAACGCGTTCAGAGTCGTCAGTCCCGTGATGTCCGTATCCACCGTTGTCTTATCCGAGAATATCACGATGTTCCTGTATGCAGCATCGTGGTGGCCTTTAAGGTCCTTGATGTGTTGCTTGTTCTGAGCGATCGGATTTTGGAACTCATAGGTTTTTGTCGCTCCTGCGTTTTCATATCCGACCGTCCAGAATCTGTCTTGAACCTTGCCATAGACATAGCCGCTGAAATCCTTGCATTCGATAATGAAGATGCCTGTGGGATGAAACAGGATGATGTCGATTTCCGCATATTCATTCATTGCGTTCTTGCGACGGAAGACGGGATTGATCCATTGTTCACTGCCGGGACTGAAGTGTTCAAGGGCGTTTGAGACAACGTATTCGAAGGCTTTGCCCAATTCTTTTTTCATGGTTCTATAAGGGACGTTCGTCTCCTTGTAGTATATAGAACGGAGATACCGCCTTTTTTCCTGCCGGTACTTTTTCAGCTTGACATATAAGCGCACGATTGTGCCGATGCTCATGATGAATAGGAGAGCGATGACCAGCCAGCCAAATACGTCGAGCCCGCCGGGGTTTCGAAACAGGAGCGTCAATTGTTCACTGAGATATGAAATGATCCTGTAAAGCACGTAAAACCCCACAAGCAGCGCTGCAACAAGCAGTTTCGATCTATGGCCCTTCCCTTTCCCATGGTGCCGCTTCTTTCTTGCGGGCTTGCGGCGATGGTTCCTCTTGTACGTTTTTTTTGCGGGCATGGTCATCCCCTCCTCAACCAAACCCTAACAGGCTTTTGCGGGGAAAGGAAGCGGGTGGTCCTTTTTGTCAATAAACTTGACAGTTTGTCAAGTTTATTCCAATGACCGTGTGAAATGGTATTTGAGACGCATCCGATGAAGCTCCTTGAAAAGGGCGTAGATTCCAAAGAATATCAGATTGAACAAAAGGATGAAGAACCAGGGATTCATGCCGATATCCACATCCCCGATGATAAGTGCCTGAAGCAAAATATACCCATGGATCACATAGCCGAATGCGAGTATCCCCTCAAGACTTACAAGACCGAGCGTGCCCAATGTCAATGAGGCTTTATGGTAAGGAAGGCTCTTGCGGATGAGTCTATTCCTGAGCCCTTGGATGATGAAGCCTATCAAAAATATGCTCATGATGATGAAAAACAGGTTGATCACGACGTTGTCCGCTTCGCTTAAATCCTCTGCAAGCGCCATGAGCATGATCCCTTGCATGAGAAAAAGCCCAACGAGCAGAAACGCTGCGTGAAACATGAGTGTAAACGTGTGGCGACGATCAAACGTCCCGTCTTCCATGAAACGATACCCCGGTGCATCACGTGGGCCGAGTCGGATATATGTCCGTCCATGTTTTTGGTGTCTGAATAGGCTGATTGCGAGCGTGAGAGCGAAAACCAAAAGGGTGAGCACCCCAAGAATGTAAGTTGTCTCGTTTCCAAGGGGGAATGCCGATACCATCAGCGTGTAACTAAGCGCAAGAAGCCCCCTTTGAAACCACGTCGGACTGAACAGGGGCAACGGGCGCTTCACAGGTATCCATTTCGGTTCTCCTATGTGCTCACCCACACCCTTCATGAGCTCATCAAGCGACATGTCGAAAAGCCCCGCCATATCCATAAGGACGGGGTTGGGTATGCTTCTTTTTGCGGATTCGTAGTATGAGAGGGTGGACGGATGGATGTTCAAGGCCCGGGCCACATCGGATTGCGACATGCCCTTCATTCTTCTCACCGTTTTGATCCGGTTCGCAACCGTTTCGTTCGTATGGCTCATGGCATCATCTCCCAAGGTTGATTCTACCACGAAACCGTTGTTTCAACCAAAGAAAAATCCCCGAAGCACGCTTCGGGGATGGACTTGTTTCAGGCTTTGAGAAGTTTGATGACCGCATCGTAATCGGGATGCTCGGTGACTTCGTCCACATATTCGACATGGACGATTTTCTTGTTCGAATCAAGGACGAACACGGCGCGCGCCTGAAGGCGGTGTTCCTCCATCAGGGTGCCGTAGTTGTGCGCGAAATCAAGATCCCTGTGATCGCTCAGCGTGACGATGTCTTCAAGTCCTGCGCTCGCGCACCAGCGTGCTTGTGCGAACGGCAGGTCGTTCGAGACGGTGACCACATTGACGCCGTCGGTTTCATTGAGCGTCTTGTTGAAGTGCTTGGTCTGATAATCGCATACCCCGGTATCTATTGAGGGGACGACCGATATGACGGTGTAGCGTTCACCGAGGAATTCATCGAGCGCACGCGTGTTGAGGTCCCTGTCGATGGCCTTGAAATCGGGGGCTTTATCCCCCGGATGTTTTGTCTCACCCTTCAAAGTGACTGGTTGCCCTGCGAAAGTGACTGCCATAGTTGCATTCCTCCTTTGATTTATTCACTTATATTCTAACATATTTGTAAGTATTATAAATTAATACGCTTATGAAAA
>CAZCTR010000004.1:0-2483 GCA_964501715.1 uncultured Candidatus Izemoplasmatales bacterium | reverse complement strand
ACAGACCCGTTCTTCTCGATGCCTGTGAGCTTGTATACACCGCCGAAGACAGGGTCGCTTTTGGACGTGATGAGCCGTTCGCCCACGCCGAACACGTCAATCGGTGCGCCCTGGTTCAATAGTGCTCGGATCAAATATTCATCAAGGGCGTTGCTGGCCACAATCTTGCAATGTTCGAGCCCGGCGTCATCAAGCATCTTCCGTGCCTGTTTGGAAAGATAGGTGAGGTCTCCCGAATCGATTCTTATGGCACAATTTTTGTACCCTTTTGGCTCGAGCGTTTCCTTGATGACCTTGATTGCGTTCGGAACCCCGGTCCTGAGTGTGTCATAGGTATCGACAAGGAAGATTGACATGTCAGGGTAAAGCTCCGCATAAGCCTTGAACGCCTCATATTCGTCATCGAACATCTGAATCCAGGAATGGGCCATGGTGCCCCCTGACGGGATGGAGAAAAGCCGGTCGGCATAGGTGTTCGAAGTCGAATCCGCACCGCCTATGTAAGCGGCCCTAGCACCAAGGTTCGCGCTCGAGGGTCCATGCGCGCGACGTGCACCCATCTCGATGACCTTGCGTTCTTTCGCCACATCCTTGATGCGGGAGGCCTTGGTCGCGATCAGGGACTGATGATTGACCGCTAGCAAAAGGTATGTCTCGACCAGTTGAGCCTCCACCGCGTTCGCACGCACGGTCATGATGGGTTCACCTGGGAAGATGGCCGTCCCTTCTTTCACCGAATAAAGGTCCCCTGTGAAACGGAAATCGGCGAGATATTCCAAAAAAGCTTCACTGAAAACTCCGCGGGCCCTCAAATAGTCGATATCTTCTTTGGAGAAGGTCATATTCTCAATGTAGTGGACAATGGATTCGAGCCCTGCCATGATCGCGTATCCGGCATTGTCCGGGATCTTTCTGAAAAAGAGATCGAAATAGACCATCTGATCCTGAAGCCCTTTTTCGAAATAGCCATGGGCCATGGTGAATTCGTAAAAGTCTATGAGCATGGTTTCATTGGGTTGATTCAAGTCAATCGCTCCTGTTCGTCACGTGGATATGGAGGCCTTCCATCACGTCCAGAGATTTTTTGTGCAAGGATTCATCCGGGCCTGCGGTCGCGCTCGCATCGACTGTGATAACCGCATCCGGAAGCGCGGATTTCGCGATAACCGCATTTGATATGACGCATATGTTCGAGACAAGACCCACAAGTTCGACGCTGTCGAATTGTTCGCTAGACAGATAATTGCCGAGGTCCAAAGAGGGGAAGGTATGCTTTTCAAAGACGAGGTCATGGTTTGTCTTCTCCTCCGCTACTACGGGATGGAGCTCATGCCCCTTTGTGCCCCTAATGCAGTGTTCAACCGGCAGGATCTTCCCTTCCTCGCTCTCAAGATAGGTATCATCGTGGGTATCGAGCGTGAAGATGACCGTGTCCCCGGCTTCATGATAATTTCTGATTTTTTCACGGATGCGTGGAACTAAAGAGCCCGCACCATCAAAGCCGAGGGCACCATCAATGAAATCGTTCTGGAAATCCACCACAATCAGGCATCTTTTTTTCCCCATAATCATCCTCCTATCAATGCACCACCATTGTAACATGTTTTCAAGATTATGGCACACATAAGGCCCTGGACGGCAATGCGCCATTTAAATGCAATTTATGTGCTGAATGATTGAGATTTCACGTGTTTTTGGTTACACTCTAATTAAGGAGTTGAGACCATGAAAACGATACTCAATGATTCAAAGGACCCCAGATTCAACCTTGCGCTCGAGGAATATGTGCTGAAACACCTTGCGAGCGATGAGGATTTTGTGCTGCTTTGGCAAAATGCGAACAGTGTCATCATCGGCAGGAACCAAAACACCATAGAGGAGATCAACAGCGAGCATGTCAACGCATACGACGTGAATGTCGTGAGAAGGATTACTGGCGGGGGTGCAGTCTATCACGACCTCGGCAACCTTAATTTCTCGTTTGTGACCAAACTCAAGGACAACCTGAACAATTACGAAAAATTCACCCAACCCGTCATAGACGCACTCAACGACCTCGGCGTTCCGGCGGAGTTCCATGGCAGAAACGACATCGTTGTGGACGGCAAGAAAATCAGCGGAAACGCTCAGAGTTTCCACAAGAACAGGATGTTGCACCATGGAACGATCCTTTTCGATGTCGATCTTTCATTTGTCGCAGACGTCCTCAACGTGAAGCCCGACAAGATCAAATCCAAAGGCATCAAATCCACCCGTTCCAGGGTGACCAATATCAAACCCTATCTTGAAGAGGACATTTCCATGACCAGTTTCAAGTTGAAACTTCTGCGTCATTTGCTTGGAACCGAGGATGTCAGTAAGCATGTGTATGAACTCTCGGATGATGATCTTGACAAGATCTATGACCTCATGGAAAAACGCTATAAAAAATGGGGTTGGAATTACGGGGAGTCACCTGACTATACCCTTGAAAAGACCGGACG
>CAZCTR010000003.1:89348-113692 GCA_964501715.1 uncultured Candidatus Izemoplasmatales bacterium | reverse complement strand
AGCTTTTTGCGCCTCTTCTGTCAAGTGCATATACGTGTGGACATGGTCGTTTGAGACCTGTGAATCATCCAGCCAGTGCTTGTGATGGTGACGGTAGAAATCCTCTTCTTCATTCCATGCACTGCCATGACAAACTCCTCCACGCATGAAGCCGGTTGACTGAGTATCGTCAGCGGAGGTGACGGGTTCTTCTGAGTTGTGGAAAGGTGAAAAAATAGTTGTTTGAGATGTGGCCTGCACTGCAGCTGCAACAAAAATGCTGATGAACAGTATTCCCAGTCCTATCAGTACTTTATCCATGATTATCTCTCCTTCTATTTTGATTCATTCATAGTGTAGCTGAATTATGTGAACCAATTATGAAGATGCGTGATAAAAAAAGAAAAGCCACGACATGGTCGTGGCGTTGAAGGTATAACCTGGAGCTAACGGGGCTCGAACCCGTGACCTCTAGCATGCCATGCTAGCGCTCTCCCAGCTGAGCTATAGCCCCTTACTGTTAAGATTTTACACGAACAGGACACATTTTTCAATGGTTTTTTTCAATCGCTTATAAGAATCTTCTTCAGTCCAGGATTTCCGCCAGAAGATGCGGCCGGTCAGTCATGATGCCATCCGCGCCGATGTCAATGAGATGACGCATCATTTCAGGGTCGTTGATGGTCCAGAAATGCACGGCGATGTTATGCGCATTGGCGGCGCTGATGAATGAGCGCTTCGCGAAAAGAAACCCCTGTTGCCCAACAGGAAGCTGGAATACAGTGACTGGATCAGTGTAGAACAGATCGAGACGTGTACGTTCAAGCAGGACAAACTGGCGGATGGAGCGTTCCTGCGGCGAGAACATGAGGTCGGGATACATGTCTTCGCGGTAGTCCTTGATCAGATTGTAGATATCCCGGTGGAATGACGCCAGCACGACCCGCTCAAACGTGTCGTATTCCTCGTCGAGTTCATCAAGGAGTTCAAGGGTCTTGGCGAGGGCATAGTGTCCCGTGGCGCCATCCTGCTTGATCTCCACATTGATGTAGTTGTCTGGAAACGTGGTGAGCAATTCCTCGAGCGTGGTGGCCAGAAAGACCTCCTCATGCCTGGGTTCGACACCGGGGGGATAGGGGACATCCTTCGGGGTCACCGTTTCATTCCTGTAATTCTTGTAGCGGTAGAATTCCCCCGTGGTGTTGAACCCGTCCCTGTTTACGGGGTTCTCATAACCGAAACAGACCTCTTCTTCAATCAGGTCCTCGTAGTTGACTTCCTCGATCGGGGCTTCTGTCAATCTTGTCTTGCGGTCGAGTGTGGTGTCGTGCGAAAGGATGAGGACATTGTCTTTTGTGATGCTTACATCGGTTTCCATCATCACGTCCTGGTCTGCATGGTAGGCATTGTAATACGCTTCCAAGGTGTTGTCGGGGAACTCCTGGTTCCCACCACCATGGGCGATGAGCATCGGGGGCTTATCTCCCCTGATGAAAGGGTTCTCGCCTTGGTGGTTATCCCCTCTCGGTGCGAGCGAGATTGCACTCCATGCCAAAGCGAGCACCATTAGGGCCATGATAAGGACTCTGCGCTTGCTGAAATGAAAGTTGAATATTCGCATCTGTCAATCCCCCTTTAGATATCGATGCCGAAAAGCGATCTGAGGGCGATGCCGACAAGGAAGGAGAACCCTGCGACGCCCATGCTGATTGTAACCATCTGTAGAAACCTCTGCTTGAAATTCAAATCCAGGGCGACAGCCATATAGAAATTGAAGATCAGGATGATCAAAAGCGCGGTCACGAGCATGATCGCAAGCGAGATGAATGCATTGTCCAAAAGCAGGTACGGGGCGATGAGAAGGGCGACGACAAGGACGTATGCGGTTCCTGTGTACAGACTGGATCTTAGTGCATCGCTTCTTCCCTCGGCTTTTGTGGAAAGGTATTCGCTCGCAGCCATGGAAAGGGAGGCGGCGATGCCTGTTATGAGACCGGATAAGGAGATCAGGGTGTTGTCGCTCAGGGCGAACGTGAGTCCCGCAAGCGCGCCAGTGAGTTCAACAAGCGCGTCGTTGAGACCGAGCACCGTCGAACGTATGTATTTTACGCGGTTCTCATCCAAGGTTCCAAGGAGCGCCATCTCATGTTCGTTTTCCTCCTTTTCGATCCGTTCGGCTTCCGGCACCTCTTCTTTGATGTCACGGTATGTCTTTTGCGCGAACATTTCGCCCCTCTCCATGTATTTGAGGACGAAAGTGATGCCGAAAAGCACATTCATCAGCCTGAAAAGGATCACTTTAAGGTGGTTGGGGCGCATCCTTACACCGGTGTAGCCGGCCCATGTGTCATAATGGTCTTTCTCTTCTTTGGCGATGGACTCTATGACTTCCTTGTTGTGGGGATCCTTTGTCCTTTTCGCAATCGACCGGTAGATGCAATGTTCGGTGATTTCACTTTTTTGCATCCTGAGCAGTGTCTTTCTTGTTGAGGGGCTCAACGCCATCCAATCACTCCCGTTATGTTATATTATGTTATATGCATGCGTCCCATTAAATGACAGGACACCTGCAAGGAAAGTTCTGATATAATGGACCAAAGAGGTGACTTCCATGCATACACTATTCGCATTCGACAGTTTCAAAGGGGTTTTCACATCCGAAGAGGCCGCAAGCATAGCCTCCAAGGCTTTCAAGGAACAACTCAACACTTCGACGGAGACGCTTGCCATAGCCGACGGTGGCGAAGGCACCCTTGACACCCTTGTTAATAACCGGCGCGGTCGGACCATTGAAGTGGAGACATCCGACCCTCTCGGCAGAAAAATCAAAGCGAGATACGGAATCATAGACGATTATACCGCAGTCATCGAAATGGCCGAAGCCGCCGGGATGATGCGCCTTAAGCATGATGAGGCGAATCCTCTCAAGGCATCCACCCATGGGGTCGGCACACTCATAGTCGATGCGCTCGAAAGGGGCATACGGTCATTCATCGTGGGCATCGGGGGAAGCGCGACGAACGACATGGGCATGGGACTTCTCAGCGCTCTTGGCTACCGTTTCTACGATGCGCGGGGCACCCTGCTATCAGCAAGTGGAGAAGCCATGGAAAAAGTCAGTGAAATCGATGGTACAACCCGTCATGAAGCCCTTGAAAAAACACATTTCGTCATCGCTTGTGATGTGAAAAACCCGCTCTTCGGAGAAAATGGTGCGGCTTATGTGTTCGCCCCGCAAAAAGGGGCGGACACGCACATCACGAAAACACTTGACCAAGGGCTCAGGCATTTCAGCGCGGTCTCCGCAAAACATGCAGGCGCGGCGGAAAACCTCCCTCGCGACGGAGCGGCGGGCGGCATAGGAGCCGGTATGCGGATGTTCCTCGGGGCGGAACTGAGGAACGGATTCGACGTCATCAGCGAGATCTGCGGTATGGATGAAATCATCGGAAAGGCCGACCTTGTCGTGACCGGCGAAGGAAAAATCGACCGGCAGACACTATCAGGCAAGGCACCCTACGAGTTGGCCATCAAAGCGAGGGCCATGGGGAAACCGGTTGTCGCCATCGCCGGCATTGTCGATGTGCCATTCAAGCTCCGGGGCGCATTCCCTTTCGACGCCATGCTTGGCACCATGAAATGTCACGACCCAGATGATGGGGCCGGTACTGATGAGAACTTTGAAGACAACTTGAGGGGCGTCTCCTTAGAAGCGGCACGGCTCATACGTTGCGGCATGGATTTTAACACCATTCCGTGACGTCATTTCAAGACTGGGTTTGTCAGTCCCAATCAAGCAGGCGTTTCTGCCCTTTTAGCCCTCTGATTTCACTCACATCCTGCGAGACTTCCAAAACACCCTCATACGCACCGGTTTCATCCCGTACCGCAAAATACCGGATATAAAGGAATGAACCCTTGAACTCTATCCAGAAATCAGCGGTGTTCTTCTCCCCGCTCTTGAAAGCCTCGACGATACGGTTGACTGTGTCCACGCTTTTCGGAGGATGGCAATGCTCGACAAGCCTTCCTATGATGGACGGACTACGGGGGAAATGCCGTTCTCTTCGGTCATTGAAGTAGCGGACACGGTCGTGCTTGTCGACATAGGTGAGATCGAGGGGGAGATGGGAAAAGAGCAACTCTATCTGCTTGAAGGTCAAGCTTCCCGTATGCGATGAGAACACGCCATCCTCAAACCTTTCAGTCCCGGTCTTTTTCCCGATCTCGGGCGGCGTCCTCTCGACAAAGACGAAGCCGTAGTCGAACACTTCCTCATACATCGCATCCATAGTCTTTTCCCTCAAAAGTTTCACAGCGACGGGCAATAGGATGAGCTGTTCTTTTTGGATGATGCCATAGACCAAATAGTAATAATCCCCTATCATGCGCTTAAGGGATTTGATGTCCGCGTCCTCTTTCTTGAGCTCTTCAAGGAGGTTCTTGAGCAAAGTGCGGGCGTCATCATGTAAAGACCACATGACTTTGATCGGCATGGTCGATGGGGCGGACTCCTCCAAACGTGGAAAAAGAATGTTTTCCTTGACTTGGAATTTCCGTTCGAGTTTGAGTAACGATTCGAATCCCTTGGTGATCTCTTTGATATGGTCTTTCAGACCATCGCCTTTGAAAAGGCCCTTCAAATTTGTCAAGTGTTCCTTGATGGCGGCGTTGTCACTCAGCAAAGCGTCGAAGAACGGATGGGGATGGTCTGTGACCTCGCTGCGTTCAAGGCCTTCTTTGAAGGTGTTGACGAATTTGTCGGCGGTCGCCTTGATGGTTTTCTCGGAGAGACCGGATTGCTCTTTGTACATATCGACATAAAAGAGGTCGATTGGACGGATGTCCTTCACGGTATCCTTGTAGGCCTCATAGACCTCGCGCTTTTTTTCGCTTGACTCCGCTTTCACAAGCGCATGCATGAACGCATTCAGTTGTTCGATTTTCTTGTCGTCCTTGTGAAGTGGTTCCATGAAAGTCTCCTTTCCAATTTTATTTCTGACGGCTGAAAAGCGTCTTGGCACGCCGTGTCCTGCCATTGTTGAGGCGTACAGTGCCATAGACGCCGATGATGATCATCGCGCCGCCGAGGTAGTGGTAGAATTCGAGTGCCTCATTCAAGAATACCGCCCCCGCACTCACGGCGACAATGGTCGCGAAATTGGCGTAGACGCTAATGACATGAGCCTCGAGGCGGCTGAGGGCATAGTTGACAAGAAAGAAACCGCCCAGTGAAGCTATGGTTCCGAGATAGAGTATCGGAAGCAACAGTTCGATATGATGAAGATTCGTCACATAAGTGCCGATCCCCTCCCCCACAAGCAGTTGGATGAAATAGATCACATTGAAGACAATCGCTCCCACAAGCATCATGAAATAGGTGATCTCATGCGGTCTCATATGAAGTGAGGCCTTTCTTGAAGCGATGTTGTAAAGGGCCGCGGACACGACCGCCCCGAATAGCAGCAAGAACCCAAGTAAAGCCATGTCGAACCCGCTTCCCATCTTGAAGAGCTGGATGAGGACGATGCCTCCGACACTCATGAGGATGAAGGGAAGCTGGAGCCACTTTGGCTTCTCTTTGAGCACAAGGACGCCTAGTATGGTTGTGAATATGGGAATGAGGGCGATCATCAGCCCCGCTTCAGCGCTCGTGGTCAGATTGAGCCCGAACGTCTCCAGAAGGAAATACAGGACGGGCTGATAAAACGCGACCATGAGCAGATCCTTCATATGGGCGCGTTCGAAACGGACTGTAATCACCTTGAACTGGCGCAAAAGCTCGAAAACAATGAACGCGGTGATAAACCGGTAAGCGATCAAGCCGATCGGAGTGACATAATCAAGAGCCGTTTTTGAAAACATGAACGTGAATCCGAAGATGATGGAAAAGGCGATGCCTGCGATGTGCGCTTCTTTATGCATACTCTACACTCCAAATCATTGACTAAATCCATTATGCCATGAAGTCCGTCATTTGGAAAGTCTTGTAAAACTCTTTCCAAAAATGCGACACATCCGCGCTTTTTGCTTCAAGACCTCCATGAGACAATGGAATCAAAGTTCACCAAGTGAATATGGTCCTGGAAGGTGGTAGTCATGAAAAAACACGGCTTTTGCCGTGTTTTGTTTGTGTGTCACAGATCCATGCCTTGCATGTTCAAAACGATCATGGCGATCAGGACGAGCAGGCCGACCGTGATGAATGAAAGCGAAAAGCTCATGAGGAACAGATCGTCCCGTATCATGTCGGAAAGCCGGCGGATCTTACGTCCTTGCCGCTTATAACGCCAGTATGGCACACTGAGCATGATGAGAAGCGCGAGCGTCAGGGCACCCGAGATGACAAAATCCCCCCTGAGCAGGCGCTCCATCAGAAAAAGCACGACGAAAATGAAGAGATTCGCGGCGACAAGCACGCTTGTGACATAGAGAATGGAATGCTGCTCGAAGCGTTCCCGGAAAGTCTTTTTCATGATTTCACCCAACTTTCTTTAGCATTTCATTGTAACATACCACAGTCTCTTCATCGCTCATGATGTTTCAATAAATTGCTTTGCAATTGAAAAACCTCCAGATGGAGGTTTTTCATTAGAAATAATTTTGTATATGGGGGCATAATGCGAGTCTGAGGTGACACGGGTTTCTCACCAGCGCTTGGGCTTGTTGTCGCGTTCGCGACGGTATTTCACGTAAGCGACGATGAAGTCGATCAGACTCACTTGATAGAATATGAAAGAGGCATACATCGTATAGAGCGCAAAAGGGCTCTCCCCGAGAGATACGGTCATCGAAAAAGCGGTGAGGGCTAGAGCAAGCAGCACCACCGGCATGAAAAACACTTTCGAGGGGTTCGGTTTCAACATCCTGTTCATGATGATGATTGAAACGACAAGGAGGATCACGCCTCCGAGAACGAATAGGGCCAAGTCCATAGAAACATCCTTTCCGGGCAATATGTGCAATCGCATTATATCATGGGTCCGCTTGTGATAGAAGACTTACACCAAACATACCATAAAAAAAGAGCCCTGTGAATATTGACAGGGCTCTTGTGTGGATTATGTGGTCTCAATCTGTGGACATGTCATGAAGTGACACATGATAATCGATGGCATCATCATACATGCTGCTCGTATGGATCATTACATGCAAGGCATGATCCTCGACGGTATTATAGAACTCAAGTTCATAGGCGATTTCTTCGTCAGCTGGTTCATGCTCGTCATTTTTCACCCAGTCATCCGTGTCGAGGGATGAGACGAAGTGGTCACGAACCTCTACAGGCTGCGCCTCTGCAGCGAAAAGGAAGAATTCCGAGTCGCCATCCAGTTCATGATAGTAAACGATTGAGCCTGGATAACGGTCGAAAAGTCCTGGTTCCTCAATGTAGATTTCATCCTCTTCTGGAAGCGGGTTGGACCATTCTTCTTCGGCCTCCTCAATGACAGCTTGCATGATTTCAGCAAGGACCGGATAAAGCTCGAAGTTCTCATCATCCACAAGGGCGAGGATATCGAGCATGTCCTGACGGTCCGTCGGCTCTTCTTCAAGAACCGCGCCGATGTCCTGAATGGTCACGGTGGTGTCGGCAAATACCGGTTCCTGGTTATGTGTATAATGGAGAGTCAGGCTGTAAAGAGGTTCTTCACCGCTAAGGTCAACGGTGACGACGCTTTCTTCCAAATCGATGAATGGCATGTAGAACGGGTGGCCCATTCCTGCAAGCTCATTGAGCGTGTGGGTACCTTCAGGGATGTCCCCATCCTCGGCGATTCCACCTAGATACTCGGCCGATTCAACGACGGTGAAGGCCTGAATGATTTCCTTCGCGATGACTTCAAGATTCACAGCGTCGGACAAATCATCCGCGATGGTGGTGCCTTTCTCCATGGTCATCTCCATCGTGATGTCCTCTACATTTTCAAACTCGGGGTCGTCCTCCATGAAGAAATTCAACAAGGTGTAGACATCCATGTCCATGTGCATGACTTCATTTTCCGCATCATATTCCATGGTCATGGTCATCTCCGGAATCATGCCTATGGCACCCATGATCATGTTGTAATCCTGGGTGGTTATGATGTCCTCGTAAGGCATCAGTTCATCTTCCTCATCCAGCATCTCCAGCGTGGTGTAGACCTGTTCGAACAGATCCTCCGCGTAAGCTCTCAAAGCGGCTCCACCGATCGAAAGGGTGCCGATGGCCAGATGACCATCACGTTCCATGACGAGGTCAACCTCGTCGTATGTGGAGATCTGGGAGAAATTCAGAAGGTCTTTAAGGTCGTCCATGTGCTCAAAAAGGGTTTCCATCATGGACTCATCGAATTCAGGAAGATCCGATTCATCATGGTCCGGACCGAACATCTGAACGAGGATAGCCTCCATCAGTTGTTCATAGACGATTTCCTGCTCTGTGCCTTCCAGATCCTTCGGGACACTCAGATAGACATAATCGCTGTCCATATCAAGGAGAGTCCTCATATCGATCTCTTCCTCATTTTCGAACATGTCCAGGATCATGCCGGCATCCATGGTAAGCGTCATGGTATCCTCATCCTCTTCCATGAACATGGTCATGGCCAGAGGCTCGGGCATGTCGGGCATATCCATATGTACGCTCAGTTTCGTCATCCGGGTCTCGCCTACGGTCTCTGTGGCGAGTTCGATTGTGATGTCATAGACCGTGACCTCTTCGGTCTCGGGGTCATATTCCTCAATCGCCATGTGCATGGTCATCGTCATGCCTTCATCCGGATCGAAATCCTCCATCACGGTATCGAGATAGGCGGTGTCCTCAGATGCTCCGTCCACAATGGTCTGAGCCGTTCTCTCGTTCTCTGTGAGGGCATCCTCATAGACCGCTTTCAGCGTCAAATCCTGATCCACGTTGAATGTGTAGGTGCGGTCAGTGGAAAGTTCAGCATCGGTATCCGCATCGACCCAGCGGACGAAATTGTAGGTGTCAACCTCCGAAGCTTCGACGGTGATCTCCTCCCCCTCGTCGAAAGGGCCGTCCTGAGAGAGGCTCAAGGTCGCAGCTTCCAGATCACTTGTGACATTGACGGAATAGGTCTCTTCATCCCCATTGCCAGGGTCGGCGGTTTCCTCATAGACCGCTTCCAAAGTGATTGGCCCCTCCACTACGAAAGTGAAGGTCCTTTCAGTGGAAAGCTCATCCTGTGTGTCCGCGTCAATCCAGCGCACGAAATCATAGCCATCGACTTCGCTTGCTGTGACAGTGACATCCATGCCCTCAGTGGCTTCTTCCGGGGTCCTTGAAAGTTCGGCCTCGGCAAGATCACTTTCCAGGGTGATGTCGACAAACTGATCATCCACTTGCTCGCCACATGCGGCAAGGGTAAAAGCCATGATGAGGGTGACAATAGCTGCAAAAAGCTTTTTCATGTTCACAACCTCCTATTATTTTCTTAATATAAACAAACTTCGAATACCGCGCCCAATATTTGGTGGTATTCGAAGGTGTTTGCGTCTTGGACGCCTTATGGATTATATATATAATATATCATAAAATGGTTTGTGACTCAATACATTATGCTCTCTCTGAAACCCTTCACGTCTTTGAACCATGAAGTGCTTTTAGCCTATGATGCGCTCACAGGCATGCTCATGAACCCTGAGCGCCGCATCATCATAAAGTACGAACCGTATGTGCGTCACGTGTGAAAGGTTTGAGGCCATGTCGTGTATGGCCTTTATAGCCACATCCGCGGCTTCCTCCATCGGATAGTTAAAAGCGCCGGTGGAGAGCGCGGGCAGTGCCAAGGACTCGACCCCTTTCTCTTCTGCTTTATTCAGAATGCGTTCATAAGCCTTCCGAAGCAGGATATCCTCCGGCTTGTTCACCCCGTACACGGGGCTGAGACTGTGAATGACATAGTCGTTGGGGAGATTGAACGCATCGGTCACGACCGCTTCGGTGGGCTCGATGGGAGCGAGGGGTTCGCACGCTTTCTCGAGCGCTTCGCCAGCTGCATTGTGCAAAGCCCCGGCGACGCCACCTCCAGGTTTAAGTTGAGCGTTTGCGGCGTTCACGACCGCATCGAAACCCTCTTGGGCGGTGATGTCCCCTTTGACGCATTCAACCGTGACACCATGAACATCTTTTACCATGTGAGCCCTCCCTTCTATTCACCACTATTATAAAACGCAATGCTTCTACGCGCAAGAAAAAAAGACTCCCGAGGGAGTCTTTGGTCATTTGGTGTCAAAAGCGACCACAATGTCCTCATCAAGCACTCTGAAGGTGAAACTGTTCATGACGAAAAGCTGGACATTCTTGGTGTCATGAGCTTCATAACCCACGCTGTAATCCTGGCCGATGGTCAACTCGAGATCCTCATGATCCCTAGGGACCAGGAAACCGCCCTTGACCGCTTTGGAGCGGATGATGGCGCCGCCTGTGACAGCTTCGACGTTCTTGCGCAGAAGGCCACCCTGATACATCTGATTGAGGCGTTTCAAGACTTCATCAGATACAATCATGTCGTAAGGTTTTTCCGTATACGCGTCCTTGAGGGCGCATACCGCTTCGCTCACGGCTTTCATGATGTCATTCGGGTCGGTGCCGAGCTTGATGCGTGTACCTGCGACTTCATCAAGACCCTTGATGCCGGCGGCCTTGTTGCCGTTATAGATGGTGTCCTCCTCGAAAAGCGCGAGTTTTTCAGCCGCGGCTTCGAGATTGTCGAGTTCCGCGTCTTTCTCACCACGAAGGATGTTGTCGAGTTCCCAGCGGGAGAGTTCGAAGCTGACCCGTGTCTCCATGAGTGGGACCACATCATAGAGGCTGGCGCGTACCTCGCCTTTTTCAGCTTTTACAAGAGGGTTCAGACGTCCTTGGGTGATGCTGTTGGCGCTTAGTCCCTTCGGTCCTTCGACATTCAGGACACTCCGAGCGGTCAGTTGTGAGACGATGACTTCCCTGGCGCGGTCGTTGATCTCTTCCCAACCTTCTGTCGGGATCGGTGCCATTCCTTGTTTAAGCAAATCCATGCAATCCCCTCCTTAGCGTTTTAGCTTGCCGATGTTGAGACTTTTGTTGCCACTGGGCGCGTCTTCTTCCCCTTCTTCATCATGATGGCCGATCGGGCCTTCAGTGAAGAGGTTCTCCCTCAGTTCCGCATCGAGTTCGGGCAGTTGCCTGCGAAGCCATTCGATGCCCATGACAGCGTGTTCGAGTTCTTCATCCCGGTTGTGTTTGAGGATGTCACGCAATGCCTCGTCGGTGGTCGCATTCATGCGTTGGTTGTACCAATCCACCGCTTCGAATTCTTCCATGATGCTCTTGAGGATCCGCGTGATGTTGCGGGTTTTCTCATCCAGTAGTTCAATCGGTTCATGGTATTGATCAGTTGCCATGCAATCCCTCCATAAATTGGTTTATGTTCAAAATAATTATAACACCTGGAATCCCTTTGTTCAAATGTATCGACTCTTTGAAGTTCAGTGGGCACGTGGAAAAAAAGCACTTCAGGCGGATGTTTTCTCATGATACGACACGTTTTCCACGCCATGTGCCTCTCAGCCATCTGTAAAGCACGAGGATTCCTCTCAGGATCTCATCAGTTGCGAGGCCGATGAAGATACCCGCAAGGCCGAACTCCAGCCTGAGACCGAAGAGATAGGAAAAACCGATCATCACCGTCAGCATGCTGAACATGGCGATCACCACCGGGTAGATGACATCCCCAGAGGCCCTCAAAGCCTGAATGACCACGAGATTCGTCATCCTTCCCATCTCGAGGAATATGCCGATCAGTAGCGCGCGCCGTCCCATGGAGATGATCTCAGGGCTGTCGGTGAATATCCCGAGCAGCCTTTCGGAGTTCAAATACATCGTCGTCGAGGCGATGACGACGAAGATGAAGGCGGTCCTCACCGTTTTCAACGTCCGTGTATGCGCCTCATCATAAGCTTTTGCGCCTACGCGCCACCCTACAATGACCTGATTGCCCTGAGCGACCGCCAGGGAGAAAATCATCACCGGCATCATCATGTTATGGACATACACCTGAGTCGTGAGCGCTAGGGTGCCGATGGTGTTGAGGAATCCGAGCAACACGACCTGACTGAACTGATAGACGAAATGCTCGCCCGCACCCGGAAGGCCGATTTTCATGATTTTGACATAGTAGGTGCGAAGTGGTGCGAACCTTAAGAAGAACGGCTGGATTCTAAGATATCTCCAGAGGAAGAAAAGTGTGAGCGCAAAAGCGAAGCCCTTGCTCGCGAACGTCGCATAGGCGGCACCTCTGACCCCAAGTTCGGGAAAAGGGCCCACACCGAAGATCAAAAGGAAGTTGAACAGCACATTGAATAGGTTCATCGCTGCGACGATATACATGACGACCTTCGGTCTTCCGAAAGCCTTGAACCCCGAACCGGCGGCCTGCGTGACGGCGATGAACAAAAATCCGAGTGAAACCACCCTCAGATAGAAAAGCGACATGTCAAAAATCTCCGGGTCCGTGTTGATCACCCGGAAAATGACCGCACCGAACATCTGGATGAGGAATATGAGCAAAAGTGCGACAAGCACATTGCCAAAAAGACCGGTCTTCATCGCCTTTTTCGCCTGAGATTCGTCCTGTGCGCCGAGATATTGGCTTACCACGACACCTACACCGAAAGCGGCGACATTGAGGATGACGATAAAAAGGCCCGAAACGCGTTGGGCGTTTCCGACAGTTGCGACCGAAAGGTCGCTATATTGACTGAGCATGAGCGTATCCGCCACACCCAGAAACATGATGAAAAGAAGTTCTATGTAGATCGGCCAGCTGAGTTTAAACAGCGAGGTCTTCTGATTTTCCATGATGCACCTCTTTCAAACGCCTCGCATTATACCATGAAACCCAATGATGTGTGCATTGCGTTTCATTCAACACTTCTTTGCTGTAAGGCGTCATGCGGATAGTCTTCGACCTTTATGATGGCACCCTTTTAGATGAACCTGAAGACGAGCATTATCAAAAGAATGGTCATCAGCACCACAGAATAGATCAGCGCGTCGCTTCTGATGATGGTCTTCTCATACCGTCTGTTCATGACGTCCGTGAGGATGATGAACCGTTCGATCAGCCCGATGTCATGATCCTGGCGCACTTCGAGTCTGTTCATGGTGGCGTAATCGATGTTGCATTTGTCACCCATGCGTCCGCAAGCCTTCCGCATGGCCTTGTTGAGGGGGTAGAATAGAATGTATTCGAGGCGCAACCAGGGCGGAAGGTGAAGATGGAAAAGGTTGTGCCTGCTGCCATAGAAGAATAGCAGCGCCCCACCTAGGACCACGATCAATGTGTTCGTGAATTCACTCAACACGAAAAACTCCAAGGGACGGATGTAAGTGTCGATGAACTGACTGTCGTAGGCGATTGAACCCATGGAGGGTATGAAAAGCCTGTCGACGAGGAAAGAGGGGAAAAGACCGATCAGGACGATGACTGTGGCAATCACGATCATGGGCATGTGCAATGAACGGTATCCCGTCTTGTAGATCGCCTCGACAGGGGTGTCTGGTTTCCTCAAGAACACAAAGTACATGAGTTTGATGAAGGAGGTCGCTGTCCCGATGCTCACAAGAATGAATAGCCATTCAGCGTATCTGAAGGACCAATGGCCGTACTCATAGGCTTCGACGATTCCGTGATGGAGGATGGCTTTCGAAGCGAATCCGTTGAAAAGGGGAATGCCGCTTATGCCAAGTGAAGCGATGAGGGCGACCGCGAAGGTGAGCGGCATCTTGCGCCAAAGCCCTCCTAGCTTGTACATGTCCGATTCCCGTGTATAGAGGAAGACCACCCCTGCGACCATGAAGAGCAAGGATTTGAAGAGGGCATGGTTGATGATGTGATAAAGGGCGCCCGTATAGCCCATCGCCCCCTCACTGCCGAGATAGAAGGCGACTCCGATGCCAAGGAGGATATAGCCCATCTGGGAGATGGAATGGTATGCGAGCATGCGTTTTATGTTAGCTTGTTGAAGGGCGAAGAACTGCGCATCCGACCCATAAGAGTCACCTCACTTATTTCTTTACTTCCATCATACAACGTCAGGCGATTCATCTCAATTGCTTTCAAGGTTTTTATAAAAAAACTTTCACTAGGAAAGTTTTTTATGAACTGCGCTGTTTGCGCCAGATTTCACGTGTGCGTTTTAAAAGGGTGTGAAGCGTGTCCGAATCACCGTTTTCAAGCGAATGTTCAAATGACTCAAGCGTTTTTTGGAATGCTTTTAGCGTATCGACGAGGGCCGTCTTGTTTTCCATGAAAAGAGGGGTCCAAAGCGACGCGTCTATATCCGCGATACGGGTCAGATCGCGATAGGAGTTTCCTCCGGCTTCAAGCGGCAAATCCTTCTTTCCACTCAGAACGAGCGCGGAGGATATCAAATGTGTGAGCTGTGAGGTGTGGGCGATCCATCTGTCATGTGAAGGGGCATCCATGGTGACACTGTCCCTTATCCCGATGGTCTCTAACAGCTTTGTGAGATAAACAAAACTTTCAGACTCGCTTTTTCTACTTTCAACAACAATCGCGCTCGCCCCTTCGAACAGGTGGCGATCGTGATGGTCATAGCCCCCTTCCGGCCTTCCAGCCATCGGATGGTGCGACAGATACGCGACACCCTCGGGCAGAAAGGATTCCATCTCACGCATCATGGAAGTCTTGACTCCCGCCACATCCGTCAGAAGTTGTCCGGGCACAAAAAGATGGGCATGGGTCTTGGCGAAGTCTGAACAGGCCTCCGGAAGCAGCGCGAGCACCACGATGTCACAATCTTTCACGTGTTTGAAGAAATCCCCGTCGATGAGACCTTCCCGCGTAGCCTTTCTCATGACATCCTCTTGCCTGTCATGGCCATATACGGTGTGACCTGCGGACTTCAGCGCAGAGGCGTAGGAGGCACCGATCAGCCCGAGCCCTATGATGCCTACAGTCATTTCAGGGGACGTCCCAGGGCGTCGCTCAGTCTTCGGAGGCCATCCATCATCGTATCGAAGGTGTCGAGCTTGAGTGATTGAGCCCCGTCACTCAAGGCCTCTTCAGGATTGTGATGGACTTCGACCATGATACCGTCCGCTTCGACGCTGAAAGCGGCCTTGGACAGTTTTTCGACCATGCGCCACCGTCCGGCCGCATGGGAAGGGTCGACGACGACAGGTAGATGGGTCAAGGCCTGCGCGGCAAGGACGGCGGAAAGGTCGAGTGTGTTGCGGGTATAGGTCTCGAAGGTCCGGATGCCTCTTTCACACAGTATGACTGATTCATTGCCCGATGAGACAATGTATTCCGCACTCATGAGCCACTCCTCGATGGTCGAGGACAGACCGCGTTTCAGCATGATCGGCTTTTTCGACCTGCCCAGGGCCTTAAGGAGGTGGAAATTCTGCATGTTGCGCGCGCCGACTTGAATGATGTCCACATGCTGCTCGAACGTATCAAGCAGATCCGCGCTTGGGATCTCGCTGATCACCGCCATGCCATGTTCGTCGGCGACTTCCCTCATGATTCTGAGCCCGTCCAGTCCGAGTCCCTGGAATGTGTATGGTGACGTGCGGGGTTTGTAGGCTCCGCCTCTCAAGATCCTGACGCCCTGCTTGAACAGATGGCCCGCGATAATGGAAAGCTGTTCTCTTGATTCGACAGAACACGGCCCTGCGATAAGCGCAGGTGTGGTCCCTCCGATTTCAATGCCTTCCTTCACCCGGATCACCGTGTCCGATGATTTGAAATCACGGCTCACCTGTTTGAACGGACTTTGGACGCGGATGACATCCTCCACACCATCAAACACCCTGAGATCGGCCGGGTCCAGCACGGATGTATCTCCGATGATGCCGAAAATCCACACCTTCTCACTGCTCACGTCCCTGATTTCAAACCCTTTTTTCTCCAAGAATCCCCTGACGGAATTCAGTTCTTCCTGTGTGGCGCCTAGCCGCATTTTGACAATCATATTTTTCAGCTCCTTCGCAATTTGTAAAAAAAAAGCATCCTATGGGCGAGCCATAAGATGCCTGGTATCCTGTATGCGCGCCCCCGACTTAAAAGGATTGCGTTGTCCGCAGTCCTCTTTTAAAGATAGGGGTGATAATAAAGTTTGCTTGAACTTGAGCGCATGAGGATCCACCTCTTTTTTATTAATGTAACTTTAACACATCAGGCCCCCGAATGCAAGGCGCATATGGGGATTCGCACAATCATTCATCGTTTTCCAGTTCAAATACAGCCTCGACGTCCTTGTCCCCCCGCCCCGAGAGATTCACGAGGACACTTTTGTCTTTGGACATGCCCGCTGCGAGTTTGAGCGCATAAGCGATAGCGTGAGCACTCTCGAGGGCCGGAATGATGCCTTCAGTACCACTCATCGTCTTGAAGGCCTGCACGGCTTCTTTGTCCGTGACACTCTCGTATCTCACTCGTCCGGTCTGTTGCAAATAGGCATGTTCGGGTCCGACGCCCGGATAATCGAGGCCCGCGGAGATCGAATGCACTGGAGAGATCTCCCCGTCCGTTTCAAATAGACCGCGTGTCCTCATCCCGTGAATGATGCCGGTATGGCCTTTAGTCATGGTCGCAGCGTGTTCGTGCGTCGAGAGACCTTTTCCGGCCGCCTCGACCCCGTAGAGCTCGACCTCGTCCTCCAAGAAGCCGCTGAAAAGGCCGATGGCATTGCTGCCACCACCGACACAGGCGACCAACGCGTCAGGCAATTGTCTTTCGCGTTTGAGAAACTGTCTTCTTGCCTCCACACCAATCACGGATTGGAAATGGCGCACCATCTGGGGGAAAGGAGCTGGGCCCACGGCGCTTCCCAGCAGATAATAGGTGTCATCAAGATGCTCCATCCAATCGCCGATGGCCGCATCGACGGCGTCTTTGAGCGTGCGGCGGCCCGTTTTGACGGGCACGACCTTCGCCCCGAGAAGGCGCATCCTGAAGACGTTAAGTTTCTGCCTTCTCATGTCCTCCTCACCTTGATAGATGATGCATTCGAGGCCGTGAAGCGCAGACGCGGTCGCCGTGGCGACACCGTGCTGCCCGGCGCCAGTCTCAGCGATGATGCGCTTCTTTCCCATCATCTTCGCAAGCAGGATCTGGCCTATGGTGTTGTTGATCTTATGGGCCCCCGTGTGGTTCAAATCCTCACGTTTGAAATAAAGTTTGGCCCCGCCTGTGAGTTCGGTGAGACGCTCGGCGAAATAAAGCGGACTCTCCCTTCCTACATAGTGTTTGAAGGCCTCATTCAAGCGTTTGTTGAAATCCGTGTCATCCTTGTATGTCTCAAATGCGTGCTTCACTTCTTCAAGTGCCGGTCTCAATGGTTCGGGGACATACTGTCCTCCGAATGGTCCGTATTCATGCATGGTGGTGTCGTTCATAGGGGATTCTCCTTCGTATTTTATTTCGTTGCCTGGGGTGTCATGAAGCTTTCATGTCATGAAGAATCCCTCCTTTAATGAAAAAAGCCCTCCATGCGCATAAGCGCATAGAGGGCGATACAATCGCGGTGCCACCTCATGTTTGACTAAAGAAAGTCCTCAGGATACCATCATATCCCTGCCCTTTAACGGAGGCTGGCGGCTTTCCTTACTCTTTTCAGGAAGGCACTCGTGAATCCATTTCAACGGTTTGTCCCTTCGTTCTCACCAACCACGAAGTCTCTTCATGAACGCGTCCGTCTACTTCTTCCACTCATAGTGTTATAATCACTATACCACTGCGCTCTGGTGTAGTCAAGCCTATTCGATGATTTTCTTGACGCGACCCACTGTACCATCCTCGAGCCTTACCTTGATGCCGTGCGGATGGGTTTTGGCGTTCGTGAGGATCGTTTCGACAATTCCTTCACTCAGTGCGCCGCTTCTTTGGTCCTGTTTCCTGACGACTTGAACATGCAAGCCTGCAAAGATGTCTTTTCTTTGTGTCCCTTTCATGGAAACTCCTTCAATAAAGTATGGTGTTAAGCAGCTTGTCAGCCGCTTCGTCGCCCTTGAAATAACGCACGATCTCATAAGCGAACTCGTAGACCGCACCAGCCCCTCTTCCGGTGATGATGTTCCCATCACGGAGGGCTTTTTCATCACGCTTCAAGGTCGCATTGGGCATGTCGATCTCCGCCCCTGTGAAGGCAGTATAGCTTCTGTTTTCAAGAATGCCCGCCTGACCGAGGAAGCGAGGTCCGGCGCAAATCGCCGCAACTAGTTTTCCCTGGTCATAAAACCGTCTTGAGATCGCCTTGATGTCTTGATCGTCATCAACGGTGTTCTTGACGTACTTGCCTCCGGGAATGACAATAAAGTCATAGGCGTCCGTGTCAAGTTCCTGAATGCGCGCATCCGCCTTCACTTTCGTGCCGTGAGCGAGCTTTAAGTCCAAGGTGTCCTCGAATGTGCCCGCAGTCATGTCGAAGCCTGCGCGCACCAAAAGCGCCCGGGTGCCAAGCGCTTCAAGGTCCTCGTTGTCATGACTCAGAATGAACAGACCTTTTTGGCTCATATGCATCACTCCAATTCCTTTCCAGTCTATCATTTGTTCTGAATTTTGTCAGCTTACAGGCGTTTTATCACCAAGCAGAGCCTTTTGGAAATCATCTTCCGATGTGTAAAGCGCGTATAGGACATAGACGGCGCCTATGAAGAATCCGAGAATCATGAGCGCGACAATCCATAGCACCGCGTTTTGGACCCTTGACTCACGGTACGCGATCCAGATCGCGAATAGTGTGAACCCCGCATAAAGGTCCACCACGGACACAATGCCCCAGGGATTCGCGAGAAGCTCAGAGCCGTCCTCGAAAAACGACCCGTTCAAAAAGCCGTTGCCGAGCGCGAGACTCATCGCGATGAAGGCGAGCCACGCCAGTATTTTCGCATATACCATGTCATACCCTCCGTTTTTCGTCTTTGTGAAGATAGAGTTTGTCATCGAGAAGCCTCAAAAACTGATCGAAATCAGGCGTCTTGTCCTTGTCATATTCAAGCACGCTCACACTCGCTTTCAATTCAAACGGGAAAACGGCTTTTCTGTTCAATGCCTTCAGTGTGGTGTCGATGCGGGCCCTCATGACCTCGGCGGACTTGTCCTCATCAAGCAAGGATATCACGGTGAATTCATCGCCACCCACACGGGCGATGGTATCCGTGGGCTTATCGAATGTCGCCCTGAGGGCTTTCGCCATAGTCCTGAGGGCGTCATCTCCGACACCATGACCATAGACATCGTTGATGTCCTTGAATCCGTCCAGATCCAGAAGCGCGACACCGAAACGCCTGTGCTTGACGGTCGCCTTCATGTAGGTACGCAATTTCTTTTCATATTCCCGGCGGTTGAAAAGGCGTGTCAGGTAGTCCGTGTTCGCCTGATTGGCGAGGACAAACAGATACACCATCAAAAGCGAGAGGACAAGCGCCGCCCATGTGAACGGTGCGCTTTCAAAGAAGGCCTGGATGAAGCCGACGACACCGGGTGGCACCGCGAAGAAGAGAAGGGAGTAATAATGGTCCCTGCGCACCAGTCTCCGGTATGTGATGATGTTGATGAAGGCGGCAAGCAAGTACCCGTAGACGATCGCGATGTGAAGCATGTAAAGTGGCCCGCGGGCGTAGGTGTTTCCGGACCCGGTGGTGAAATAAAGCCCGGTGAAGGGGCTGGTGAGGGCAATGACAGTTCCCACTGCGAGCGGAAGATGCATAAGCAGGACGACCCATTGCGACCCGGGTTTCTTCTGTTCGAGGAAAAAGCCTGTGAGGTAGAGCCAGGTGAGGGCGATCGCTGGGGGAAGGATGAAAACGATCGTGGAGAGGACGATGAATAGCCATCCGGGGAAGGCGGTCATGTTTCCGGCGATTTCATGGAGCGTGTCCGACAACAAAATCGCTAGCGTCATCAGGCTGAGCGTTGCGAAAGCTTTGCTGAGGGGTGTTCTCAAATCGCTATTCTTGATGAAACTCCCGAGGATGATGAGCAGCACAAAAACAGCGAACGCATTCACATAAATCAATTCCTGTGTCATGGTGCCACCCCGTTTCTAAAGGATCTCGCTTTTAGAGTTAGCGATCATTTTGAACCCATCTTCATTATACACCTGCCAAATGGGTTGCACAAGTGTCTAGAACCCACGTCTCTGCCCTCTGAAAGGGGGCATGTCACCACGGTCGAATTCATCGATGCCCGGGCCTTTTAAGCTGTGAAGGCGGAACATGCCGTAAATGTAGGTAATGATCAGCACAGCGACCGTGGCCGGCACGCCGAGCACCACGTTCCAAACGGCAAGAGCTTGTGACGAGGCGTACATGTAAAGGTATATCTCGACCGCAAGTCTTATGGTGACCATCACCGTCCAAAAGATTGTGACCTCACTGTAGGCCGGGCGGACATCGTCGCGCCAGAACCACGCCTTGGTCCAGCCTCTTACAATATGGCTGACCCAGGCTGCTAGGGGACGCTTCCAAAAAAGGCTTAGAAGTGCCGTCAGGATGAAAAGCACACTTCCGATGATGTCGGGGATGAAGAAATCACTCGCATTGTCCGCGATCAAAGCGAACCCGCTTGCGATGAGCACACCGACAAACCCTCCGAGCGCATAATAGAAAACCGCACCCTGACGGTACCTGTGGATGCCTAGAAGCAGCGCGAGCACGGACGCTGTCCCGACCGACATCAAAAGGGAGACGCGTCCGTGCAACACCGCAAACGCTATGGGCGGGATCAGGACATCCAGTGTTTTTCCCTTTAGCACAGTTCTCAATTCACCATAGATCTCATTGGTCAGCCTTCTCATCGCGACACCTCCTTGTAACATTATAACACCAAGCCATGGATCAGGGTAAGAAAACACCCGCACAGCTTGAAAATCGTGCGGGCGCCTTAACATGTCATTTTCTTTTTTTATAGATCCTCGCCTCATACGGCTTGAGCGTCCGGGTCCGGTTCTCCTTTTCAAGATTCGTCGTGAGCAGGTCGTATTCACTCAGACGATCGAATGTGAATGCGGTTTGAGGCTCCTTGAAATTGGCGACGACGAGATAGTCATGGGCATCGCCCGTGACTTCATACATGAAAAGCTGGGGATCATCAAGCTCATGGAACGTAAGGTCGGCGTGGGCGAGCGATTCCTCTTTGCGAAGTTCCAGCAGCCACTTGTAGGTGTTCAGTACGGAGCGCGGATCCTTGAGCTGTCTATTGACATTGATGGTGTCATGGTTTTTATTGACAGGCATCCAGGGGGGCGCATCCGAGAACCCCGCATGCAGCGAAGCATCCCATTGCATGGGGCTTCTCGCGTTGTCCCTAGCACGGTCACGAAGGGCTTGCATCGCGGTCTCGTGCGAGGCACCGAGTTCCATGAAGTTCCTGTATTCCGTATGCACCTCGACATCCTTGAAATCCTCGAGACGTTCATAGTCGACATTCGTCATGCCGATCTCCTCGCCATAGTAGACAATCGGGGTTCCGGGAAGGAGATAGAGGGTGTAAGCAAGCATCTTTGCGCTGCGCTCCCAGTACTCCTCACTGTCGTTTCCGTAATGGGAGACGATGCGGGGCTGGTCGTGGTTGTGCCAATAAATCGCGTTCCACCCCTTGCCCTTGAGCGCTTCATTCCATTTGTGGAAACTGCGCTTGATCGCGGGGAGATCGATCTCGCCCTTGGCCCATTTGCCCGGGGTCACTTCGTTTGTCTCATCGGTGTCCGCCCAGCAGTGTTCGAACTGGATGAGCATGTCGAATTCGTCGGAATCGAACCCGCAGTACTGAAGGGCCTCTTCCCTCGATGCACCGCCCGATTCCCCGATGGTCATCACATTCGCGGGCTTGAAGATTTCGCGTCCGAGCATCTCGAGATACTCGTGATGTTTCGGGAGGCTTGAGAAGTGTTCATAACCGGGGTGCGCGTCGGGAAAGTCCCAGTTCTTCTCGAGGTGGTTCGCCGCATCGACTCTGAACCCGTCGACGCCGAGGCCGATCCACCACCGGATAATTGATTTAAGGTCTTCCTGCATGGCTTTGTTGCGCCAATCGAGGTCGGGCATCTTCTCACTGAAAAGATGGAGGTAATATTCGTCGGTCGGCTCGTTATAGGTCCACACCGACCCTCCGAACCAACTTCTCCAACGCGTCGGCGGGATGGTGTTGCCATCCTTGTCCTTTTTGCCTTTTTTCCAGATATAGTAATCATGATAAGTCTCGTGGTCCGGATGGTCCGGGTCTTTCGCGGCTTCAAACCAAGGATGTTCATCGCTCGTATGGTTGAGCACGAGGTCCGTGATGACATACATCCCTCTTTCATGAGCCTTGTCGAGCAGTTCCTTGAAATCGTCCAAGGTGCCGTAATCTTCGCTCACCTTGGTGAAATGGCGGATGTCATACCCGTTGTCGTCCATGGGCGAATCGTAGTGCGGACTGATCCATATGGTCTCCGCCCCGAGGTCCTTCAGATAATCCAGTTTCTCTATGACGCCTCTGATATCCCCAATGCCGTCGTTGTTGGAATCGTTGAAACTTCTGAGATAGACCTGATAGATCACGGTGTCCTGCCAGTATTTTGTCTTCATGTGGGCTTACTCCTTAAAAAAGTATTCACTCAAATATTATTGTAGTAGAATTGTGCATGGTTTTCAATCGTTGACGGGCTTTTTTCATTTATCGGTCCGCCTCACACATGGTATACTGAACATGAGGTGATATGATGAGCTTGACAAAAGAGACGTTCACATTGAGAAATGGTGTCAGGATCCCTAAAGTCGGATATGGAACCTGGCGGATTTTCGAAGGGGAGAAGGAAACGGAGATATTCAAGGCTGCCATTGACAAAGGCTACAGACTCATCGACACGGCGGCGATGTACGACAATGAATTGAGTGTCGGGCGTGCGATCAGGGAAAGCGGCGTGAAAAGGGAAGACCTTTTCGTGACCTCGAAACTTATGTTCGACATCCACAGCCATGATGAGGCGCTGGACGCTTTCGAGAAAACCTTGGCCCGTCTGGACCTGGATTATCTCGATCTCTATCTCATCCATGCGCCGGCGCCCATCAGTGAAGGCGGTGCAAATCACGAAAACGCGAACATCGAAGTGTGGAAGGCGTTTGAGAAACTCTATGAGGAAGGGCGCATCAGGGCCATCGGGGTGTCGAATTTCAATGTCGAGGAACTAAAAAACCTGATTGCGCACACCGACATCATTCCCCACGTGAATCAAATCCCCTTCTACGCCGGACTCGACCAGGAGGAGCTGCTTGCCTATTGCTTTGAAACGGGCATCATCGTTGAAGCCTATTCTCCACTTGCGAAGGGTCGCCTCGCCAAGCACAAAACTGTCAATGCGATCGCTCAAAAACACGGAAGGACCCCAGGACAGATTGCGTTGCGCTATACGCTTGAACGGGGGACGATTCCGCTGCCGAAAACCGCTAAGCTTGAACGGATGGATGAGAACATGGCCCTGGATTTCTCACTGGATGAAGAGGACATCGACGCTTTGAAGACATTCAAGCACTAAAAAGTGACCGTGGACGCCACGGTCACTTTTTTTCGGTCGGACAGGTATGAAACGGAACTTATACACTGAGTGCCTGTCCGCCTTTTATACCAACATAGGAGGATCTATGCTTGTACATTGACAAATGTGTAGTAAAAAGGGATGAACGCGCTCTTTTTGAGGTTCTTCGTGGTGTAGTCGCTGATCCTGTGTAGCCGGATGGGCTGATTGATCGTCTCATATCCATCAAGGGCGTCCCTGAGTTGATCGAAAACCGCATCCTCAGAGAAAATCTGACCCGCGATGATGATGTTTTGGATCGATAGGAACGTGTGCGCGTTGTAGATGCTCCAGGCGAGATACCTGATCACTTTCTCAAGTGCGGGGCGATCATGTCTGAACGCTTCGAGGACCTCGTCCTCTTTTAGCCCCCCTTCGAAGAGGGTGCTGTATTTGATGGTGTCTTCGAGGGTGGTTTTCGTCTCGAAATCGACGGTGCTGTGTCCGATTTCCGAGGCCTTGTCCTCTTCTTCGTTCATCAGGTTGTGGTTGATGATGAGCGCGCTACCCACACCGGGCCCGTACTTGATGACCATGAGGTCCTTATGATTTGACTGAAAGACCTTGTAGGCGATCGCGAGTGCGGCGACATTGTTCATGTAGTAAACGGGATAGCCGATCGCTGAGATCTTGTCCATCAGCGTCTTGTATCTCGGTGTGTTCATGTGGTGGAACTTCCTGAGTGTGACACCGATGCCGAGGATGTTCTCATAATGCAGGATGAGTGACTCGATCGAGCTGATGGCATGATCGATCCTCGAATGGTCCTCCTTGTGTACAATCTCCGTACGCATGTT
>CAZCTR010000003.1:63702-89248 GCA_964501715.1 uncultured Candidatus Izemoplasmatales bacterium | reverse complement strand
ATCAGATGCCCGATAAGCTGATGTTGTGATCTCGATAGCATGCAAACATCTCCTTTATCCCTTTGATACTAGTCTTTCTCCACTCCGAGCTGTTCGAGAAGTGCGCCGACTTCGCTTGGCCTCTTGGCCACAAGTGCCCCGGCATCCTCAAGGGCGGCGATCTTGTCGTCCACCGAGCCCTTTCCACCGGTCACGATGGCGCCCGCATGGCCCATCTTCTGACCTTTGGGCGCTGTACGGCCTCCGAGGAAGGCGACGAGGGGTTTGGTGAAATCCCCGTTCTTGATGGTCTCGGCGACCTCTTCTTCCATCGTGCCTCCGAGTTCTCCGATGATGACGACGGCCTTGGTCTCAGGGTCAGCCTCGTAATACGGAAGCATTTCCGCGAACCGGGTGCCTGGCACGGGGTCGCCACCGACACCGAGCAATGTCGATGCGCCATAGCCTGCGCGCACGACCATGCTGGTGACCTCGTTGGTGAGGGAACCGCTCCTGGTCATGATGCCGATCGAACCACGTTTGTAGACACGTTCGATCCAATAGGGGAACATCCCCATCATGGCCTCTTTGGGCGTGATGACACCGGAGGTGTTGCCGCCGACGACGAGTGCGCCACGACGTTTCGCTTCGCGGCGTATGAGCACCATCTCGTGAAGCGGAATGCCATCCGCAATGGTGACAATGCGCTTGATGCCGGCCTCAAGGGCTTCAAATATGGCGTCCTTAGCCAGGCGCGGTGGCACGAAGACCATCGAGGCGTCTATGTCATGGTGTCTCTTGGCGCGGATGATGGAATGATAGACAGGGATGCCGTCTATGTCCTCCCCTTCTTTACCTGGAGTGACACCGCAGACGACCCGGGTGCCGAGCTCAACCATGTGCTTGGTCCAGAAACTGCCTTCCTTGCCCGTGATGCCCTGGACAAGGACGTTCATGTCCTTATCGATGAATACACTCATTGTGCACCCTCCTTCGCGAGTTTGACGGCTTTCCTGACGGCTTCCTCAGTGTCGAAGATGGGCTCTAGTCCGGCGTCCTTGAGTATCTCTACCGCCTTTTCCTCATTGGTGCCGCGGATGCAAGTGACGACGGGACGGTCAGGCTTGAGACGCTTGATCGCATCGACAATGCCTTCCGCCATGACGTCCGCCCTGGCGATGGTGCCGAACGTGACGACCAGGATGACTTCCGAGGGAACCTTGAGACAGATTTCCATCGCCTTGACGGCCTTTTTGTAGTTCGGACCGCCGAATTCAAGATAGTTCGCGACACTGCCGCCTTCGTAGTTGATCAGGTCATAGACGGTGGTCGTGAGTCCCGCGCCAGCGCACATGAGCGAGATGTCGCCATCGAACTGGATGAAGGGAATGCCTTCGATAGCGGCGTCATATTCGGCTTCGCTCTTGTAGTCACCTTCAGCCTGGGCGTAGGATTCATGCCTGAACATCGAGTTGTCGTCAATCATGAGTTTTCCATCCCCTGCGATGAATGAGCCGTCGCTGGTGAGGAAAAGCGGATTGATCTCGACAAGTTCGGCGTCCATGGCCGTATAGACACCATAAAGCTTCATGAGCATTTTCACGAATGGCTTGGCCTCGTCCTTGTTGAAGCCGAGCTCATAGGCGAGATGGTTCGCTTGATGCATCATGATTCCGTGAGCGAGGTCGACATTGATTTTCACGATCTTCTCGGGGGATTCGCTCGCGAGCGTCTCGATCTCGACGCCGCCTTCGCGTGAGGCCATGACGAGTGCGGTGCCGGCCTCGGCATCGACGGTGACGGAGAGATAGATCTCTTCTTTGATGTCGACGGCTTCTTCGACCATGACACGTTTGATGCCTTCCTCGTCAAAGAGACGCCTGGCTTCTTTTTTGGCGGTCTCTTCGTCCTTGACGAAAGGGATGAGGCCGCGCTTGCCGCGCCCTCCTTCTAAAACCTGCGACTTCAGCACACAGGGGAAGCCGATGGTGCGAAGAGCTTCTTCGAGTTCTTTGACATTCTCTGTGAGCACGCGCTTTGGGACGGGCATGCCGTGGTTCTCGAACAGGTCCTTGACCTGGTATTCATACAATTTCATGTTTTAGCCTCATTCCTCTTCAAGAATTGAAAAGATCGTTGCGTCAAGTGGGCGCTTCGGTTCAAAATATTCAGCGACCCATGTGATGTTCAGGAAGTGTTTGTAGTGGATGTTTTCGGTGGTGATGTTGCCACCCCATGTGCCGCAACCCAGCGACACGGTCGAGGGCATGCCGTTGAAGAAGGCGCCGCCATTGGCGGGCGCTTGTCCCTGGTTGACCATGACACGGCTCGTTTTCATGCGTTCGCCGAGTGCTTGCACATAATGGTCCTTGAATGTGTGGATGCCGCAGGAATGGCCTGTGCCGTTGTTGTCGGTGATGCGCCTCAACAGGTCATAGCCCTGTTCGAAATCGCTGTAGCGATAGACGGCCATGACAGGTGAGAGTTTCTCCTGACTGAAGAAATCCCCCTCGATGTCGTCGTCACCCTCGACAAGAAGGACACGTGTGCCCTCAGGCACCTCGATGCCTGCGTCCGAAGCGATCTTCTTTGCGCTTTGCGCGACGATTTTCGGGTTGATCGCACGGACCCCTTTCTTGTTGAGCTTCCACATATGTTCTTCAAGGGTCTTGCGGTCCTTGCCTTTGACCATGTAGGCTCCGAGGTTCTCGTAGGCCTTGAGGACGTCCTCATAGATGCTCTCGTGGACAATCACGGAATTTTCCGAGGAACAGGAGGTGGCGTAGTCGAATGCCTTCGAGGGGATGATCTTGTTGGCCATGTCCTCGATGTCCGCATCCTCTGCAATCATCTGTACGGCATTGCCCGGTCCGACCCCGTAAGAGGGGGTGCCGGATGAATAGGCTGCCTTGACCATGGCGGCGCCGCCCGTGGCCATGACGAGATCCGCTTTCTCCATGAGCTCATTGGTCTTCTCGATGGAAGGTTCCTCGATGATCTGGATGAGGTCCATCGGTGCACCGACTTTCCTGAGTCCGTCGCGCATCATGTCGACGGCGAGCTTCGAGGCTTTCTTCGCGGTCGGGTGCGGGGCGAAGATCACGGCGTTGCGCCCTTTGAGGATGGATACCGCGTTTGAGCCGGGAGTGGCTGTGGGGTTTGTGACAGGTGTCAAGGCCCCGATCACCCCGACCGGTTTCGCGTATTTTCGGATCTTGTTCTTGACATCGTGTTCGATGAGCCCCACGGACTGTTTGCCGAGGGTGTCATCAAGCACACCGAGGATCTTGTTCTTATGCTTTTTGATCTTGTCTTCGACATTGCCCATGCCGGTCTCGCTTACGGCGAGCTCGGCAAGCTTCTGGATGTTCTCATCGTTGTAGACTTCCCATCCGATGGCGGCGATGACTTTGTCGATCTCTTTCTGCGTATAGTTCGAAACGTGTTCTTGCGCTTCCTTGGCGCGTGTTAATAATGCGGCGATGGTTTCTTTTTCTGGCATGTTGCATACCTCCTAGATAATCAAAGTAGGAATCCGAATCCCGGAGTCATACTGAATAGTGCGAAGAATAGTCCTGCGACGAACGCCATGATGAACAGGTCCCTGAACAGCTTCTTGCGGTCCACGTGGTCCGGGGATGTGGCAAGGGCCAAAGCCCCCATGGTCGAGAAGGGACTGACCGTCGTGATGTGGCTGCCCACCGCGATGATGGCGGTGAGGACGGCGGGGGAGTGGACATTGCCGAGTTCATTGGACAAGGACACGGTGGTCGGGATCAATGTCGGCATGACGACGCCCACAGCGCTTGAGAAGATGGACATGGTCCCGCTGAGCACGGACAGGATGGGAAGGGCCGTATGTTCGTTCATGAGGCTCGCGAGGAAGTTCGTGAGCAGCTCGACGCCTCCGAGCGTGTCGATGACGTTGATGAGGACGGCGGTCCCGCTGATGAGGAGAAGGGTGCTCCAGGGCACGCCCTTTATGGCTTCCTTCTCATCGGCGATGTTGAGAAGCGACAGTACCGCCGCAAGTGCGAATGAGGCGAACCCGACATTCACACCGCCGACCATGACCCATAGCACGAGGACAAAGATCGTGATGAGGGTGTAGATCTGCACGCGGTTGAATGCTTCGGGCTTCTCGATCTCGATGCGGGTGCCGTTGTAGGAACGCCCGCCGAGCACGAAGTAGGTGATGATGCAAAAGATGGTGATGCTGATGACGTTGTTCACGAAAATGCCGAATCCAAGCTCTCCCACACCATGCGACTCAGCGAGCTGAAGCGCGACGATGCCATTCGGCGCGAGCGGTGAAAGCCCGCCCGCGATCGAACCGAGGATGATGAGACTGCTCATCATGAGTATCGAGATGCCGGTCTTGCCGGCGATCGCGAGCCCTATGGGCAAAAGAAGGGCGCTTGTTGAGATGTTCCCCGGGCCGATCGCGGCGAGCACAAGCGCTAGAAAGTAGAATATGATGGGGATGAGGGCTTTTCTTCCCTTGCTTAGATAGATGATTTTCCTGGAAAGTTTCTCGAGTGTGCCATTGAGTTTGGCAATGGCGAACAGCAGTGTCACGCCGAATGTAGTGAAAAACAGTGTGAGCGGCCAATGCCCGATGATCTCATCAACGGGGATGCCGCCCACATAATGCCCGAGTATGAGGGCGAAGGTGAGGGCGACAAGACCGACGTTGATATCTTTCCAGAAGCCGATGAAGACCGCGAACAACAGTGAGAGGATCGCTATGAGTTCAAGCATGGGTCTTGGCTCCTTTTTCCGCTTTTAATTACTTGTTGAAATTCTTGTATTCGATGGCGTCAAGTTCTTTGCGGGCGTTGGCGACTTTTTCCTTGCGCCAGTCCTCTAGGTTGTCGGTGAAACCGGTCTCGATGAATGTTTCCGCCATGGCGCGACCGAGCATGGGTCCGATGACCCAGCCGCCCATCGTGAGGATGTTGGCGTTGTTGATGGCGCGGGCCTTCTCCGCGGTATAGACGGATTCGCAGGCGGCGGCGTGGATGCCTTCGTGCTTGTTCGCGGTGACAGACATGCCCATGCCGGTGCCGCAGATCAGGATGCCTAGGTCATAGCCACCTTTTTGGAATGTTTTTGCGCCCGCCTCCCCGACTTCGAAGTAGGGTTTCGGGTGGTCCATATCCGTGGTCCCGACATCTGTGACCGTGTGGCCGAGTTCCTCGAGACGGGCTTTGATGGTTTCTTTCAAATCGTATCCGGATCCATCAGATCCGATCATGATCTTTTGTGCCATGATGATCAACCTTTCCTTTCGACGGCTTTTCTGGCCGCTTCAACGATGTCTTTCGCCTTGAGGCCGAATTTTTCCATGAGGAAGTCCTTCATGCCGACCTCGCCGAAATGATCCTTGATGCCCACGCGTTCAAGCGGGGCGGGATGGTGTTCTCCAAGCGTTTCGGCGATCGCGCTTCCAAGGCCGTTGTAGATGGTATGATTCTCGGCCGCTACTGCGCAACCTGTGACCTTCACATCCTCGATGATGGCGTCCTTGTCGAGGGGTTTCCATGTGTGAAGGTTGATGATCGAGGCGTCGATGCCTTCCTTCTTCAGGATGTCCGCAGCCTCTATGGCTTCTTTGACCATGATGCCGGATGCGAAGATCGAGACGTCCTTGCCCTTTCTGATGGGGGCCGCCTTGCCGAGGGTGAAGGATGTGCCCACATCGAAGACCGCATCGTTGCCTTTGCGCATGAGTCGCATGTAGACGGGGCCGTCCAATTCGGCGATTTCCTTAAATAGACCGTGAAGTTGCACGCCGTCGACAGGTTCGACAACTGTCATCTCGGGCATGCCGCGCATCATGCCGGCATCATCGACGGACATGTGCGTACCGCCGTTGAGCTGCGCCATGACGCCCGGGTCGCTTCCGACCATCTTCACATTGAGTCCTGCGTAAGCGACCGAGATGGTGACCTGGTCGAAGACGCGTCGGGTCGCGAAAGGGGTGAAGGTATGGGTGAAGGGGAGCTTGCCCATGTTCGCAAGGCCGGCCGCGACACCGATCATGTTGGCTTCAGCCACGCCGACGTTGACGGATTGTTCGGGTTTCTCTTCTCTGAATCGTGTGGTTTTCATTGCGCTTTGAAGATCGGCGTCCACGACGACCATTTCCTTGTGGTCCTCGGCATAATCAAGCAGAAGGTCCACATATACATCGCGCATGTCTTTTGTCTTCAGTTCGTTAAGGTCCATATTATCCCAATCTCTCCTTAGCTTTTTCTGCCATCTCTTTCGAAACGGGCATGTTGTGGCTTCCGACTGATCCTTCGCAGAACTCTGCGCCTTTGCCTTTGCAGGTCTTGAGTATGATCATCGAAGGCTTGCCGGTGGCTTTCTTGGCATTCTCGACTGCTTCGAGTATGGCCAGGACATCATGGCCGTCAACGACCTGGGTGTGCCAGTTGAAAGCTTCCCACTTGTCTTTGATGGGTTCCAGGTTGTTGACGTCTTCGGTGGTGCCGTCAATCTGCATGCCGTTGTAGTCGGTGAAGGAGATGAGGGTGTCTATCTGATGATTGCCCGCGAACATCGCGGCCTCCCAGATCTGACCTTCCTGGCTTTCACCGTCGCCGATCAGGCTATAGATCTTGTAGTCTGCATTATCCATTTTGGCTGCCGTGGCCATGCCGACAGAAGCACTGAAGCCCTGTCCGAGCGACCCGGTGGTCATGTCGATGCCGGGGGTGAGTTTCATGTCGGTGTGCGAAGGCAGCTTCGTGTTCGAGACATTGAGCGTATAGAGCTTGTCAATCGGGAAATAGCCTTTGAGTGCGAGGGTGGCATAGACTGCGGGTCCGCCGTGTCCCTTTGAGAGGACGAAACGGTCGCGGTCCGGTTTCTTCGGGTCCTTTGGGTCGATGTTCATGACATCGTAGTAGAGCACGGCGAGGGCTTCGACGATGGACATGCTTCCGCCGATGTGACCGACTCCGATCGAGGCGATGGAATCCAGGGTGTACTTCCTGATCTCTTTCGCCTGGTTGTCCAGGTACTTTTTCTTGTCTTCCATGGTTTTCCTCCTAATATTCAAACACTTCGATGTCAAGCATGTCACCGAGTGCTTTTAGTTCTTCCGTGACGTCTCCGTAGATGACGCCATAGTGGGGTTCCCATCCCTCTTTGATGAGGGTGGTGATGAGGGGTTCTACAGGGGTGTCGACCTTGACGACCATCGAGGTGCCAAGGAACTGTTTCGGTTTGTCGAGAATCTCGCCTTTTCTTACAAAGAAACGGAATGTGCCGTCCGGAAGGCGTCCGATTCTGAAAATCGTGGCTTCCTTGTTCGCCTTGAAACCGAATTCCATCGTCGGGCCGATCTTGCGGTTCGGATGGACGCCGGTCAAGGGTCCTGTGTCCTTGCGGGCGAGTGAGCACGCGCCGGTACCGCAGTGCCAGAAGGTGATGGTGTTCTCTTCTTTGTCCATGCTCACAGGGTCGCCGAGATAGGTCGGCTCACCGGTGAGTTTCTGACCGATGGTCATGGTGAGCGCACCATAAGCGTCCGCTTCGCAAGCCGCGGCGACAGTGTCGTCTTGCAGCATGCCGAGCACGCCGCAGACAGCGGTGCCGTACTCATCGAAGAAATCGGGCCAGCAGCGCGAGGCGAGGGCTTCGATGTTCTTCTCTTCGACGAAGTCCTTGTAGGCCTTGTAGAGCTTGATGAAATCATCGCGGTTCTTCTTCTTGGAATCGTCTAGTTTCTTCATCCGTGCGTGAGCGGTCTTGTCTTCCTCTTCGGCGTCGTCAAGGGTCATGTTTCTGGCCTTGTCCATGAGTTCGCGGGATTCGATGGCGACGAGGTTGACACCGAATTTGGTGGCCATGTCCAAATCGAGCGCACGGCCGAACCCGAAACCTGGCGGGGTGTGTCCGACCATGGCGAGGTTCATGCCGTTGATCTCATGCTTGATTCTCGCCGCGCGGATGGTGGCGTTCAGTTTCTTCTTGACGTCGTCATCCTCGGGCGCGCCGAACATGTAAAGAAGGTTGCCGTCGATCATGTGTTTATAGGCAAAGCCTGCCGCGAATCCACCCGTGAGGGTGTTGAGACGCAGCCGTGAGCCGTCGATGACAGGCTCCTTTAACGACCAGAGAAGTGTGGGCGCTTGGATGCGCTTGAATATCTCGGTCGTATAGGCTGAGTGGGCGAAAGTTACATTCTGTATGATGACAAGGTCTGGGGTTCTTCCTTCAATGAAATCGATGAGCTTATCGATGGAAAGCAGCATTTCATCTGGCATGATGGCGTCTTTCTCGTATGAGGCGATCAATTTCTTGGTTTTGTTGAATTCCTTCTCTGCACTTTCAAGATGGAAGGTCGGGACGCCAATGGGCAGATAGAGTATTTCTAAGGGTTTCATGAGGGTTGCTCCTTTATAAGACTATCGTGGTGCTTGTCCGAAAGTGAGGGGGACGCCGCGCGTGCGGCGTCCTTCACTTCAGGAGAACGGTTATTCTGGTGCGTTGTCCTTGAGTTCCTGTTCCAAGTCGGCGAGGATGGTTGCTACATCATCTTCACCTTGTGCGATGTCAGCGATGGCTTCGTTGATCATCGGATACATGCCTTCGATCATGACCTGAAGCAGCCAGTCATCGGTGTAGCGTGCATCGGTCGCGGAGATTTCATCCTGGAAGACTTGATATTCTGTATCAATGTCTCCGAAGTCGATGTCCGCATCACGACGGGCTGAGAGGAATGGCACATTCTCGTTGAAATAGTCATGGTTCTCGGCTTCTGATAGCCATTCGATGAAATCGAGGGCTTCATCTTCCATGCCGCTGTCCTGGAACGCTGCCATGTGCTTACCGCCGAGGATGGTCGCACGGTTCTCAGCTTGTGGCATCGGTACGACGGTCCAGTCGAAGTCGATGTCGGCATAGCCGCTTACATTCCAGTTACCGGACATATGGAAACCATAGCCGCCGGTACGGAACGCTTCTGCACCTGATGTGCCCGCATAGACCGTATCATCGAGGAATCCTTCATCATAGAAGCGTTGAAGCATTTCAAACGCCTCGACAGCTTTGTCGCTGGTCAGGTTCGATGAAGTGTAGGCGTCATCCCAGATGACTTCTCCGTGTTGATAGAGAAGGGGCATGGCGCGGTGGGCCTGATGGTCGAACACGCCGGGCGCAGTCACGCCTTCTTCACCTTCAAGTTTCTTCATCTCTGTCTCGAATTCGTCCCATGTCCAGACCTCGTCTCCGAGTTCGGGATACTCGACACCGTGTGCGTCAAGCAGGTCGAGGTTCACAAAGAGACCGTTGGCGGTGACGTCCATCGGCAGACCGAGCGCGTTGCCATCAGCATCGCTGAAGACATTCGCGAAATCGTTCGCGTCAATGACATCGCTCAATTCGATCACGTGCTCAGAGAAGTTGTTGAGATGTCCTTCGGTCACACGTGCGAGAGCAGGTGCCTCATCGCCGCGGATTCGGGTGCGGAGACGTGATTCGTAGTCGCCATAAGCGACCTCGACGAGTTCGATCGTGATGCCGGTCTCCTCCTCGTACTGATCAAGAAGTTCTTGCATGACTTCGTCCTCAGTACCGTCTGAGAACCACATCATCTCCATGGTGTCGTCTGTGCCACAGGCTGAAGTGACAGCCAGTGTCAGGGCCATAAGCCCCAGTGCGAATAGTTTCTTCAAAATTCATACCTCCTATATTTTTATTTATTTTGAAGTCTTCATAGGGATCATTTCATACCGGTATCCGCTGTGGATTGGACGAAATGACGTTGGAACAATAGGAACACGATGAGCATCGGTACCATGGCGATCGCCGACATCGCGAGCAGGGAGTTGTAATCGACGGTGTATTGGCCCGAGAAGTTCGCAATGGCTTGTTGAAGGGTGTATTTTTCCGGTGAACTGATTGCGATGAGGGGCCATATGTAGTCGTTCCAACGCCACATGAAGCTGAAGATGGCGATGGTGGCGATGGCGGGTTTCGCGTTGGGCACGATGACCATGTAGAATATTTTCCATTCCCCCGCACCATCGATGCGGGCGCACTCGATGAGGTCGTCGGGAATCTTCAGCAGGAACTGCCTCATCAAAAAGATGCCGGCGGGTGTCGCTGCTGGGGGGATGATGAGTGCCCACAATGAGTCATACAGTCCGAAGAATCTCAGCACGCTGAAGATCGGGACCATGATGATCTCAAGCGGCAACATGATGGTCGAGAGGATGAGAATCAGGATGAATGTGTCGCCCTTGAAACGGAATTTCGCGAGGGCGTAGCCCGACATCGTGTTGATGAGGACTGCGATCAATGTCGAGGATACCGCGACAAGGAACGAGTTGAAGATGTTTCTGGAGAAATTGCCGCGGCTCCACGCGTCGATGAAGTTATCGAGGGTCCAGTTTCTCGGAAAGAAGGTGAAGCCGGGACTGAAGAGTTCGCTTGTCGGCTTGAACGCAGAGAAGATGACATACAGGACTGGGAACAAGAACACTAGCAGAAGCGCGGTGGCGATCAGGTGCTGTGGGATGGTCGCTGTCTTTTTCATTCTTCACCACCTCGTTTCGAGAAGAAGAAATTGAATGCCGTGAATATGGTGACGACGATGATCATGATGACGCTCATCGCGCTTGCAAGCCCGATATCGTAGCGTTCGAAGGCGGTCTCATAGATGTATTGGACCATGAACTCCGTCGCACGGAACGGGCCTCCGCCAGTGAATGTGACGACGATGGCGTAGGTCTTGAAGACTTCCATGGTCGCAAGGATGAAAACCATGACACGGGCAGGTTTGAGCGCAGGATAGGTGACGAACCTGAATGTCTGCCATTTTGTCGCGCCGTCCACTTTGGCCGCTTCATAAAGCGTTGTCGGGATCGACAGCAAGGCGGCCGCGAACATGACCATGTAATAGCCGGCACGGTTCCAGGTGAAGATGAAGACGACACCCCACCAGGCGAATATGGGATTTTGCAATGTCTGTATCCGGTCAATGCCGAAAAGGCTGAGCAACGGATTGACGAGTCCGAAACTGGCGTTGAAGATCCAGCTCCACATGACACCGACAACGATAAAGGAAATCATGACGGGCCAGTAATAGGAAGCCCTGAAGAAAGGGCGTCCCCTGAGCGGCTGGACTATGAGCATCGCGATGAAGAGTGCCGCGAAGAAAACGATCGGCACCGTTGCTGCGACAAGCCGGATCGTATTCCACATCGCGGTGAGGAACCGTCCGTCTGTGAAGAGTTCCACATAATTCGCGAGTCCGACGAAATTCGGGTCCGCAAGACCGTCGAAGTCCGTGAATGAATAATAGACACCGACGAATGCGGGGGTGATGATGAAGATCGTGAAGATAAGCAGGTTGGGCAACAAGAAGAAATACGGTACCAGCTTCTGTTTCATCTGGTAGAATTTCTGCGTGTTCTTATTCGCTTGCGCTGGATGATTGGCCATAATTCAGTCTCCTATGCTTGATTTCATTGTCCGCAATGCTGTCGAACAATGAGCGGTAGGGGCTTTTTTCCCTGTAGAACACGGGAGGGTATCCTATCGGCGCCTCGACTGTGTAGGTGCCACCATTGAAACGTTCCTTGGTCCAAAGATGGACCCAGTCGTCCTCGGGTAGATGCACCTGGCGAGTGTCCTCGCCTTCTTTCAGGACGGGGGCGACAAGGATGTCGGAACCATAAAGGAAGGTGTCTTGGAGGTCATAGGACGGTTGGTCTTTTTCATAATGCATGAAGATCGGGCGTTGCATCGGCAGGCCTTTTTGAGAGGCCTCCTTCGCAATGGCTTTCACATACGGTTTGAGGGCCACACGGAGCTGGCTCATGCGGGCCATCCTAAGCAGTGTCTCCTCGTCTTGGTAGAACTGGAAGTTCTCGTTGGGACGGTTGCCTTCGTGGGTGCGCATAAGCGCCGTGAAAACGGAAAGTTCCAACCAGCGCTCGAAGAGCTCCTTGGTGCGGATGTTGCCATAGATGCTCGTGTATCCTCCGATGTCACTGTGCGCGTAGGGGACACCGGTCATGCCCATCGAGAGGGTCGCGGGGATGACGGAGGGAATCCCGTCGTGGGTGTTCCAGTTGACGGATTGGTCCCCGTTCCACATGCAGGTCGAATACTTCTGCGAACCGTGGTTGCCGGCGCGCATGAAGTAGAACACTTCAGAGAGCTTGCCTCTTTCCTTGACGGCCTCGTAGTTGAGCTTGGCCCAGAGCACCGGCCACTCGTTGTGCAGTATCTTGGCGTCGATGCCGTTATGAAGCACCGCGTCGGTCGGGAGGTATTCTCCGAAATCAGCCATCCAACCCTTGACGCCGTAATCTATGATACGTTCCTGGATGATGCCTTTGAACCAATCGAAGGCGTCCGGGTTCGTGAGGTCGACGATGCCGCAGTAAAATTCACCGAAATCGACCTTGTATGTGCCGCCTTCCTTGTTCAAGGCGAGGTATCCGTTCTTTTTCGCGGTCTCGAAGAGTGTTTCTCCTGCGAGCAGGAAAGGGCTCATATAAGTGAGGAAGGCGACACCCTCATCTTCGAGTGCGTCAATCATGCCTTTCGGGTCGGGATAGAGGGTCTCGTTCCATTCCCAGTTCCAATAAAGCCGTTTACCGAGTGTGGTGTGATTGTGTCCGACCCAGTCCTGGGCCCAGATGCCGCTTACCTTGACGCCTGCATTCTTGGCACTCCTCATATGTTTGACGACCGTGTCGCGCCCGTCCTGAAGACCGAGCACCATGCCGTCATGGAGGTAGTCAGGAAGTTCGGGGGGTCTTCCGGTGTAATCCGTGAGCCGTTCAATGAGTTCCACATAGGTCTTTGCGGATTCGAACACAAACATCTTCGGGATCTCCCAAGCATGCAGTTCATGGAACGTGTCATGTTTGAAATTAAAATCCGCATAGGCAAACGTGTCGAGATGACACCAGTATTTGCGTGTGGAGATGAACGTCGGTTCGGGATAGTAGGTCGTGTAGTAGTCGCCGCCGGCCTTGTCGTAAAGGTCGGAGTAGAACGTCGTGAGATCGCTCTTGTCGCGGCCGACACCGGGTTCGGAAGTGAAAAGCGGGTAGTTCCTGCCTCTCAGGTTGAAATAAGAAGCCTGCTCGCCACATCCGTAGACGGCTTCTTCCTTCTCGGCGGGAAGTCGCATCCAGAAACGGTTGAAGGTCCCTTCCGTCTCAAAATGCATATATAGCCTTGAATTGTCTTCACTCAATGTGACTTTCAGCGAAACACCATGATCCTTGAAAAGGAGGGTGGTGTCATCGACTTCGAACCATTTCAACGGGATGCGTGTCGTGATGTAATCGTCGATGTCGTAGTTCCCCCGGTACATGTCGATGGTGCATTTTCCCTCACCGAGGTAGAACGATGGGTCATCTTCGCGATGCGAGAGCACGAGTTTCCCGTCGTGATACACATCCAAAGCATGGTTTTCTGTCTTGATATCAATCATGAGGCACCTCTTCATTTATTTGTTTATCAGACGCGAATCTCAGGTGGGTCGCCTTCCAGACGGACAGCAGCGCCCGCTTTCGCGAATTTCTCATGGGAAGGGTGGATGAGAAGCCACTTGTTGTGCTTGAAAAGCAGGTCGGAGGATGTGCCTTGTGTCTCGAGGTCACTGTTCGTCCCCTTGGGAAGGACGACCGCACAGATGAACCCCTCCTCCTCGACTTTGCAGGGTGAGAAATGCAGGGTGGTCGAGAACAGTTCGATCGCTGCCCCCGCGGGGATATAGAAGGCCTCAAGCCAATCGGTGTGGTAGTGTTCGTGCTCGATGTCACGGACGTCCCCCAGAAAGAGGACCATCGGGCGAGCGGCGACGTTCACTTCCGAACTCTTGTGATATTCGACCGCGTTCATCACCGTGTTCTGTCCGGCGACATGCCCGTATTGAAGGGCGGTCCCGCCGAAAAACGGCTCGAATAGCCTGTCCGCATGACGTTTGAAATCAGAATCGTCCGGCGTGTAGCGGTTCCCTTCAGCAGGGATGCTGACTGACCGGTTCAGATAATCGACAATCGGGCGGTAATCGCCTTCAAGTACATAGCCATATTTCCCAAACGCGGGATCGTCCAACGTCCGGATGGTGATGTTTTGGTTTTTCTGTCGTAAAGTTTTCAACATAGGCTTGATCCTTTCTGTTTTGTTTAATCACTCAACCAAACCCTTAAAAAAATTTGTGCTGTGCGTAACAAAGTGCTTGAGGTAATTAGTTTTGTAACTGAACTATTAACGCTTACATATATATTATATAGTATATATTTCATATTTCAAGGGTCATTTTGGAATGTAAAGCGCAAATTTTATAAATAAGGACGTTAAAAGGTAAGCGTTTCCTTTTATGAGGCTCTTCAGAGATTCACCGGTTTCATGAAGATTTGATTATTTTCATTTAAGTGAACGACCATTCAGTCCCGGAGGGCTTCATGAGAGATCATGGACAACCTCGTTCAGTAAAAAAGCGCCCCTTGAAAGGGGGCGCCATGCCATGATCATGGTTTGAAGGTTCTGGTGGCCTCGACCGCCTTCGTCCATCCATCCGTAAGCTTTTTTCGGGTGTTGTCGCTCATTTCGGGTTTGAATGTCTTGTCGGCCTTCCATTGCGCCTTGACGGTCTTCTTGTCCGGGAAGAAGCCGGTGGCAAGACCGGCCAGATAAGCCGCGCCAAGGGCGGTGGTCTCCTGGACTTTTGAACGGGTGACTTCGAGGTTCAGTATGTCCGATTGGAACTGCATGAGGAACGCGTTCGCTGTGGCGCCCCCATCGACTTTGAAGGATTTGATGGGCAGACCGGTGTCCGCTTCCATGGCCTTGAGGACATCCCGGGATTGATAGGCGATGCTCTCGAGGACGCTGCGGGCGAAATGGGCTCGGGTGGTGCCACGGGTGAGCCCGAAGAGGGCACCCCTGGCATTCGTATCCCAGTGCGGGGTTCCAAGCCCGACGAAAGCCGGCACGAGATAGACCCCTTCATTATCGTCGATGGTGGTCGCGAGTGATTCGGTATCCTTGGCGTCCTTGATGATCTCTATGCCGTCCCTGAGCCATTGGACGGCGCTTCCAGTGACGAATATGCTGCCTTCAAGCGCGTACTGGACCTTCCCGTCAAGACCCCAGGCGATGGTCGTGAGAAGGCCATGGTCACTGTCCACCGGCGCCTCACCGGTGTTCATGAGCATGAAATTCCCGGTTCCGTAGGTGTTTTTGACCGTGCCTTTTTCAAAACAGGTCTGGCCGAACAGGGCGGCTTGCTGGTCGCCGGCTATTCCGGCGATCGGCACTTCGTTCCCGAAGAAATGGTATGGGACGGTATGGCCATAGACCTGTGAGGACGGCTGCACCTGCGGGAGCATGGATGAAGGCACGCCGAGAATGTCCATGAGCTCTTGATCCCATTTGAGGTCGCGGATGTTGTAAAGCAAGGTCCGTGAGGCGTTGGTGTAGTCGGTGACGTGCACCTCGCCGCCTGTGAGCTTGTAGATGATCCAGGTGTCGATGGTGCCAAAGGCGAGTTTCCCCGCTTCGGCCTTCTCCCTCGCACCCTCGACATGATCGAGGATCCAGGCGATCTTGGTGCCGGAGAAATACGGGTCCAAAAGCAGGCCCGTCTTCTTCTTGAACAAGGGTTCGTGCCCTTTGTCCTTGAGCGCATCGCAGATGCCCTGGCTTTGACGGCTCTGCCAGACAAGGGCGTTATGGACGGGGGCTCCGGTCTCCTTGTCCCACACTATCGTGGTCTCCCGTTGGTTTGTGATGCCGATCGAATCGATGTCGTTCGCTTTGATATCACCATCGACCAGCGCCTGCGCGATGACGGACAAGGTCGACAGCCAGATTTCGTTGGGGCTTTGCTCGACCCAACCGGGATTGGGGTAGTACTGTGTGATTTCCTTACCGGCGGATGAGACGATGTCTCCGTTCTCGTTGAAGATGATCGCACGCGTGCTCGTGGTGCCTTGGTCGATTGCCATGACGTACTTGGCCATATGCATTCTCCTTTGTGTTTGGTTTACACTTCAATCATACCATGACTTCTCAACGTGAAAAAGCCTAAGATTCGACGCTTCTTGTGGCGACGATGTTGACGCCGGTGTCACAGACATTCTCAATGACGACATCGCCGACATGGACCGGGGCGTCGATCGTCACTTTGTTGATTGCATCCATGCAGTCCAGAATCTTCCCTTTGGGGACGGGACTTTCGGTCTTGACGCTCACACGTCTGGTCGTCTCGCTGTTGATGGCGACAGTCGAAGCGAAGTTGCGCTCGGGGTTGAGCACTTCTTTCTTGGCGTATGTCTCCCCGCGGGGACAACGGTTGCCTGTGACATTCATGTCCTCATCAATCTCGACATGGCATCCGACGGGGCAGACTGTGCATATCATGGAACGTTTCTCCATATCATTCCACCTCCAGCGAAAGTTCGAGTGGCGTGTGTCTGTCAAGGGGTTCCTTCACCGGCACTTTCAAGGTCTCCATCTCGCCGGGATTCAAGAAGCGCTTTTTTTTCCTTAGAAGCTCCTTGTCCCCCTGCTTGAAGACGACGGTCGCCTTTTCGTGCTCGGCGCGTGTCCTGAAGGCGAGGGTGAAAAACTTGCTGTCGTCCGAGAGGTCGTATTTCTGCGGCAGTGTGTAGCCGATGCCCTCTCCCGCTTCGATCGAGATGTGCGCCCGTTTGCTTCTGTCGCGTTCTTTGTCGACATATTGTCTTGCGTACTCGCCGGCACGTTCGCTTTCCATGGTCACATTGTCGACGAGGTCGTGGATGTGAAGGCTGTTTCCGGAAATGAAGAGGCCATCGAGCGATGTTTCGAGGAACTGGTCGACAATGGCGCCGTTGGTGCGGCTGTCCATATCGAAATTGAGTGACTGGAAGGTCGCGACATCGGGGATGAGGCCCACCGATAGAAGGAGGGTGTCGACATCGAAGCTTTTCTCGGTCCCCTCTTTTGGGGCCATGTTCTCATCGAGTTCCTTGATGGTGATGCTTCTGAGTTCATCCTGTCCGACGACATCCGTGACGGTGTGGGATAGATAAAGCGGGATGTCATAGTCATGGAGGCACTGGACCACATTCCGAGTGAGGCCTCCGGGATGGGGCATGATCTCCGCGACTCCTTTGACCTCCGCGCCCTCGAGCACCATTCTTCTGGCCATGATGAGGCCGATGTCCCCGCTGCCGAGGATGAACACTTTCCGGCCCACCATGTACCCTTCGATGTTGACATAGCGTTGCGCGGTCCCCGCGTTCATGACCCCGGGCGGTCTGTCGCCTGGCAGGTTGATCGCACCGGGAGTGCGTTCGTATGAGCCGGTGGTGAGCACGACCGCATCGGCGGTGACTTTCGTCTCGCCCTCCTCGGGATTCTGATAAGTGATGGTGAACCGGCCGTTCTTTTCTATGTTGACCACTGTTGTCTTCATCATGAGTGTCACATCGGACGCCTCAAGGTCCTTGATGACCCTCTCGGCATATTCCGGTCCGGTGAGTTCCTCCTTGAAATAGGAGATGCCGAAGCCGTGGTGGATGCATTGGTTCAGCACACCCCCGAGGAAATCATCCCTTTCGAACAAAGCGACACTCGCTTTGTTTTCCGACGCTTTCATTGCGGCGGCGACGCCTCCGGCGCCACCACCTACAACCGCGATATCGAAATGTCTCATTTTTTCACATCCTTGGTCTCGCCTTTGAGAAGCGGTGTGTCCTTGCGGTAATAATCGACTTCCGTCTCATGCTTGTTCTGGTATTCCGCGAGTTTCTTGATGACCTGATGCTGGCAATACCCGCCCTGGCATCGTCCGCTGCCTATGCGCACGCGTTTCTTGACGGCTTTGACGCTGTCGGCGGGCAGGGTCCTCTCGATATGTTTCATCAAGTCGCCCTCGGTGATCCGCTCGCACCGACAGATGATCTGTCCGTGGCGCGGGTCCTTTTTGAAGGCTTCCTTCTTCTCCTCGTCGTTCATTTCCTGGAAGAGTCTGTATTGTTTCGCATAAGGGTTGAACGAGGTGTTTTTCCTGAGTTCCATCCGCGGCTTGATCAGTTTCTCGACCACGTACTCGCCGATCGCCGGAGCGGCGGTGAGCCCGGGGGAATCGATGCCGGCGACATGGATGAAGCGGTCATTTTGCTTGCTCGGTTTGATGTAGAAATCCTTATGGGTGCTTGTGGCGCGAACACCCGCGAAAGTACGGATGGTCTGGTTGAAGGGGACGTCCTTCATGAGCCTCGAGACGTCGTCCTTAATCTGGTTCAGGCCGCTTTTTTTGACCGAGACATCCTCAGGGTCATCCTGAAATTCGCTTGTAGGGCCGAGCAGGATGTTCCCGTGGGTCTGGGGCGTGATGAGCACGCCCTTCCCCTTGACTGGATGCGGCACAGGATAGATGGTATGGGTCACGAATCCTTGCGCGTTCCGGTCCAGGACGATGTAGTCGCCTCTTCTGGGGGTGATCTTATACTCGGGGGTGTTTTCCACCATCGCCGCGATACGGTCCGCGAATGCGCCGGCGGCGTTGATGATGAAACGTGTCTCATAGGTGTTTCCGGACGCGGTTTTGACCGTGAAACCCTCTTCGGTCTGCAAGATGTTGCTCACTGCTTCGTTCTTCTGAAATTCCACGCCGTTCTCGACGGCGTTCTCAAGCGCGTTGAGCGCGACCTCCCAGGGATAGGTCACTTTTGTGCTCGGAAGGTCCAGCCCCATGGTCACATCATCAGCGAGATGGGGTTCCCTTTCGAGCAGGGTGGCGCGGTCGAGCCGGGACGTCTCAACCCCGTTCAGGCGGGCGTTATCCTCAATCTCATAAAGTCTTTGTTCCTCCTCCTCACCATGCGCGAGCAGGAGTCCCCCGCTTCTGAGCAACGGGATGTTGAGCTCGGTTTCAAGCGTGTCATAAAGTGCGTTGCCACGCACTGATAGTTCCGCCTTGAGGCTGCCGTGGACAGGGTCATGCCCACTATGGACGATGGCGCTGTTGGCGATCGTCGCGTGGTTTCCCACATCGTTCTCCTTGTCAAGCACAAGTGTCTTGACATCATAACGGGAAAACTCCCTCGCAATCAGGGCACCGCTTACGCCGGCGCCAATTATTAGAAAATCATACATGGATCTCATCCTTTCAAATGAAAAGCACACGAAAATAAGGCTTTCGTGCGCTCTTGGTCTCTTTGGAATATTATCTTTTATATATGGGTGTTGCGTGATACGTGTGTTCAGCGCCACAGGTCGGGTTTGGAAACCGTCACGGCGATGGCACCGGCTTCAATGCATTGCTCGATCTGCGCGCGTGTCTGAAGGAGTCCGCCCATCAGCACCTCGGCGCCGGTGTTGGCTTTGATGTGGTCGATGATGTCGGTCTTCACCGCCGGCAGGACTTCGACCGCGTCAGGTTCGACGCGCTTCAATATGTCCATGCTCTGATTGAGGGATAGCGTGTCTTTGAGGAAGAATCTCAATATGCCTATGACCCTACGTTTCTTGCAGAGCTCTATGACCTTGGGTTTGATGGATATGATGCCCTGGATGCGAAGTTTCTGGATAAGGTATATGGCGCCGTACGGATCGCTTGCGAGACCCTTGACCATGTCCAGGTGAACAAGCACTTTCTTTCCGTGCTTGTGCATGGCATGCACGAGCTCAGGAAGCTGGGCGAGCTGGAAACTCATCAGCAGGCCGTACTCGAGGTCGGTTTGAAGAAACTTGTCGAGTTCTTGATGGGTCGAAATGGCGGGAATCACTCTCTGGCCTTCAAACATGGGCGCCTCCTCATTAAAAGGAGCCCGACTAAAAAACATTTTAGCAAGCTCTCTTCTCTCAATGGATTATCTTGTGATTTCATTATAAAGCACTTGCCCGACAATTTCAACCGTGCGGCCAGAAAAAGTTTAATTATTGAACCAATATGGGTGTCACAAACAAGTTGAGCGTCTCTAAACAGAAAGGCTCAAACCGAGGGAAAATCCTCATCGATCTTGCTGAGCACACTTCTCAATAACCTGTATGTGCGTTCTGTGGACTTGATGTCGAGGGCTTCCTCAGGCGTATGGACATCGTGGATGTCGGGACCGATCGCGACCACATCGAGTTTGCCCAGTTTCTCAAGCAGGAACCCTGACTCGAGGCCTCCGTGGATGGCTGAAACCGACCCCTTCTTTCCTGTGAGGGATTCGTATGTCTCACGCATGAGATTGCGGATCGGAGAGTGTTTTTGAAACGGCCATTCGGGGTAGGACGCATTGAAGGTCGAGTGTGCACCATGGGCGCTCGCGGTAAGCGTGATGCGCTCGGCGATCTCGTCCTTGAGGCTTTTTTTAGAACTGCGTAGCGCGCTTTCGAACTCGATTGCATCCCTGCCTGTGGTGAGGACGCCGAGATTCGTCGAGCTCTCGACCAGACCGGGGATGTCGGCACTCATGGTGTTGACCCCTGTGGGAATGAGCCGCAAAAGGCTCAAGAGGCGCGTCTTGGTGGACGCCTCGAGCGGGGGCGTATTCAAACCGCTTTCTTCATAGGACACCTTGACGTTAGAATCAGTCGAGGCCAGTTCGTCCTTGAATGCGCCTTCCATCTCATCGAGGATGGCTTGAAAGGCATCTTTTTCTTCCGCATTCAATGCGATCTCTGCAGTGGCGTATTTGGGGATGGCGTTCATCTTCTCCCCACCCGATACCCGGTGGATGGAGAATGCGACGTTTTCATCAAGGGCGCTCAGGACTCGGCTCAGAAGGTGTATCGCGTTGCCTCTTCCCTTGTCGATCTCAAGTCCGGAATGCCCTCCTTTGAGTCCGTCGATGCGCACTTTGTAACCTTTCGATGCCGTGTCGTTTTCAGCATGTTGAACCGGAAGGCTGAGGAGATTTCTCACTCCACCCGCACAAGCGGCGTAGAAGATGCCTTCATCCTCTGCGTCGAGGTTGATGAGGATGTCCCCGCTTACAAGAATGGGATCGAGCTTGGACACACCGACCATGCCAATCTCCTCTCCGACGGTGAAAAGTGCGGTGAGGGGCGGATGATCCAAAGCATCCTCTTCAAGGATCGCCATGATCATCGCGACCGCGATGCCGTTGTCTGCTCCGAGGGTGGTATCATGAGCTTTCAAGAACCCCTCTTCAACCTTCAGGTCAATCGCATCTTCGGAAAAATCGAAACCACTGCCCTCCCTTTTGACACAGACCATGTCAATATGGGCCTGAAGGATGACTTCGGGCGCGTTTTCTCGGCCCTTGGATGCCGGTTTCCTTATCACGAGGTTAAAGGCCTCGTCCTGGGTGACATCCAGACCGAGTCCTTTCGCAAACACGACCAGTTTGTCCGAAAGACGTCTCTCGTCTTGCGAACAGTGCGGGACGTCACAAATGGTGCGGAAATGTTTGAAGACTTCTTTTGGTTCGAGGCTTCTTATGCTTTGCATGAAACCATCCCCATATAATGATGGATTTGGGTTGTTGAGGCAACCCATGAACCTCGTTGCGAAAATCCGTGCGTTCATAATGATGATTGGTTCAGCTGCTTAGGAACAATCATGCGTATACTGTGTCATTCTGTGTGAAGCGTTTTTTCGTACCATCTCTGTCATAAGTGACGAGCGTATCCTTATTTATCAGGGTGATGTTCCCGGCACCTCTGTCTTTCGAGGCGTACATCGCTCTGTCCGATGCGTCGAGCAATGCATGGTAGGACATGTCCTGGCGTACCGGAACCATGCCGACAGATGCGCTGATATCCATGAGGCCGCTCGCCCTGCCCACCGATTCGATGCATCTTATGATGCTTTGCGCCTTCTCAAGCGCGGCCGTTTCACTGAAATCAAAGATGTAGACGAAGAACTCATCACCACCGAGACGATAATATAGGACGTTGGGTTCCCATGTGTCAATGAATTGTTGTGCGAGCCGTTTCAAGAAACGGTCTCCTTCAAGGTGGCCGCATTGGTCGTTGACCTTTTTGAAATGGTCAAGGTCGAGATACATCCCGTATGCCCCGGTCGTGTGTTTCTGGTTGTCCATGTGTTTTTTCAGTGTCTCCCTGGTGAACAGCTTCGTCAGCGAATCCTGATGTGTCTTGCGATAATATTCGATCAAGTCGGGGACCTTGTTATGGATTTCCAGGACTTGAGCGAACAGAAGGGCCGGTTGTTCTTTATCTCGTTGAATGATCTTGAAAAGAATCCTCAGCCAATACGTCTGTTTGTTTCTGATGGGGATGTGCAGGACTTTTTGACCCTCTATATTCTTGATGCGTTTATAAAGGTCTTTTATGAAGGTCTTGCTCCCTTGCACTTCCGACAAGGTGTTTTCAGCCATAATGAAAGGCCTTAGCTCAGAAAAAGCGAACGACCTATCTAAAGGAAGACCAACCTTATTCAAATCCCCTGATAGGACATGGATCATGCCAGGATGCATTTTGAAATCAACAAGACAGCTTAAATGATCCTTGGGATTCAGTAAAATATCTTCGACCAGGTCCAAACCATAGGACTCTCGGACCCATTCATCAATGGTTGTACGCATGGTGCCACCCCTTTCCAAAAACAGTATATCATATTTGGCGAGCATTGAAAGCGGTTGAATGACACTTTGTTCCTTCCTCAGACTATCGATAAGCACCCAGGCCTTTTAACGCTCCGAGTAGTGTATTTTATTTATGTAAACGTTTACTTCATTGATGAACATGTTTGTCAAAGTGTTTTTAAGGATACTGCTTGCATAAATTTTGAAAAAACGCTATCATAATAACGAAATGCTTGCTCAAATTCATGATGTTTTGGAATCCCCTTGATTAAGGCGGTATAACCTGCTTGTTTTGACAGTTTCAAAAAGGTCTTGCACACAAAAATCACCCGGTTAAGGATTTTTTCCAATCACCCTTGAATTATCCGCAAGCGTTTTCATAGAAATGCGTCACCATCAAAATTTGGAATCAATTAAATCAACATACATTAAGAGAGGAGAAATTATGAAAAGTAGTTGGAAAAGATTATGGATGCTCATGTCAGTGCTTGTCCTAGTCGGAACCATGGCCGGATGCGGTTTGTTCGGCGATGATCCCGATGACAACGGTGATGACGAGGATCCGACAACAGTAACAGTTTACTTTTATAACAGCGAAGGCTGGGATGAAGTATTCGCTTATAGTGATGATGTCGAGGGGTTGGAGAGCCCTGGAGAAGCTGCCAGTGCTGACCCTGACCACGACGATTGGTATATGATTGAAATCGAACGCGATGTATTGAGCGATCCGATGGATGTTGTATTCCATAATAACGATGGCGAAGAGGCCGAATCCGCCTATATCAATCATCCTAACCAGGTGTATGTTTCCATTTTGGGAGATGTATTCGGATCCAGAGGTGGCGTTGAGAATTTGATGAACGTTACCCTCTACTTCTACAATTCGGAAGATTGGGAATCAGTTCACGCCCAGAGCGATGACATCAACATGCTGAATGACAATCCTGAAGTCGATGCAGACCCGGATAACGAAGACTGGTTCATGGTCACCGTCCCAAGAAACCTGGATGCCAATCCTGCGACAGTCACTTTCAACGATGGCGACGTCGACAGCGGCACCCCATTATATCTGGATGACCATGAGGCGACTTATCTTACAGTTGAAGAGGAAGGCGCGTATCGTTCGATGGATGCGGCCGAAAGTGCCATCTCAGGTGTCTTTACGACCATTTACTTCCTTAACGAAGGCGGTTGGGACACTGTCAACGCATGGGCTTGGAACGATGATGGCAACATTTTCGACGAGTGGCCCGGCGAACCGGCAGAACCGGTTGAAGACCGCGACGGTTGGTATTACATCAACCTTCCTGGTATTGAATCAACAGATGGTCTCGAAATCATCTTCAACGACGGTTCAGACCAAACCGGCGACACGCCTATTGATGGCGACAATGTGTACGTCGTATACGAAGGCCATGAAGAAGTCGCAAGCACTCATGAATCCTTTGAAGAGGCTGAAGGAGCGGCTGACCAGGTCACATTCGACCTTTGGTTCTACAACGACCAAGGCTGGGACAGTGTCCATGTGGACGCCGAAACCGCTGATGAGACCATATTCGACGGCGAAGCCGCAGTGCGTGATGGCGAAACGAACTGGTGGAGCATTGAAGTCCCCGCCGACCTCGAAGAGGTTGATGTGGATGTCACATTCCATGACGGCGACACCAACGTAGGCGACACCCTTACCATCACCGAAGACGGAGATTACTACCTGACCGCTGATGAAGATCTCATGTACGAAGGACGCACACAAGCTTATTTCTATAACGAAGATGATTGGGCCGATGTCCATGCGGACCTTGAGACCGCCGTGGCCACTCCGGAAGCTTTCCTAACCGACATTGAAGCACTTCAGGTCGATGAATCCGATTGGTACATGATTGACATTCCCGTGAATTTCGGTGAGAACGATTACGAAATCACTTTCCACGATGGAGATGAGAATGAAGCCGAAACCGCCATGCTCATAGAAGATGGCGACCGCTACTTCACCATGAGAGCGGATGAAACCTACAGCACCCGCAACCAGGCGGAAGCTTGGATGGGCGCGGACGAGGAAGACTTCATCACCATCTATTACTACAACAGCGAAGGCTGGGATGTGGACTCCATGAACGCATACAACTGGAGCACTTCCGATGAACATAACGAAATTCTCGGTGCTTGGCCCGGCACACCTGTAGAAGCCGACCCCGATTATGAAGACTGGGTCATGGTCCATGTCCCTGTCGACCTGGATGCAGTCGGAGAAGAAGAGTTCAACATGATCTTCAATGATGAAGATTCAGGCGAACAGACAGGCAACATCCTTGTCGAAAGCGAAGATGCCCTGTTCCTTGCTTATAACGAGAATGCTTATGAGGACAGAGCCTCCGCAGAGGATGGCATGGCCAGCACAGAAGTCACCTTCTACAACACTGAAGGATGGGACACTGTCCACGTCAATGCATCGACTGACGATGAGACCCTGTTGAGCGATGCCGAAGCCACACAGGACGGAGACACCGACTGGTGGACCATCTCAGTGCCGATCTCGCTCGCGATATCCGACATCACAGTCACTTTCCATGACGGGGATGACAGTGAAGTGGAAGTCTTATTGAGCGTTGGCGACAACCTTCTCATCAACATGCATGGCATCTCGGACTATGAAACCAGGGCGCTCAACGAGCTTTACTACGACCAGGACACGAGCGGATACACGGATGTGTATTTCTACAACGCCGGTGGCTGGTCTGACGTGAACGCATTCGCATGGGATGACGAGGACAACAATCCGTTCGGTGGATGGCCCGGAAGCCCTGTATTTACGGATGACACCGACGAAGACTGGCTCTATATCGGCGCTGATTGGGACCTTGATGCGACCACTTACAGCATCATCTTCAACGGAGACGACGGGGAAGTGCAAACCACTGACATCGAACTGATGAACAGCACCGATGTCTACATCGTCCTTGACGGTGGCGCAGATGATGATGGCAACTTGACCATTGAAAAATACGATTCACAAACAGCTGCTGAAGACG
>CAZCTR010000003.1:47124-63602 GCA_964501715.1 uncultured Candidatus Izemoplasmatales bacterium | reverse complement strand
TTGAAAAGAATGGACTTCGTATTCAAAGGATAAACTATATTGAGTGTGAGCGCGACGGTGATCGCGATGGCCATCAAGGCGAAGGCATTCAAAAGGACAGAACCCGAATACTCTCCCCCCTCGAGCAATCTGCTCGCGAGGACGAGGGCGGGGACGATGCCCGCTTCAAGGCGCAAGGCGAAAGACACGCCGATGAAAAGAATGGCGAAGATGAAGAATACGGGGACGCTGTACCCGAGGACAAGAAAAATACCCGTAGCCATCGCGAGCGCGATGAGGGCGTCCGCGAAGCGTTTGCCGGCATAGATGAAGGAATCGGTGCGCGTGAGCTGCACAGATAGGACCGCGAGGATCCCCGAAGTGACAGGGGAAGCCACACCAAGCGCAAAAGCCACCAACGTCGCCAGGATGCTTGCAAGACTCATTTTTATGATTGTATGTACCTTGCGTCTCATATGTTTTCCTCCTGACTTCTCACTTAGGGATGCATGCATCCCTAAAAGATTGTTGCAACATGTGTTTTTAGAGAGATGTTGAGAAACTCGACCTGTAGACAGAATTTATTGATTCACAGATACCCGAGCCCACGGAAGATGACGATGACAATGAACAGGGAAAAAATGGATGAAAGGGTGGAGAAAATCACGACCTGGCTTGCAAGTTCGTCATCCGAATCCATCCCCTTCGCCACCGCGACGCTCGCAACCGCCACTGGCGAGGCGAATATCGCGATCATGGAGGACCATGTATGGGTGAAATCGATCCAATCACTCAAAAGATAAGCGGTCGTGAAGACGAATGTGGGCACCACGACGATGCGTCCGATGAGGCCGATGGTGAGCGCGCGTCTGAATGTTTTCACGCGCTGCAAGGTGAACTGCCCACCGATGGCGATGAGCGCGAGCGGTGTCGCGGTCGAAGCCAGCATATCCAAGGTCTCCTGTATCATCGGAAGGGTGTCCATCACAGTCGAAAAGACCGGTCCGGACGCGAAAGCGAGAAGCCCGAGCAATGTCGCGAGCATGATGGGGTTGAGTATCGTTCCCGTGACCAGGCGTTTGATGTCGCTTGCGCTGAAGCGTTTGTTCTCCCCCCAGAGCTGGAAGGTGAGGATCGAGACCGCGTTGGTGATCGGCAGCATGAACGCATTGAAGATGACAATGGTCTGCAAGGCGTTCTCCCCGCCCAGACGCATGGCCAACGGGATGCCGATCAGGACGAAATTCCCACGGTGAAACGCCTGGTGCAACACGGGTTTCTGCCTTTCCTCAAGCGGCATGGGGATCAGGACCGCATAGCCTACCAGAATGATGAGGGTGATCATGGCGACCGCAAAGGCGACAACATCCCATTTGAGAAGTGCGAAGGATTCGACGCCAGAGATGGTCGTGAAGATCAAAACAGGCAGGGCGATGGTGAAGACGAAGCGATTGAGCGAGTCGATGAAGGTGTTGTTCATCTTCCCCTTCTGTTTGAGCATATAGCCGAGCGCGCCTAGCAGTAGCAATGGGGCCATCGCCTGCAAGGCGAATATGAGCGTGTCCATGGTTTGCCTCCTTACATGGTGTCGAAAAGGGTCGTCTGCGAGAATGCCTTCACTGTCCGGATGCATGCTTCACTGTCATTGGAAGGGCTGTTCACCAGCGTGCTGACCGGATGATGTTCAAGGCTCTCAGAGACCGGGGATGTCAGGACGGATGCCAAGATCCGGGGTTCTTCCCGGTGTTTCGGATGCACCCAGTCAAGTTCTGTTTCGGCAGACAGGATGCGCGGCATCCTGTGATGGATGTCTGCGACATCTGATCCCGCTTCAGTGGTGATGATGACACAACGGTGATCCTTGCGGCCGGATGGTGTGGTGTAGGGTTCATATAAACCGGCCATCGTGAAAAGCTTCCGCGAGGCTGGAAAGATCCGCATGGGGGTTTTACCGGGACCGTTTTGCTTCCATTCATAGTAGCCATCGGCGAGAATGAGGCAACGCCGGTCCAGGAAGGATTCCTTGAACCTCGGTTTTTCTTGCACGGTCTCGGCGCGCGCGTTCACAAGAGTTCTATTAGCACGCCCTCCTTGCGTGGGCATCCCCCAGGTGAATGTCTTTAGCCGGTAGCCTTCCCCGTCATGGATGAGTGCATGGACTTGCTGGTCTGGCGCGATATTGTATCTCGGCAATGCCGCGGCTGAAGCCTCGATATCGAGGCCGTACGTTTCTTTCATCGCCTGTTCAAACGCTTCGGAAGAAAGCGTGAGTGTGAACCGTCCGCACATGGTCATGCCTCCTCGTTCTTAGGTGGTTTTGCGTCCATACGTTTCGCATAAAGCATCACTCTCATTTTCGAGGGGCCGTCCTTGAGTTTCTCCTGGACGGTCTGTTGGCCATCTAGGGTGAAACCGTGATGGTCATAGAACGTATAGGAACACTTTTCGTCGGTGAATAGATAATAATGGGTCTGCCCCTTTTTTTTCAGAAATGTCTCATAGCGTTCCAACAGGGTGATCCCGATATGCTTGCCACGGAAATCGCTGTCCACCATGAAAAGGGTGACTTCGTTTCTATGGGGGTGCCTGCTTTTCTTGGTCAAGGACTCATAAGCCCTGAGAATCCGTTTCAGATTCAAAAGCGAGCGCCTTGAATCCTTGGAATGGACAAGCAGTCTCATGAACAGCCACATAAGCTTGAGCGTGTATTTCACGAAATGTAGGCGGCGGAATTTGCCTTTGGGCGCAGCAAAAAGCACGCCGGCCAATCGCCCGTCATAGACCGCAACTTCCTGGTAGGCACTCGCATGAAGCGCAGCGAAACCGTCTAGTTTCACTAGCATTTCACGTACTTTTGCATCGTCTGAATAGGATGTGTAATGCCATATGGAACCGAGAAGGTCAAGGTATTCTTTACGGTCGCTTTTTGTGAATGGGCGGAAAGTCACATTTTGCATAGAGCCATCCTCCTTGATATACACTGTAGATTATAACACAAGGGTTGCGCAAGAAATCGGAAAAACCTTCCATTTCCATCCCCGATGATTCATAATGAAGGTAGATACAAGAAAGTGAGGAGTGATGAAATGAAAGACATTGTCAATTTTTTCGACGGGCTTCCCTGGATTGTGAAGATCATTCTTGCGTTGCCGATGATTGATGGCATCGCATGGGGGATCTACCGGATTGCGAAGGGCCTGGACAAGAAAGACACCGTCATGGTCATTGCCGGGGTTGTATGGATTGTGGCCGGATTCTTCATCTTATGGGTCATCGACCTTTTCACGATCATCACACAGAAAAAGCCGACTGTTCTCGCCTGAATCGCTTTAAAAAACCTGACCTTGGTCAGGTTTTTTATTTCAGAAACGGACCTGGAACCCGTTATACGAACCTTTGTAGGGAATCTCTGTCAGCTCCGTGTCAGTGATCCTTCCCCGGGGGGCCTTCTTGACCTTCTCAATGAACGCGTCCACTTCTGAAGGAGAACCCTCTGCGACGGTTTCGACTCGACCGTCGGATAGATTCCGCACGAAACCTTTGACACCGATGTTTTTGGCGGTGTTGCTGATGTAAAAGCGCATGCCGACACCTTGAACGATGCCTTCTAGCATGAGTCTCACTGCTTTTTTGTCTTCCATGTGACCTTCACCTCACTTCGGGGTTTTCTTTGAGAGGGTTTGCATGTTTACATCCTCATCATAATCGATCGAATCGAACCAAAAGCCGTGGATCTTATAGAATGTATCGAAAAAGAGCTTTGTCCCATGGGCTTTCATGAGTGTGTCATCATTGAGCGCATCCATCATCTCGAGTGTCTCTTTTTGTATGGTCTCATCAAGTTCGTAACTGTCCATGCGGATGCGTCCGGAATTGTCGGTATGTCGCTTCTTTCCATATACCATGTCCTTGAATAGGCGGTGTTTGTGTTGAAGTATCGTCTCATGGACATTGTGGCGCATCATCACATCGAAAAGGCATGACACATAGATGGGCATCTGTGGGATGAAGACGCTCGCTTTCGTGACGACCGCCTTCGACGAGGAGATCAGGGCTTCCCCGCCGAGGTCGCGCTCGAGACGGTCGTTGATGAAAGAGGCGGTTCTCTCAAGGTCCGCCTTGGCTTTTCCAAGTGTGCCGCCCCGATAGATGGCTTTGGTGGAAGGGCCTCCGACATAAGTGTAGGCTACGGTCTTTATTCCATAGTCCAGCACTTCGCCCTCATGAAGGGTCTTGATCCAATCATGCCAGTCACTTCCCCCCATGACGAAGACCGTATCCTTCACCTCTTTCTCACTGGCCGGCTCAAGGGTGAGTTCTTTCACTGTCTCCTTGGCCACATCGATCGTCTTGCCGGTCACCGTCTCGTCCAAGGGCTTGATATGAGAACGTACGAGTTCGCCGCTAAAAGGGTCGGGCCGGGCGCCGGCGGCAAGGGAATAGATGATGAGGTCGATGGTCCCGAAAGTCTCTTTGATGTACTTCAGGACCTTTTTCTTCGTCTCTTTTGAGAACGCGTCTTCGACAAAATCCTTATGCAGTGTGTCCGCATCTTCCACGAGCTCCTGGAACCATATGTTGTTCCACCAGCCCGCGGTCCCTGTCCGCTTCCCTTTGGGTGCGCTCTCGAAAGACACATTGATTGTATTCGCTTTAGCGTTTTGAGCGAGTGCGACACGGCTTGCGAGGCCGTAACCCGAGGACCCTCCGATGATCAGGACGTTTTCAGGTCCCTGGAAGGAATCGCGTTTCCTGGCTTGTTCGAAAAGTTCGCTCACATAAGCTTTTGAGCCTATAGGGTGGGCGTTTGTGAATACGTTGGACCGGATGGATGGCTTGATGATCATGGTATCGCTCCCCTTTTAAATCTTTCGTTCTATCTACATGATAACATGTGTTTTGTGCTCGATGAAGAAAGAAGCTCGACAAGGTCATTTAATTGAGTGATTACTTTGACAGCCATAGTACTTTGTGATACTATAACCTCATCATCTTCATATCTTTCCTTCCCTTAAGGAGCATTCCTATGAAAACAGCAATCATTACAGATTCCGCTGCCAATCTTGACCAGACATTCCTGGAGTCGCATGACAATCTTTTCATGGTGCCTCTCATCATCATGGTCGATGGCGAGAGTTTCCGTGACCAGCTCGAGATTTCCACCGAAGAGATCTACGAAAAACTCGACAGCCACAACGTCTCAACAAGCCTTCCGAGCAACGAGGACCTTTACGAATTGCTCGACACCATCAAAGAGAAAGGCTATACCCATGTGCTCGCACTGAATCTCTCCTCCGGCCTCTCAGGGACTTTCAACGCTTTCAGCCTTGTCTTCAAATCCTATGAAGGCCTTGAGATCACACACTATGACACCAAGACATTGGGCGGGGGTCTCGGATTCCTTGTCGAACATGCGGTCAAGCGCATTGATGAGGGCGTCGAACCGAAAGACATCATACCGGAACTCGAGACTTTGCGTTATGAGGATTCGCTCTCCCTGTTCACACTCGACACGCTCAAATATCTCAAGCGCGGAGGCCGGATCGGCAAGGTCGAAGGCACCATCGGTGAGGCGTTGCGCGTAAAACCTGTCATCACTGTCAACGATCAAGGCGTCTATGTGACCGAGAAGAAATCCATCGGGTCATTGCAGCGGGCGCTTCTCAACATGAAAAAGCTGCTGGTGGCGCGTTTCGGCGATGCCCCAATCGATTTGGTCATCCATTATGGCGACAATCCCGACAAGGCTAAGGACATGGGGGAAAAACTGAAACAAAGCTTGAACATACGCACTGTCACGCTTTCAAAGCTCACTCCGGTGCTCGGCATACACACCGGTCCCGACATGTTCGCCTATATCGCCAAGAAAGTCTGAAAGAAAAGACGTGTGAGAAAAAAATCACACGTCTTTTTTGTGTGTCAGAGTTTCATCCAGACGACCTCGTCGGAAGCAAGCAGGGTGAAAGGCTTGTGTGCGTGCAAATCCCCCTCAAGGATGGTGAGCGCGCCCTCCCTAACGAAACCGAACGGGATCGCTACATGTTCGGTCACCTCGTAGGCGCTGCTGATGAAACCCTTGGGTGATGCGAAGTGTATCGGGAAATCGGACTTGAAAGTCGTCGAGGCTTTCTCGATGGTGATCGCATAGTCGTCCTTCCCTTCCTGCGAAGGTTCGATGGTGAGCAGATGCTCATAGAACTCGGCCGTTTTCGGAAACAGCGCGAGCTTGCTAAGAAGGAGCGAGACGATCTTGTTGGAGATGATGGTGTTCTCGATACGGAAATCCTTGATGAGCGGGGCGTTTCTCGGGTCGAGGAGTTCGACGATCACATGGGCATCATCCTTCTTCAGATGGGTTTCGATATGGATGAGGGCATTGAAGACGTTGGCGTCATATACCTCCTTGGATGCTGTCTCGTCACTCAAGAGGATCAGCGTGATAGGCCCCTCTTTCTCATTGACTGTCCGGATCAGCTCATCGATCTCATCGGTGGCGACGAGGGATACTGTCAGGGGGCTTTGATACAAGCGTCCGTAACTCTTGAAAGCCGTCTCGATGAACTTGAGCTTGTTGTTCGACCCGATGATGTATACGTTATGCAAAGTCTTGACATCAAAACGGTTCGCTTTCATGGGCACGTCCTCTTGCGTGTGCTGTGATGTGTTCTGCTTGGCCTTGTCATTTTCGGACAGAACGAAGACATCGTTCTTGAACTGAGCGAGAGGAATCGCATGGGAATGGTGGTTCAAGACATCTTCAAAAGACGTGTCATGAACCCTGTAGACTTCAGACCCCTCGAAGGAGAACAGGGACAGATACACATCCTCGATGGAGGGATGGATGATCGACTGGGCGATGATCTGCCCTAGGCGCCTGTCGAAACAGATGGGGATGATGGTGTGCTTTTTGAGCGAATCGACATGACGCGAGAGATCGAGGAGCTTCTGTTTCGTCTCAATGGCCTTGACTTCAGCGACCAGTGTCGGAGGACGGTCGAAATCCATCTGTCCGAGCGAAAGTAGGATTCGAATGATGTTGAGATCGCTTTGGGAAAGGGCGTAATCCGAGATGCGCTTGACATCCTTGCTCATGATGAGCACCGATTGGGCCTTGTGAACCGAGATGCTCTCAAGGTCCCTTTTCAGAAGCGGATCCCCTTGCTTGACGAAGACATTCAGATTGTCGACTTTGAATCTGTGCCGCTTGTGTTTCAAGGCCTGTTGAATCTGTTTCTCGGCAAAGGTCTTGTCGACATCGCCCATCATCACAATGTTCATCGATCGGTTTCTGACGTGGATGAGGTCCGCGATGAGTTCCGGAACCTTGTTGTTCCAGTTGAGTATGACAACGTGATTCTGCACGCGAAGCACACCCGCGTTCGAATCTTTCGACTGGAAGTAGTCCTTCAAGGTGTTTGTGGCGAGTCCGATGATGGTCCCTGTGAAAAGAATGAGCCCGACCATCAGGACAATGACGGAAAGCGCGAGGGTGGGAGGATGCTCTATCTCCAGGATGGCATTTGGCGTAAGCAACCATTTTAGCGCGCCATTGAAGAGCGCGTCAATGTATCCTTGGAAACTGTTGTCGATCATCGTCGCGACCCACGCGGCTATGAGCAGAATGACCAGATTGAGTGCGATCATGAGAAGGATGATGAAAAGTTTTGGATGTTTGAACGTCTGCATGCTTATGGACGAGCGGGCTTTTAGGGCCCTGTCCTTGAGCTTTTTCATGAAACCCCTCCGTTTGTGATGTAGTATATCCTCTTAGTGATTGCATACCTCCATTATATACTAGGGAATGCAAATTGACATGTTTTTATGAAATTCGGTGTGGGGGCGCGTATCCGGGCAAGCGTGATAAGCAAAATCTTTATGATCGTTCAACCTTCAAAGAAACACCGCCTCACATACAAGCAAAAGGCGGTGTCATAATTCTGATAGGGTGCTGTTTGAACAAGGTTACGGCTTGGGTGCAATTCAGGTGGTCGGGTCGACCATGGTGAGTTGGAGTCTACTCCGCTCTATGTCGACATTCTCAACCCATACATCGACTATGTCTCCGACCTGGACCACGTCCATGGGGTTCTTGACGAACTGTCTTGAGAGCTTCGAGATGTGGACGAGCCCGTCCTCCTTGACGCCGCAATCGACGAACGCACCGAAATCGACCACATTTCGCACGGTACCCTTGAGGCCCATGCCGGGTTTCAAATCCTCAAGACTGAGCACATCGCTTTTCAGTATCGGCGCAGGTGCGTCGTCCCTCGGGTCTCTCAAAGGCCGCATGAGCGCCTCGAAAATGTCTTTCACGGTCGGTTCCCCGGCACCGGTGGTCTCCGTGTAGTCGGCGGGCTTGAGGGGGCGAATCCTCTCCCTGAGCGCATCCGTACCGGTCAGGGAAAGGTCCGCATCGACACTTTTGAGGATGGTCTGCGCGACTGGGTAGCTCTCAGGGTGAATCGATGTCTTGTCAAGCGGATTGTCGCCATCTGTGATCCGCAAGAATCCGATGGACTGCTCATAGGATTTGGCGCCTACACCCTTGACGTCCTTGAGAGCCTTGCGATTGGTGAAAGCACCTTTTGTCTCACGGTGTTCGACGATGTTGCCGGCGACCTTCTGATTGAGCCCGGAGATGTAATTGAGCAAGGAGGGTGATGCCACGTTGACATCGATGCCGATCTTGTTGACCGCAAACTCCACGGTGAAATCAAGCGCCTCTGAAAGTTTTTTCTGATTGACATCGTGCTGATATTGTCCGACCCCGATGCTTTTTGGATCGATCTTCACGAGTTCGCTCAAGGGGTCCTGCAGGCGTCTTGCGATGCTGACCGCACTGCGCTCTTCGACCGCAAGGTCGGGAAATTCCTTTTTTGCAAGCGTTGAAGCGCTGTAGACGGACGCTCCCGCTTCATTGACGATGGTGTATACGACTTTACGGTCCGTCTTTTTGATGGCTTTTGCCACAAAGGCTTCAGTCTCCCTTGAAGCGGTCCCGTTTCCGATGGCAATGACATCGACCGCGTAGGTGTCGATCATGTTTAGAAGTTTGTCCTCGGAAGTCTTGAGCGTGTTCTTATCGACGGTTTGTGAGGGTTTTTTGGAATGCGGGTAGATGACATCGACCATTTTGAGCGTGCCGAGTTCGTCAAGCACCGCGAGCTTGCAGCCTGTACGGTAAGCCGGGTCCACACCGAGGATGCGTTTCCCCTTGAGCGGCGGAGAGAGCAAAAGCGCCTCGAGATTCTCCGCGAACATGTCAATCGCATGGTCGTCAGCCTTCTCGGTGAGCTCGCTTCTGATCTCCCGCTCGACCGATGGGGCGATCAGACGCTTGTAGGCGTCCTTGTAGGCGAGGATGACGTGTTCGGTCTCGCTCACACCCTCTTTCTCGATGGTCTTCTCATGCAGGTGGCTATGCACCCTTTTTTCGTCCATGGTGATCTTGACCCGTAGGACTTTTTCCTTTTCCGCGCGGTTGATGGCGAGGACTCTGAAGAGTTTGATCTTCTTTAGGGGCTCTTTGAAATCATAATACATCTCATAGACCTTTTTCGGGTCTTCCGCATCCTTTTTGAGCTTGGTCTCGACAAGGCCGTTCTCCAAGGTCTGATTGCGGATCCACTTGCGGATGTCGGGCGCGTCGCTGACTTTTTCGGCGATGATGTGACGCGCACCCTCCAAAGCGTCCTCCACGGTGGGGACCTCGTCGTTCAAGAATGATTCGGCGAGTGTCTCAAGGGATGCGTCATTGAATTCAAGGATCGTGTCGGCGAGGGGTTCGAGACCTCTCTTGACGGCGATGGTGGCTTTGGTCTTCTTCTTTTCCTTGTAGGGCCTGTAAAGGTCCTCGACATCAATGAGCTGTCTGGCATTTTCAATCGAGGCTTTGAGTTCGTCTGTGAGAAGCCCTTTCTCATCAATCAGCCGGATGACATCCTCTTTTCGCTGCTTGAGCTGCGCTTCGTATTGATAGGCTTTTTCAATTTCCCGGATTGCCGATTCATCGAGGCTCCCGGTCATCTCCTTGCGGTAGCGGGCGATAAAGGGGACCGTGTTGTCCTCCAGCAAGGTGAGGACGGCGCTCACAGTGCTTTCTTTGATATTCAGGCGTTTCGAAAGATCCTGTATGATGGTCTTGTCCATGATTACCTCCAAGTTTTGTATGGCTCGATCTTTGTAGTACTTATCATTGTATCGTAAAAGCTTTCTGGATGAAAGTCGTGGGACGAATTTACAAACATCCGCCCGCATGGTAGACTTTGTTTGAAAGAGAGGATGAAACCTATGTTGAATGAGCATTACACGCTTCACAATGGCGTCAAGCTTCCGAAAGTCGGTCTGGGCACGTGGCAGGTCCCCGATGGCGAGGTCACCTATCAGGCTGTGAGGGACGCGCTCGAGGTGGGATACCGCCATATCGACACGGCACAGGGATATGGAAACGAGGAAAGTGTCGGCCGTGCCATAAAGGACGCTTCAGTTTCCCGCGAGGACGTCTTCATCACCACCAAGCTAGAAAGCCATATCAAGACTTACGAGGAGACCCTTGAAGCATTCATGGCTTCCCTCGAAGCGCTCAAAACCGATTATGTGGATCTTTTTTTGATCCATGCGCCCTGGCCCTGGAGTGAGATAGGCAAGGATTGCAGTGAAGGGAATGTTCAAGCTTTCAAAGCGATGGAGACCCTCTACAAGGAAGGCAAGGCGCGGGCCATCGGAGTCTCCAATTTCAACGAGAAAGACCTTGAGAACATCATGGAACACTGCGACGTAACCCCTCACGTCAATCAGATCGGATGTTTCGTCGGACATTCGGAGGATGCGCTGCGCAACTATTGCAAAGAACGCTCGATCCAGATAGAGGCCTACTCCCCGCTTGCGATCGGTTACGCCCTTGAAAACCCAGTGATCCGCGCCATCGCCAAGCGCTACGAGAAATCTCCGGCTCAGGTTTGCATACGGTATTGTCTGGAGAAAGGCGCCGCTCCGCTTCCAAAAACCACAAAAAAACACCGCATGAAGGAAAACGCGGATGTCGATTTCACACTTGATGAGGCTGATGTCGAGGCCCTTGACAGGATTGAAGAGGACCCGAGACGTTTCGACTGAACCGAAAAAGACTGACTTGCCATTTCATCGGCATGTCAGTCTTTTTTTTTAAATTCTGAAAGGGTCGAACGCCTTTTTCTTGCTGAGGAGGGTGTGTGGCCTGATGAGTTCATCGACGACATACTGCGCGATGGCGGGAGCGGCGGTCACCCCTGGTGAATCGATGCCGGCCACATGAATGAAACGCTCGTGTTCCTTGGAGCGCGCGATATAAAAATCGTTCTTATCGATTGTGGAACGAAGACCCGCATATGTTCTTTTCGCGTCTTCGAAGGGGACGTTTTTGAGCAACCTGTTCACACCACGTCTCACTTTCTCAAGACCTCTATGGGTCACTTCGGCAGATTCAAGCTCGGTTTGATACTCACTTGTGGGTCCGAGCCTGATAGATCCATCGGGCTGAGGGATCACCAGAATGCCCTTGGTCTCTTCGCCGGGAACCGGAAAGAGCGTATGATGCACGAGTTTACGGTGTTCACCCTCAAGCACGTAGTATTCACCCCGATGCGGACGCATCACATAGGGCACTTCTTTTTCGACCATGCCCGCGACACGGGCGTTCATGATGCCGGCAGCATTGATGAGGTGGCGTGCCTTGAAGGTCTTTTTCGCCGTATGGACCACGAAATGGTCTTCAAAGCAGTCAACGGCATCGACACGCATCCCTGTTTGGATCACTGCGCCGTTGTTTTGTGCGTTTCGGGCGAGCTTGCGCACGAGGTCGTAGGTGTCAGCCGTCATGGCATCAGGCAGCAAAAGCACAGCGCACACACCCGGGTCAAGGGAAGGTTCTTGCGCAATCGCTTCTTTCGGACTTAAAAAGCTAGCATCCAGTCCTCGGTCATCCGCCTCTTTTTTCAAGGCCTTCAGGGTTTCGGCTTGTTCCTTATCGAAAGCGCACATGTAGGCGCCGTTTTGAAGGGTGGGCACCTTGAATGCCGGGGCTAGCGTTTGATGGATGCGGTTGCCCTTGAGGGCGAGACGTGATTTCAATGGGCCTTTGCTTGGCGGGATGGCGACGGGGGAATGGATGAGCGCGCTGTTGTGGGTGGTCTGGATCTGTGCGAGGTCGGCCTCCTTTTCAAGAAGGCGCACGGACACATCGTATTTGGTGAGTTCGCGGGCGATGAAGGTCCCTGTGATGCCGCCGCCGATGATCAGAAAGTCGTCCATGCAATCATCACTCCTTTGAAAAAGCGCAGAAAAATATAACGGTTCTTCTGCGCTCTTGGTCTCTTGAATGGATTATTTTTTAGTGGGTGAGTCGCGTGTTCAATGCGTCAGTGTATCAGTTGTATGGGAAAGTTCATCGAGCATTGGATAGACATCGTCGATGAAGAGATTGACGATCTTTGTGTCAAATTGCGTGCCCGCGTGCCGCTTGAGTTCTTCAAGCGCCTCATGTTCATGTTTCGCATCTTTGTAAGACCTGGGCGAGACCATCGCCTCGAATGCGTCCGCAACCGCGATGATGCGGGCGAAAAGCGGGATGTTTTCACCTTTCAACTGATTGGGATACCCCTTGCCGTCGATTCTCTCGTGATGGCTCATGGCATACTCCGCGAGATTGGAGAATTGGTCCGCGGCCCTCAATATCTGATACCCGTTGACCGTATGGCGGATCATGAGCGCCCATTCGTTTTCAGAAAGCGGACCCGGTTTCTTGAGTATGCTGTCCGGGACCGAGATCTTGCCGATGTCATGCAACCGCCCGGCGAATTCGAGTTCATTGACCTCATCCGGTCGCATGCCGAGTTTCTCTCCGATCAATCTGCAGTATTGACCGACGCGTTTGGAATGCAGCCTTTCTTCTTGGAACTTGTCGGTGAGTGTGTGCAATATGCTCAGGATTGCGTTGTTGCGGGTGCTCTGAGAGGAAAGGACCTTGTTTTTATACATGTCGTCTTCCGCTTGGCGGAGGACATCGTGAATTTCGGAGGTTTGATCTTCCTTGAAAGCGTAGCCGAAAGCGATGGAGACCTCTATGCCGCCCACTGTGAAGTCACTGAGAAAATTGTTCAGTTTGCGTTTGATGTCCTGCACAACCGCTTCGTCGGCTTCCGGCAAGACCATCGCGAATTCGTCGCCTCCGATTCGCGCAATGGAATCCTCGGGTCTCTTGACTGAACCAAGCGCCCTCGCGACCCCTTTCAAGGCTGTGTTCCCTTTTTCGTGTCCGTAGGCGTCGTTGATGACCTTGAGGGCATTCATATCCATCATGACAAGGCACAAAGGATAACGTTCTGAAGTGTTCAGCTTTTCGAGCGTCTCGTGATAGTGACGGCGGTTCGGGATGCCTGTCAAATAGTCATGGTAAGAAATATGCAGGATTTTCTGTTCCTTTTTCTTTTTCTCGGTGATGTCGCGGAACACGAGCACAGCTCCGAGGAGATTCCCTTTCTGATCATGGATCGGGCTCGCGCTATCCTCGATGAAAAGGCGTTTGTCCTTATGGTTATTCAAGACGGTGTTCTCTTCAAGGTCGATGGACCTGTTCGCACTGAGTACGGCTTCGATGGGATCCTTGGTCTTTTTTTGAGTTTCGTGGTTGGTCATATGGAACACCGAAGAGAACGGTCGGTTCACGACCTCTTCGTTACTGAGTCCGAGCAACTTGCACGCCATGGGGTTGGCTTTCTCGATGGTCCCGTGCTCATCGGTGATGATGACGCCATCCCCGATCGCCATGAGGGTCGCGTCCAGTTCCTCGCTTTGAAGATGGATTTGTGTCAGCCGTTTTTGAAGAAAGTTGAAAAGCAGACCGACAACCCCGCCGATGGAGATGAAATAAAGCGTCCTGTAAAAAGAATGAAGGATGGGTCCAGTGGCTACATCGAAAAGTTCGGTCGACAGAAAAGGCCCTATCAAAAGGCCTCCGGCCAAACCGGTCGCCATCGCTGAGAGCGGGCCGAAATAAAAGGCGGCAATGATTACCGGAATGTACATGGTGTGCGCGAAAGCGTTCGGTGTGCCTCCTGTCGAAACGATGAGCAGCGTGTTCATCACAAGAAGCGACGCAATGATGGCCGGTGCGAAAGTTCTGTATTGGTTTTTTTTGACAATGAGATGGTCAAGGAACCTATTCATAACGGTAAGCGCTACGCATTCGCTGCTTGACGCACTCCTTTCAATGGACTCTCGGTCATCTATCTATGATTTTATTGTATAGGCTGCAAGCGAAGATATCAAGTGAATTCCTCTCCCGACCAAGTTTCAATGGTCAAAAGCCTTGTTGATTGAACCATAGCGGAGGGATCGTTTTAAAGAAGCGATTGATCAAAAGCAGATCTTTTTCATCCGACCACGCATCATAAAAAAACTCTTGCAGGGCCTTTTGCCTTTTCATATTGAACCGGAGGCAGGACTCTAAAGAGATGGATGGTCCGGAATCGAGAAGGTCACAACGAGCACCCGGTTAGGGTGGAGCGCTAAAAACCTGTAAAGATCATCATTCCGTTTGAAACATTGTCCCTTGATGAAAGGACAGGAAGGGATGAGAATCATTTAGCGGTCTGGAGAAAAAAAGAACCCTCCGCCTGGAGGGTTCCATATAGATCAGATGAAACGTTCGATGTCGTATGTTTCCTTGGCATCATCAATGATGTCCTGGACGGCTTCCTGTTGTTTTTCCTGTTCGATTTGTTCTATGATCATATCCTCGATGTCTTCCTTGTCCTCAGGTTCCTCTTCCTGGTCCTCGAACTGGCTGACATAATCTTCATAGAATTCATCAATCTCATCGTCACTCACCTCGATGCTCACTTCACCGTTTATGTAGGCATCGATGGTGAACTGGTCCTCGAGCAGTTCCCTGTAGGATTCACGGGAGAAGTTGTTGTCTTCCAGGATCTGGTCGAACTCCTCTTCAGATCCGTACTGTTCAGCCATGGCGTCCATTTCTTCGTCGATGTCCGCTTCAGGCGTCTCATATCCGGCTTCTTCAGCCTTTTGTACGAGCACCTCCTGTTGGATGAGCGATTCAAGGGCCTGTTCCTCGATCATCTCGAGAATTTCCTCGCCCTCTTCACTTTCGAAATCAATCTCTTGACCGAATTGTGCGTATTGCTGCTGATATTGCTGCTTCATCATGTCCACATTGGTCTGCCATTCAGCTTCTGTGATAGCCTCATCATTAACCTTCGCCACCACTTCTTCATCACTTCCGCAGGCCATCAGGGCAAATACGGAAATGAGGGATAGGGTGATCAGGGCTAGTCTTTTCATTATAAAACTCCTTTGGATTCTGTTTTCATTACGTCGCCATTCTAACATATGTGACCACCCGATTAAACAAGGAAATATGGGAATATTGTCTGAATTTACTGCTTAATCTTCGTACGTGAACGGGTCTGCGTCATGTTTTTTCTCTAGACGGTCACCGCTCATCAGGATCTCTTCAACAAGGTAACGGGCGATTGCGGGCGCCGCGGGCACGCCTGGGGAGTCGGTGCCGGCGACATGGATGAAGTTGGGTTTTTCCAGGGATGGGTGGATATAGAAATCCTTCTTGTCTATGGTCGAACGGATCCCTGCGTAAGTCTTCACGGTCTTGTCATAAGGGACGTGGCGGACGCGGCGGGCCGCATCCTTCTTGACGCTTGCGAGCCCCTCTTCGGTGACGGCGTCATCATCGGTGGAATCCTGGTCCTGCGCAGAAGGCCCTACCCTGACGGACCCATCAGGCTGGGGTGTGATGAGGATGCCTTTTGTGACTTTCCCGGGGACAGGGAATAGCGTGCGTTTCGATATGGTTTCACCCTGGTCCGGACGGACGACATAATATTCCCCTTTTCTCGGTTTCATGGCATAGGGGATTTGCGTCTCGACCATGGAGGCGATGTGTGCGTTTTTCACACCGGCGGCATTGATGACATGGCGTGTCTCATAGCGGCCGCCTTTGTCTGTATGCACGGTGAATGATCCGTCCTTGTGCGAATCGATGGCTGACACTGTTTCACCTGTTTTGATGGTCGCCCCGTTCAACCGCGCGTTCGAGGCGATGCGGGTGACGAGCTGATAGGTGTCGACTGTCATCGCTGTGGGCATGTCAAGGCCGCCGAGGACATGTTCACTCAGGTTGGGCTCCTCTTTTCGCATCTCGTCGCCGCTCATTACCCGAACGTCATCGATTCCTCGGGCTTTCGCCCCTTTTGCGAGTCCTTTGGCCTTTTTCATCTGGGCCTCGTCGAGGGCGAGCAAATAGGCACCACTGGTAAGCGCTGGAATGTTGAACCGTTCAATGAGTTCAGGATACATGAGGTTGCCTTCCAATGCGAAACGGCTTTTCAAATACCCTTTCATCGGTGTGATCACAACCGGGGAATGGACAAGGGCGCTGTTGTTTGTCGTCTGCATCTGTGCGAGCTTGTCCTCCTTTTCGATCA
>CAZCTR010000003.1:11432-47024 GCA_964501715.1 uncultured Candidatus Izemoplasmatales bacterium | reverse complement strand
GATAAAGCGTGACTCAGTCATAGCGTCTGATGGCTGCTTCGACTATGTCCCAAAAGCGTGTCACATCGACTTCAGTGGCGACATGGGTATTGGCTTCTTTCCCTAGATAACCGAACATGTCGCAGTTTGTCCGGCCGTGGCTCTCACCGTGAGAAAGGTCGACCGAACAGTGGACATGTTTGGTTCTGAGGACTTCGGGGTCGGTGAGATACGCGATGGTGAGCGGGTCATGAAGCGGACCACCGGGGAGTCCGAAGATTTTTCTTTGGTTCTCGTTGAAGACTTTCATCAGTTTCACGAAAAGGTCCGATGCCCGGCTATTGATATTTTCCATGCGTTTGACGATATCCGGGAGCACGAGAACCTGGCGAGTCGCGTCCAAGCCGACCATCGTGACTTTGAGCCCCGATGAAAACACGATATGGGCCGCCTCGGGATCGACAAGGATGTTGAATTCCGCTGCGGGCGAGACGTTTCCATATCCGAACGAGCCGCCCATCAGAACCACTTCCCTGATGTTGTCTTTTATCTTCGGAGCTCTTCTGAGCGCCATGGCGAGGTTGGTCATGGGACCCGTGGTGACCATGGTGATGGGAGACCCGCTTTGAAGCAGGGTCTCAATGATGAAATCGACCGCGTGCCTTTCGTCTAAGTGCCGGTCATGTGTTTGAAAGTCCACACCGTCGAGCCCGCTCTCACCATGGATGTCCTCTGCGATTTGAAGGTCTCTGACCAGGGGCCTTGGGGCTCCCTGGGCGACAGGCACCTCAACATTCAAATAATCGCACACGTTGAGCGCATTCCGGGCGGTCTTCTTTAGTGTCTGGTTTCCTGTGGACACCGTGATGCCGAGGAGTTCGAGCTCAGGGTTGTTCGCGGCGAGAAGGATTGCGATCGCATCGTCATGACCAGGGTCGCAATCAAGGATAATGGGCCTTCTAGACATGTTTCTCACTCCTTTTGAGCCTGATGAAACGCTCCACCGCAGCGCGGTTCGGGATGGCTTTCTGAGCGCCGACTTTGGATACACTGAGAGCGCCCGCTGCGTTCGCATGCAAGAGCGCCTCCGTAACGGAAGACCCTTCAGCCCTTTTCACCGCAAAGGCGCCGATGAAAGCGTCACCCGCTCCAGTGGTGTCCAACACTTCGACATCGAACCCCTTGACCTCTTGTGTTTCAGCTGCACTCATGTAAACCGCGCCCCTTGCACCAAGGGTGAGCAAAGCGGCGCCCACGCCCTTCTCAAGCAGGGCCTTCAAGGCGATAGAGGCATGCTCCATGGAAGTCACTGTGGTCCCGGTGAGGGTTTCGGCTTCCGTTTTGTTCACGACGAGCACATCGGTGTGCCTCAGAAGCTCTTCAGACACAGTGGTGGCCGGGGCGGCGTTCAGATAGGTCGTCATGGTTTTCTTTTTAGCGGTCTTGAAGGCATGTTCGACCACGTCGGAAGGGATTTCGAGCTGAGCGATCAGCACCGAGTCCTCAGGTGCCGCTTTCAGGATGCCTTCGATCCTTCCAAGGTCATGGACGCTGTTCGCCCCGGCTTCGAGAACGATGCGGTTATCCCCGCCTTCAAGCCAGATGCCGGCGACACCCGGCGAGCTATCCGTGACCCTCTTGATATGGGTGGTGTCCACCTGATAGTGAGTGAGGGCTTCTTTTAGTATGTCGGAGAGGGCGTCATCACCGAGGCTGCCGACCATGAAAGTCCTGCCTCCCTGCAAGCTCGAAGCGACCGCTTGATTGGCGCCTTTGCCACCGGGATTCATCATGAATCCCTCGCCTTGCATGGTCTCCCCTTTTATTGGAAGGCGGTTCATCTTGAAGACAAGGTCCATGTTGATGCTGCCAAGAACATATATGTCTGACATGGTATCAATCCTTTCAAGCCCCATTATAAGGGAGAGCTATGACAATTGAAACGTTTGGACACAATTCCCGCAGGACCACATATCAAGATGACAAGGCCCATGGCGAGAGAAACCTCTCCACGGGCCTTGCCAAAATGTGCGGTCAGTCGGGGTTGCTTCCAGAACTGTAATGCTTGTATTTTGGAGAGATGACACACGCTCCGTGTTCATCCACCTCGTGACAACGGAGGAGAGAATGCCTGAGACCGAACGGACCGAGCAGCTCATAGACCAAAGTGCCGAGGATGGTGACCACTATCAAAAGATTACCGTCTGCGGGATTCGTCAGCTGGCTTCTCGCATAGAAAGCAAGCGCGATCGCCGCCTGAGCCTGTGGTAGCAAACAGAATCCCAAGTATCTACGCACGTGTCTTTTCGAGCCGGCCATGAGACCGCCCAGGTAGGAACCCAGGATTTTTCCGACAACCCTGAAGACGACATACACACCGCCATAAAATAGCAACCGCGTCAATGTGGATGCAGAGGTCTGAAGGTAGATCATCAACACCATCTCCGCTCCGACAACTGTGAAAAACAAAATGAGGATGGGAGGGGAGAATTGATCGAGCATCCTCTCCGTTTCGTGTTTGGCGAGATCGGTCGAGAGGTTCGCGAAGACGATTCCCACACCCATCGGAAGCAAAATCGGTGAGAGATGGACATGGATCCCAAAAAGATAAAACCCTCTGTTCGCGATGGCGATGGAGATGAGTATGGCCACAAGCAGGGTCACAAATACCACGAGGTCCTTATCGAAATCATCATAGCGGAGCTTGTAGATGACTTGTTTGAAGATGTAGCCGATCACGATGGCGATAAGGATCGAGAACGCAAGTTCGAAGATAGGGCCATATAGGATATCCAAGAACTTGACCCCTCGCCTTGCGCGCCTGTCACATATGCGAGGACTGTGCCGAAGACTAGGATGGCGAAAGCGTCCTCGATGCCGTGAAGCGGCACAAGGGTGTCTGTCAGATCGCCTTTGGTGTTGTAGTGTTTGGTGAGTTGAAGGATGGGGCCCGGTTCGGTCGCAATGGCGACCGCTCCGAGCAAGAGCGCGATATGAATATCCAAGTTGAAGATGAAAAGACCGGCCGCGGTGACCGCGAAGGTCATGAACGCTTGTGTCAATGTGATGATGAGCACTTCTCTGCGCCGTTTCTTGAGTTTCGAGAAATCAAGTTCAAGACCGATCGAAAAAGCGATGAACCCAAGGCAGATGGTCGTGAGGAGAATGAAAAGATCCGTAAGTTCCGTATGACCGAAAAACACAAGTATGCCTCCCGTGAGAATGCCGAGGAATAGATAACCTGTCACATTCGGAATCCGGTATTTCTCAGCGAATCTCCCGATATACATCCCCGCAAGCACCATGAGAGACATCAGCAGAATGATATCATAGACAGACAGTTCAGAACTCAATAGAAACATGCTATACCTTCTTTGATCAAATTGTCACGGAGGTCTGAGAAGGCCTTCGTTTTTCCAGATATTAATCATACCACAAGCTCTATGTTTGCGCAAAAATGTTCTTGGTCACATGAACATCTTGCATGACCGGATGACGAACTCAGTATAATCATTGCATGACCAACCGGTTACATATTGATTATATCATAAGCGGGTGTCCCATGACCCATGTAAATCGCAGCTCTCTTGGATGTTTCAATTGTCAGAACTGTTTGAATGCGGTATAGTGGAGTAAACAAGGTTTCCGAGGAGGAATTATATGTACCGGCTACATGATAAGGATTGGCTTTTGCGGATTTTGCTCATCGTGTCGATCATCACAGTGTCTGTCGTCGGGTTCGCCGCCTTGAGAGACCTTAGCGGCAATTTCTTTTATAGAATCTCAAACGCCATGAAGAGTGTCCTATACCCTTTTTCGATCGCACTCATATTGAGTTTCGTCGTCGGACCGCTCTCCAGGCTCATCGATCGGAAGACGTTTCTGAACCGAACGCTGAGCATCATCACCGCAATCACACTCGGCATCATAGCCGTACTCACAATCCTTTCTGTCACGGTCGCTTTCGTCATCGTACAGCTGAACGAGATCCTCTCGACTTTGATCGGCATGCTCGACAGCGACGGTTTAAGTGGCATACTCTCCCAGATTGAATCCGTCATCAGTTCCTGGAGCACCACGATCAACACCGAGGAGCTTTTCAGACAGATACAGGAGGGCACATTCTCCTTGAATGAGCTGACAGGGTTCATCCGCGCCGCGTTCTCTGCGGCGGTGAACTTTACCACGAGTCTGACGCACACCCTTTTCACCATTGTGCTCACACCGGTATTCATGTTCTTTCTCATCCGTGACCGGGATAGGATCTTCCGTGGGATCGTCGGCATTTTCCCAGCATCCATGCAACCCCATCTATATGCTTTGGGCAAGAGAAGCCACACTGTAATAAACGGCTATTTCATAGGTCACGGGCTGGTGATGCTTTTCATCACCATCTTCTTCATCATCACCTATGCGGTCCTTTCCTTGTTCATCCCGAACTTCACGCTCCTGCATGCGTTACTGTTCGCCATTGTCATGGGGCTTTTCAGCATCATCCCCTATCTCGGGGTATGGTTCAGCATGGCGATGCCTATCGTGATGCTTACGATGCTTCATATGAATCACGGTCAGGACACAAACATCTATCTTTTCGGCATCGTGATGATCTTCGTGCTGAACATCGTCGAGGAGATCATCGAAAGCAGCATCATACAGCCCAATGTCTTCAGCCGACATGTCCATATCCATCCGCTCGCCGTCTTGAGCAGTTTCATATTCTTCGGCGGCATTTTCGGTCTTGTCGGATTCATCCTCGCCGTCCCGATTGCCGGGATCATCAAGGCGGTCTACAGGCATTTCACGGACGATGAGCTGTCTGATGAATCGCCTGGTTCATCCGGGTGACCCACCCTCCCTGTTCTTTCAAGCCTGCCTTCGGGCAGGCTTTTTCCATGTTTTTTGAAACATCAATCCATTCATTGCTCGCCAAGCATAATCACGGCTACAATGCCTGAATTTGATTCCGTCCAATAAAAACGGTCCGGAAAGCAAAGCTTCCGGACCATCAACATTCATAGGCGTTCATGCGCATCATAGCTGGCTACCGCCCTTGAAATCACCTTGTTTGGATGTGCAAAGGCCGTCAGACCTTCATTCGGTGAAATCATACGTGTAGGTTTTCTCATCGAGGTCGAGGGTGCCCGTGGAGACGCTTTTCTCGATCCCATCTTTGTCTGTGAAACCCAAAATGCGGTCGAGCATGGATTCGGAGATCTCATCATCCGCCAGGTGGGTCTCAACAAGCGTGAGGACAAGCGAGGTGCCCGGCACATCGATCTCCACATTGAAAGTGAGGTGCACTGCCGTCTCGAAGGAGGGGTATCCTTCCCTAACGGCGTTCACTGTCACGATGAGTTGGTTGTCCTCATTGAGATGGGCATAGGCATATTCGATCTGGGCGACATTGGAGGTGACGATGGTTGTACATGCTTCCTCTTCGCAATCGCCTAGCGGGTCGTATTCATCGTTTATGTTCTCTTTGATGGAATCATAGATGACATAGTTGATGAAGTTTTCGACCAGGTTGTATTCGTCCTCGTCACTCATTGGGTTGAACAGTTCCAACAGTGTATTCTCCATGCCTTCACCTGTCGTCTCTTGCGAATCATAGACAAGCTCGGGAAGGTCATCCGCGGTGACGGATTCGTGGAATCTCGAGGTGACGTAACTGATACCGCCGATGACGAGTGCTGCGATGATGATCAGGATAAAAATGAACTTTTTCATAATGACTCCTCATATATGACATTGTGTTGATTGGTGCCATTATATCACATAAAACCATTCACGACCCAACAAGCGCACAAGGAGAGTTGCATGCCAACAGGCATGTCACTCGGCATAAAGTGCGAAACCGTTCGAGTGAAGCGTCCAGGTTGTCATGGCTGTCAATATGATGGCCGCGAGTCCCGCCGAAGCGTAAAGCGTCATGTCCGCATCGGAGAGATGCCGTACAAATATCGCGAGATACGCCCACAAGAAGACAAGCGCGTAAGGGATGTCCCCTCGCCTTGAAAGCATGATCCCTGCCAACAGGACGCCAAGCATGAGCGCCCCTATGAAATAGGGCACAGGAGGGATTCTTGATAAGAAGTCGGTCGTCGAGAAGGCGATGGTGGCGTTCAGGATGGTCGCGACGCTGATCCAAGCAAGATAGATGCTGAAGGCGGGTCTTAAGTGAAAAGCATGGTCCGGGATATGGAGGTAGGCGAGCACCAGGCTCAAAAGCAGGCCGGTGATCACTGCAAGGGAAAGCCAAGGGCTAAGACTGTGCCACGCAAGCAACCATAATCCATTCAGTAAGGACGAGGTGATGAAGGTAACCACGAAAACACGCAACGCGTCACCCTCGAACAGGTTTGAAGGCATCAAGAGAAGCCTGAAGGTCACGACACCTAAGAGGATATAGATCAATCCCCAGATGGAAAAGGCGAACCCAGCCGGCGTCAGAAGCGTCGGAAACTGTGCGGAGACCTCCCCGGTCGTGCGCCCGAAAAAGGGCACCATGTTCGCAAGAATGTTCATGATGAGCATGACTCCGTACGTGAAGACAATGAAGAACTTGATCACAAGAATTCCCATAATTTCACCTCTTTCGTCCATTGTACCACGTTTTGCAAAAAACCCCGCCGGTCAAATGCCGGCGGGGTTTTGGGATTAACGTTTCCTTCAGTCACTTCTCTTTGCGGTTGACGTAGTGTGTATGGAGCAACGTATGCGACCGCTCACCGAGCGGTTCACCCAAATAGGTGCTGTAAAGGTTCATGACCGCAGGGTTGTCATGGGATTTGCGCACGGATTTGAGACGGTCGATCTGATAGATCGACTGGATGCGTTCATGTCTCTCCCTTGTCGTGGTGCCGTAAGGCTGACCGCCGCCTCCGATGCATCCGCCGGGACAAGCCATGATCTCTATGAACGAATAGGGGTTGGTGCCTTCTTTCACTTTCTGGGATATCTTGCGGGCGTTCGCGAGTGAATGGGCGACAGCGATGCGGTGCGTATCACCGTTGATGGTGAGTTCCGCCTCGCGGATTCCTTCCATTCCCCGGACTTCTGTGAAATCGAGTTTTTCAAGATGTTTTCCCTCAAGAATCTCCTTGACGCTGCGAAGGCCGGCCTCCATGACCCCTCCGGAAGCGCCGAAGATCGCGGCTGCGCCGCTTGTCATCTCGTCCGGTTTGTCGAAAGGTCTTTCGCGCAGGTTGTTGAAGTCGATGCCCATCTGTTTGACCATCTTCGCGAGTTCACGCGTGGTGAGCACGGTGTCCACATCCGGGTCCTCCTGGTTGACAGACATCTCCGGACGTTCACTTTCAAATTTCTTGGCAGTGCAGGGCATGATGGACACGACGTGGATATCTTTGGGGTCGATCCCTTCCCTTTGCGCATAATAGGTCTTGGCTAGCGCCCCGAACATCTGTTGGGGAGATTTGCAGGTGGATACATACTCCAATAGCTCGGGGAATTTTGTCTCTGCGAACTTGACCCATCCCGGACAACACGAGGTGATGATGGGAAGCTTGCCGCCGTTTTTCAGGCGGTGAATCAGTTCGTGGCCTTCTTCTATGATGGTGAGGTCAGCCGTGAAGTTGGTGTCGAAGACCTTCGAGAATCCGAGCATCTTGAGTGCTGAGACAACTTTGCCTGTGACAATGCTTCCGAGCGGGAAGTTGAGTTCCTCACCCAAGGAGACGCGCACGGCAGGAGCCACTTGTACGATGACATGCTTGCGGTCATCGTCAATGGCGCTCCACACTTCCTCGGTGTTGTCCTTTTCCATGATCGCGCCAACAGGACACACGGAGGCACACTGGCCGCAATAGGTGCAGAACACGTCCTTGAGTTCCTTGCCGTATGCGGGGGTCACCTTGCTTTCGAAACTGCGTCCCATCGTCTCGAGGACCGAGATGCCCTGGACGTTCTTGCACACATCGACGCACCGCCCGCACTTGATGCAGCGGTTGGGGTTTCGCACGATGGATGGGTTCGATTCCTCTATGGGCACCACATCAAGCACCGAATCGAAACGGTTCTCCTCGATGCCGAGTGATTTGGACAGGTTCTGAAGCTCACAGTTCATGTTGCGGACGCAAGCGGTGCAATTGGCGTCATGGTTCGCAAGGATCATCTCGATGATCGCCTTTCGGGCGTTTTGCGCTCTCGGCGAATTGATTTTGATTTCCATTCCATCACGCACTGGGGTCGAGCAGGCTGGGGCTAGCCCTTTTTGGTTGGCGATCTCGACACCGCACACCCGGCAGTCTGATTTGATGTCCAAATCAGGATAATGACAGAGCGTGGGAATCTTGATATTGTTGTCCTGGGCGGCCTCGAGAATGGTGAGCCCCTCAGGCACCTTGAAAGACATGTTGTTTATTTTGATATTGGCCATCATCTAGCCTCCTCTATCGTGCTTTGTTCAATCCGGTCCAAATATTCGCCCCGGAAATAGTGCAAAGTGGAGATGACCGCTGTCGGAGCGGTCTGTCCGAGTCCGCACAGCGAAGTCTGATGCATGACTCTCCCGATGGTCTCGAGCATGTTCAAATCCTTCTGAGTGGCTTGATGGTTGTAAAACTTGTCCACTGTTTTGAGAAGGTGCATGTTGCCCTCTCGGCACGGGGTGCATTTTCCGCAGGATTCATGGGTGAAGAATTCACTTGTGCGCTTGAGGATATCGAAGACGCTGTGCCGATCGTCGATCACAATGATTGCACCCGCCCCGACTTTGGATTCGAACTCCTCGAAACGCTCAAAATCGATGACCATGTCCAGCATGTATTCGGGAATGATCGGACCGCAAGCGCCGCCGAGTTGTACCATCTTGATTTTTCTTCCATCGGGCACGCCGCCCCCAAGCTCTTCAATGATGGTGCGCATGGGGACACCGTAGGGCACTTCATAGACCCCTTTGTTATTCACGTTTCCTGATAGGCTTATGAGCTTGGTGCCGGTGGATGTGTCCGTGCCGATTTCGGCATAGGCGTCTCCTCCCATGTCCGCGATGACAGGCAGGGTCGCGAATGTCTCTACGTTGTTGATGAGGGTCGGATGTGCAAATAGGCCCTTTTCTGTAGGGAAAGGCGGTTTGACACGGGTGCGTCCGGGTTTCCCCTCGATCGATTCGAGCAAGGCGAACTCCTCACCACACACATAGGATCCGGCGCCCGAGCGGATTTCAATGTCGAACGAGAACTCATGATCCAGAATGTTCTCTCCTAGGAAGCCCTTTTCTTTTGCCTGTTTGATGGCTTCCCGTAAGATGTGCATGGATTTGACGTATTCCCCCCGTACATAGATGAACCCTTTCGTGGCCACCGTCGCATAGGCTGCGATGATCATGCCTTCGATAATCTGATGCGGATTCTCTTCCATGAGGACCCGGTCCTTGAAGTTCCCCGGCTCCCCTTCATCCGCATTGCAGACGATGTATTTGGGGGTGTTGCTTTCCTTGGCCATGCCCATCATCTTGATGGACACGGGGAAACCGGCTCCGCCTCTTCCGCGCAACTTGGAGGCTTCGACCTCATCAAGCACATCAATGCGAGGCATGGTGAGAACTTTTTCAAGGGTTTGATATCCACCCGAGTCAATGTAGTCCTGGATCGAATCAGGACGGATCTTTCCGATGCGTTCTGTCACGAGTCTTTTCTCAAGCATGATTGCCACTCCTGTATTCTGACATGATGGCTTTGAGTTTGTTCGGGGTGAGGTTGCCATAGACCTCATCATCAATCCTGATGACAGGGGATTTGTCACAGCATCCCAGACAGCTCGAATGCTCAAGGGTGAACATGCCGTCCTCCGTGGTCTCGCCTAGGGTGATACCGAGCGCATCTTCAAGGCTTTTTTTGACATTGAAAGTGTCATTGACGTAACAAGGTACGTCATGGCAGATCTGAATGATGTGTTTGCCTCTGGGTTCCATGGAAAAGAACGAATAAAAAGACACGACACTAAAAACATGACTCTCTGGCAGCCGCAGGTGCTCCGCGATGCTTTTGAGCTCATTTTCTTCCAAGTGTCGTGTCGGTTTTCCGTTTTGGTACTCGAGCAACAATTCAATCAGACAATCAGGGCGTTTCGGGTATTTTTCTAGTACGGTTTTCAATTCCATTGTCCTCTCCTTTTAACCGTGATTTTTCGTGAAAAAATACCACATCGGAGATTCCAGCAATTGTTATCTTGTCATGACGTGGCATCAAAAATTGGTGTGCACGTCTTGTTGTCATCAAGTCTATTATATAGTCTTTTGTATTACAAATCAACCACCAGATTATTGTTGTTTGTAAAATTATTATAAATAACCGATTTTATTGTGATACAGATTATGCTTGTATAAAATAATGAGAAGAGCTTTTATTCAATAGCTACAACAAAAATGGTGTTTTGCAACTTGATTCATTGAATTGCGATGCTTTGCGATTCGCTTAGCGAACTGTACATAGCATTCCATAAATTGTCCATTATGGTACACAAACACTTGCTTTTGTACATTGATTGAATGATAATATTCATGGTTAATGAAAGGGGTAGTCATATGTTAGAAGTGCGTGATGTAGAAGTGAGATACGGTGATTTCATCGCTGTGGATAATCTGAGTTTTACGATCAAACCGGGAGAGATCTTCGGTCTTCTCGGTACGAACGGGGCGGGCAAGACCACAACCTTTCGCGTGATCATGGGGCTGCTTTCTCCTTCAAAGGGCTCTGTCAGCTATTTTGACGAGTTGGTCGGGTATCACAATGTGGATGAGATTGGCTACATGATTGAGGAACGGTCCCTTCTGACTAAAATGAAGGTCAAGGATTATTTCCGGTTCATCGGACGACTTAAGAGCATGCCTAAAGCCCTTATCGACAAACGTATGGATCACTGGCTTGAGTTTTTCGAGATTCCGCATTACAAATCTCAACTGATCAAGGAACTTTCCAAAGGCAACCAACAAAAGATCCAATTCATTTCGGCTTTCATCAACGACCCGAAACTTCTTGTGCTTGACGAGCCTTTTAGCGGTTTGGACCCGATCAACACAGAGCTTTTCGTCAAGGCGATCAGAAAATTCCAGGCCGAGGGCAAGATGATTGTCTTTTCATCCCATCAGCTTGATCACGTGGAAAGTTTCTGTGAAAAGATTGTCGTGCTTGAAAAAGGGAAGCCTCTCATAGAAGGGGATATCAAGCAAGTCAAGGATGATTTTAAAAAGCTTACCATTCATGTGGATGCGGATGTCGACAGCGAACATTTGAGGGCGCTTCCCGGTGTCTACAAAGTGACCGGGAATTCGAACGGCATCCAGGTGAAAGTCAAATCGGATGACTACATTCAAGGGGTCTTTGACTATGTAAAGACTTGCGACCATGTCAGGACCTTCGATGTCGAACAGGCAAGCCTCTCTGAAATCTTCATCGCGAAAGTGGGGGAATTGCGTGAACAAATTTAAATTTTTGCTTCTTTTCGGTCTCAAAAAACGGATTGCTAGAAAAAGTTTTATTATAACCAATACCATTTTGGCTCTTGCCATCATGATCATCATCAACATCCCCGCCCTTATCTCTATTTTTGGAAGTGACGAGGAAGTCGAGCCGCTTGATATACTGATTGTGAACGAAACGACCGATGAAGATTATCCGCTTTCAGACACATTGGTCGAATATCTGAATATGGGTCGGGAGGAACCGCGGTTCCAGGAGGCTGAAGGCACCTTGGATGATCACGGGGACTTCTGGGAAGAGGGTTCATTGGACATTCTGCTTGTCTTTTCCGCTGAGCTGAGCCAACCGGAAGTCGATATATACACAAAGGACAACAGCCTGAACAATACGCTCACTTCGACCATCCAGGTCTTTCTCAACGAGTATCAAAACATAAACTACGGACAGTTCCGCGTCATGGACGCTCCGGGTGATGGGGAGGAAGGCATGGATGAAGAGACACAGGCGTTCATCCAAGGAGTCAGCACCATCATCATTCTGCCGGTCTTCATCCTGATTCTCATGGCCACACAGTTTTTGGGTGTTGACATCATCGAAGAGAAATCCTCAAAAGCGATTGAAACGATCATCTCCAGTGTCCCTTCGAAAATCCATTTCATGACGAAGATTCTCTATAACATCCTTTTTTTGATCATTCAATCGGCACTGCTTCTCCTATTCGCCTTCATCGGCTCGCTCATTGGAAGGCTGCTCTCAAGCAGTCCCGACATCGAAGCCCTTACCCTGCTAAGCGAACTCGCAAGCAGAATGCCGAACTGGCCGGCTCTTCTTGCGATCATGTTGCTGTTTTTGGTTTTTGGCACGTTGCTGTTTTTGTGTCTTGCGGCACTCATTGCAGCCATCGCGACCACCCAGGAGGATTACCAGCAATTCCAGGCTCCTCTCATTCTATTGATTCTCGGCGGGTTTTACATGGCCATATTCCTTCCCATGATGGGTTTTGACACGATTGTCAAAGCGGCGGCCTACATCCCTTTTTTCTCGACACTCGTTGCACCGATTGCTTACGCCTCGGGCATCATCAATCTTTTCGAGGTGCTTATTTCGCTTTTCTTGCTTGCATTGACCGTGGTGTTATTCATGTATCTCATCACACCGGTCTATCGGGTCGCGATTCTCTCCTACGAGGAGACGAAGTTTTTCAGACGCATCAGGTTCTATATCAAAAAAGCATTCAGCAAACGCTGAATGATGAATTGTATCTCAAACTAGGGGCCCCCGTATGTTGGGCGCCCTTTTTTTGATGGGTGATATTCATGCCGCTGTTCATGGTTTCAACATGTCAGACTCGCTAATAGCCTGAATCGGGCTTTTTTAAAAGACCTGTCCACACCTTCATGACTTCAGTGTAATGAGCACGATGTCGGGCCTGTTCATGATCCTGAAAGGGATGACGCTGTTTCCAAGCCCCCTGCTGAGGATCATGGTGGTGCCTTTTTCAGTGTAGGGCCCCTCGGTGTATGCCGGGAAGAACCCCTGGTCGGGCGCATAGATGCCGCCGTAAAACGGGAGGCGGAACATCCCTCCGTGGGCATGGGCGCTCAATACCAGGTCGTAATCCTTGTCACTATAGGCGTCAAAGTAGGCCGGTCTGTGCACCAGCAGAATATCGAATGCGTCATCTGAAGCATCCGGGAGCGCTTCAGGATAAGCTTCCTCGCTTTTGAAACTGACGGGGTCGCTCACGCCATGAAGTTCAAGTGATGTGTCTTCAACGTTCACACGACGGCTTTCATTCTCCAAAAGGACGACGCCGAGATCATCAAACACTTTTCGCACATCATCCATCTTGTCCGAGGTGTGTTCATGATTTCCGCTGACCGCGTAAATGGGTGCTTCGTCGATAAGGTTTCCCAGGAAGGCAAGGTGCGTTTCGACATCCGTGACATCACCATCGACCATGTCACCGGTGAGGACGATCAGGTCGGGTTCCAGGCCGAGCACCTTTTCCTCAAGACGTAATTGGTCTTCACCAAACGATTTGTGGTGCAAATCCGCGAGTTGCACGATACGCACGCCTTCAAGTTCTTCATCATGGGTGGTAACATTGTAGTTGGTCACGGTGAGGTGGTTGTTTTGCCAGAGAAGATAAAGGGCGATGAAGCCGGTCGCCGCCAGAGCTATGAGCCAGCGTCTTGCCATATGCGCACCTCCAAGCCTTTTTCATAGTATAACATAAAGACATGGCTGTCGCAGCGTGTCACCCTTCTCTATCAAACACCCGCGTTGTTTGAAAAGTGTTTTCATTCCGTCCTTTATGCTTTACTTTGATGGACCATTCACTTATAATTAACCTGTATTCAAGACAGAACGAAGGAGGTTGCGATGATTGATATCAGCTTGTTGCTTTTCGCCTATATCCTAGGGCTTTTTCCAAGTGCGTATGTGTTTTCAAAAGCCTTCAAACATGTCGATGTCAGACATGCCGGCACCGGAAACGCCGGAGCGATGAACACAATCGTCAACATCGGCATTCTCCCGGGTGTGCTCACATTGCTTTTTGATGCGGGCAAGGGTTTCCTCGTCGTCTATTTGACCATGACACTCTCAAATGCCGAATCAGTGAGCGTCCTGGCCCTCTTCTTACTGATTCTCGCCCATAACTACAACCCCCTGATGGGTTTCACCGGAGGCAAGGGGTTCGCGAATCTCGGAGGCGGGCTCATCCTTTTGTCCCCGCTCACCATCCTCGCGATGATAGGCCTCACCACTGTGCTATTGATCATCTTCAAGGTCCCGAGGGCGACCGCGGGCATCGCACTCCCATTCTTCCCGCTCGTCATCTACTTGCAGACTCACAACCTCACACTTCTTCTAGGCATGGTCCCCATCACAATCGTCATTTTCTTCAAGCACATACCCACCTTGAAGGAATACGTCACCGAGTGGCGTTCAGATGAACACCTATTCTAAAGACATATCCGGTTTTGCGGATGTGTCTTTTTTATCATCGGTGTTGACGACCAGTCAACCGCTCTTCATACAAAAAGGACAACCCTTTTGAGGAGCTGTCCTTTCAAGTGAAATGTAGAACGATGACCTAATCATCAGCTTCAGTGAATGATTGGCGGTCAGGGAACTCGCTGAACAGCCCTGAACCGAAATACCAGTGCGTACCTGATATGTAGTTGCTTTCTTGCTTGGTCGAGGGGACGTCGTGCTCTAGTTTGAAATGGATCTCGAGAAGCGTGTTCTCCCGGTAACGGATTTCCATCATTGCGTTGGTTCCACTAGGCGGGTTGGTAACTGAGGGATCCATACCTTTGAGCACATGGAGTTCCCCGGAGCGATGGTTGGAAGGGGATTGCAGACTTCGAGCGAGCTCTTTGAGATGTTCATTTGTGAAACGGCCGGCTTCATAGAGTGTCGTGTGCTGTTCAATCAAGGCCTCCGCGTCCTGTTTGGAGCTCAAGCCATACGTGTTTCGGTGTTTATGCATCCCGGCTGTGTCGTAGATCCATTCGGGTGTGAACATGAACTGCCTGTCGGTCATCTCGGTGCCCTCGATTTCAATGATATGGAGACGGACTGCGTTTTTGTTGGAGAGATCGACGGCTTCCATGCGGTCCTTGCCGTCTTCGACTCTGTTGATAAGCAGCAGTTCATCGTCGATCTCCATTTGGGAGAAGATCTCAGCGAGGGAGTCAGGAGAGGTCGAAGGCGTTCTCAGGCAAGCGAAAAGAGGTAAAGAGATCGCGCATAGCATAAGCATGAGCACTTTGGACCGCATCTCGCACCTCCTCTAAAATTAAAATCTTGTCTTTTACAGCGAATGCCTTGAATCATTGTTCCGTGGATATGGAGGCGGCACGGTGACTCTCCAGCATCGCTTCCTTGTCAAGCGTCTTAAGCCTCAATAGATGGGTGGTGACCGCAAGACCGATGGCGATCAAAATGAAGGTCACATAAAGCCTTTGCACGATGAGCATCGACAGGCCCATCGTCCCCCAGAGTATCAGGATGGTAAAAAACTTTGTCCGTCTGTCAACCGCCTTATGTGTGATATAGCTATGGATGTAGAAGCCGAAGATTCGGTGATTCAAAAGCCAGCTATGAAGTCTTTTGGAACTTCGGGTATAGCAAAACGCCGCAAGCAGCAAAAAGGGTGTGGTCGGAAGCAAGGGAAGCACGATTCCGACCGCCCCAAGCGTGAGCGCGGTCGATCCGGCGACGATATAAAGGGCTTTGACTGGTCTGGATCGCATGGTCTCACTCTTTTCATGTTTTTTGACACCATCGGGCGCCACAATTCTTCAGATTCTCGCCTTGATACGATGTACCTTCATTATACTCAATCCGAGAAATAATTGAAACGGTTTCATGCATCAACCGCCATGAAAGAATAGTTTGAAAATACACTTTTTATAAAATATAATGACTATAGACCCCATAAAAGGAGGTGCGCGGCTTAAAACGAAAAAGCCGCATGGATGACTATGAAGGAATTTTATCTCAAACAGAAGGTCTTCTCACTGAGAAGCCGCTACAGGGTGCTTGATGAAAACGAGGAACAGCTCTATCATTGTGTAGGCAAGATTTTCTCCCTCTCAAGGGAACTCAATTTCTACAACACGAAGAACGAAAAGCATCTCTATCAGATGAACCGCAAGATCTTCGCCATCATGCCGACTTATTTCCTCTACAATGCACAAGGGGAGCAAGTCGCAAAAGCGAGACGCAAATTCTCAATCGGCAAGAAACTCGTATCGATTGAAAGCGACCATGGCGATTTTGAGATCGAAGGCAATTTCTGGGCCCACGATTTCAGGATCCTCAAAGATGGTGAAAGGGTCGCGACGATCCAAAAGAAGTATATCTCCTTCGGTGATTCCTACCAGATACAGATCGAAGACGAGTCGAACACCGAATTCTTTCTGGCCATGCTTGTCATGATCGACGCCAAATTCCACTCAAGAAGAAAGTCGAGCCGGAACCGCTGAACAGCATCACAATCAAACACGCCGCTCAAAGGCCGAGGCCTTTGAGCGGCGTAATTCTTTTGTGATACCATTCAAGTGACTTTGAGACTCACGACATATTCGCAGCCATCCAAATCCACAGGCGTTTCATTGACGAACTCGGGTGTGTAGCCGTCCTCCGCGACAGGAAGATAAAGGTGGCTCAGCGCGATGCCGATGTCGATCGCCTGGATGTCGGTGGGAAGATGTTTGGCGTAGCCGTCCGTCCGGCTCAAGTAAAGGTGGAAGACATTGTCCTCGACGACGACACGCCAGGGTTGCTTATTGGATGCGCTCGGTGCGAGTCTTAGAAGTTCAAGGTATTCGAAGAACACATGATGCTTGTCAACCGGATCCAGGGAGGGGGTGAAGAAAAGCTCCTCGAACGGCTTGCGCGTCTTCGCTTTTGCGAAGCCCCGGAGAATCTTCTCACGCATGGAACGTTCCGCGGAATAGCCGACTGGCGATATGGCCGGGATGATCTCGCCTTCCTCCATGTCAACCTCGAACTCGAAATGTGACCGCTTGAACGTGCCTCCGAGCCATACGGTGCCGAATGCCTCCCTGGTTAGACGAAGAATCACTTCTTCGAACAAAAAGCCATAATCGACCATGCCCTTGAATGTGTTCTCGATGACGCCGCCGATGAAATACGGCGGGTGCTTGATGAATCCGTAGGTCCCGAGCGTCTTGCCGCCCTCGATCTTGCTGGGGCGGGTGAAAAAACGGGCTTTGTGACCAAAGGGGCCTTTCTTCTTCTGAACTTCATCAAGGATTCTTTGCACCTTTTTCTCATCGTGCTCGCTCAACGGGCGTTTTTCATAGCTCCTTACCGAAATTCTGTTCTTGATCGCTTCTTTCATAGCATCACCTCAATCATAGTATATCCGTTTTGCTTTGTTTTGAACAGTTGCAAACAAATGGAACAAGTGAAATATCTTTATCTACCCTCACTATAACATGAACAGGCCTTTCGTTCCCATACCACACTTCACATACTTGTTCGAACCGCGCGTCATGCACAATATTTTCAACCAATAAAAAGACGCTTCTCAAGGCTGAACATTCCGAAGCGTCCTTTTCAAACGGATCCCTATTGAAGCAATTTCTTGATCTTCTTGGTCGATGCGACGCCGCCGGAGAATATCACTTCGCCGTCGACCATGAGCGCCGGGGTTGACATGACTCCGTATTCGACGATGGTGTCGATGTCGCTCACTTTTTCGAAATCGGCCCTGATGCCGAGTTCCTCAAGCGCTTTTTTTGTATGGTCCTCAAGCAATTGACATTTCTTGCATCCCGGACCCAATACTTTGACTTCCATGTTTGAAACCTCCTTTTGGTATTTATTGACACGGCTTATCATGCTCAATCACAAGGTTTTAAGCAACGCAGGCTCAAAAGAACCACATGCCCGCGAGATAACCGATCGAAGCGGCGAATAGAGCGACCATGATGACGTAGGTGAAGGTCTTCCTTGCGCCCAAAACTTTACCGATGACAATCATGTTCGGCAGCGAAAGGGTCGGTCCCGCGAGCAACAGAGCGACCGCGGGACCTTTGTTCATGCCCGTCTCCATGAGGGAGAGTATGATCGGAATCTCTGTCAACGTCGCAAAGTACATGAGGGCACCGGACACCGCCGCGATCATGTTGGCGCTGAATGTGTTCGCTCCGACATAGGTCGAGAGGAACGCTTCCGAAAGCACAGCCTGAAGAATGCCGGCGAAGAATATGCCCAACGCGAAGAGGGGGAGGATCTTCTTCGCGAGGGACCAGGTTTCGCCGCCCCAGGCTTTGAGTCTGTCCAAATCCAGAAATACGATGATCTCGACAATGAGCAGGGCGATGAATATCAGTGTGGGCAGAGGCTCATAGACGCTGAAAATGAGGATCGCGACCAAGGTCGCGAAGAAGAGGAGTTTCTGCCATCCTTTGAAGGTGTCCTTCGACTCATCTTGGAAAAGTGCGTCGTTGGGGTCCACCTGTTCACTTCTTTTGTAGATGGCGCCCATCACGACCCCGAGCACAAGTGCGAGGATGATTGCCGCAATGATACGGATGAATCCGATCCTCGCGCCGAGGTCGGTGAATGTGAGGGTGATGGCGAGCACGTTGATGGCCGGACCCGAGAACAGAAAAGCTATCGCGGGACCAAGGCCGGCGCCCTTCTTGCGGATGGAGGCGAACATGGGGAGTACAGAACAGGAACACACCGCGAGTATGGTCCCCGAGACGGATGCGACCAGGTATGCGCTCCACTTATTCGCACTCGGGCCGAAATGCTTGACGACCGCGTTTTTCGACATGAAAAGCGCGATCGCACCCGAGATGCTGAAGGCTATGAAGAGGGAGGCAATGCGCATGAGGGAGAACGTCTCCCCGTCTTTGGGAAAGAATGCGTATTCGACAAGAAACGCCAACCCCTCAAGAATAAGCTGCCAGACATTGATTAGAAATTCCATTGAGACAGGTCTCCTTTTGATGGTTCATGGTGTGGTGGGTGGATTGCTCCTTATGCGGAAAAATATTTCTTCGTGCGGTTTGCGAAGCTCACGAGCGCAAGCATCACCGGCACTTCGACAAGCAGACCGACAACGGTCGCGAGCGCAACCACCGGGCCGATGGTGATGGCCACCGCGACAGCAAGTTCGAAGAAATTGGACGCTCCGATGAAACCGGCCGGGGCCGATACGGCATGCGGAAGGCCGAGCTTCTTCGCAGTCCCGTATGCGATGGCGAAAATGAAGAAAGTCTGAATCACAAGCGGAATGCTGATAAGGATGATATGAAGGGGGTTCTCCAAGATGATATCGCTTTGCAGGCTGAAAATAAGCACAAGCGTCAGCATCAAGCCGGTCATGGTGACCTTGGAGAATTTCGGGATCACACGCTCGTTCAAGAAATCAAGACCTTTTCTCTTGATCACTTGCGAGCGGGTGATGGATGCCGCCACCAAGGGCACCACAACGAAGAGGACCACAGAAAGAATCAAAGTCAGCCAAGGGATGGTCACATTGACGTCCCCCACGCGAGGCACAAGGTAAAGAAGCAGTTGCACGATGGGAATGAAGAGTGCGAGCAGGATGATGTTGTTGGTCGCGACCTGGACAAGCGTGTAGGCGGCATTCCCCCTGGAAAGATGGGACCATACGAACACCATCGCGGTGCAGGGCGCCGCACCCAGTATGACCGCCCCCGCGAGATACCTCACAGCGATGTCCGGTTCAATGATGTTTTGATAGATGACAAGAAAGAACAGCGCACTGATCAAGAACATGGTGAACGGTTTGATAAGCCAGTTCACCGTCCAGGTCACATAAAGGCCCTTGGGTTCCTCCCGTATCTTCTTGATCGAGGAGAAGTCGACCTTGAGCATGCTCGGATAGACCATAAACCATATGAGGATCCCGATTGGAAGCGAGATGCGCGCGATGGTGAGGCGGTCGAGAAACTCAGGGACGAAAGACAGGTATTCACCGATGAGCACCCCTATGATCATGGCGAAGATGACAAAGACTGTGAGATATTTCTCAAAAAAGCTCATATAGTTCCACTCCTAACAAGTAATGGTCTCTTCAAGCAAGGCATCGAGGTTTTCAAAGATGCCGTTCAGTCGTTTCCGGTTCACGGTGTAGAGAATACGGTTTTTCTTTCTGGTGCCATGGATGAGTTCATGGTTCGATAGCACTTTAAGGTGGTGCGAGAGGGTGGGTTGGGATATGTCCAGGCAATGAATCAGGTCGCAACCACAGACTTCCCCCTGATGGATTCTGCTTAGGATTTTGAGTCTTGTCCTGTCGGCGAGCACCTTGAGTTGCTTTTCCATAGCTTCATATTTGTCCATTCGACTCTCCCCTCGATGGTTTATAGATGTACATCTATATAGACGACTATCTATATAGTATAACTTTTTCGACCCATTGTCAAATATCATAAAGATTTTTTGTAAGGATTGAACCCTATTCAATGATCTTAAGGAAAATGCATAAGGCCCTTGCCGTGAATGCGCTGTTTCAGGATGCTGAATTCAAGCTAAACTGTTGAACAGGTCTTGATGACGTGCTAAAATGTTATTATAAATTCAGGAGGTCAATTATGAAAAAAACACTGAGCTTCATCACACTGCTTCTACTCATATTCTCGATCGCCGGATGCGGCATGTTCGACCAGACCACCGAACTTCCTAATCTGGAAAATATGAACCAGGACGGCATCCGTGACACCCTTAATGCCCACGACCTGTCCGCTGAGTTCTTCGTGGATGAATCGATTGTCTACAGCGAGCCCAATGTTTTTGTGGATTACATGAACCATGAAGAAGGCGAGGAAGTTGAAAAGGGTACCACCATCGCCGTCGTCGTCAGCAGTTCCCTGGAGGATGATGACGATGAGGACCGCGAGCCGGCACCCACTACGCCACTCGATCAGGACGGCGAATTCACTGACGCTGAAAATGTCGCGCTATACCTCGACACCTTCCATGCCCTGCCTGACAATTTCGGGGATGAGGACATCACCGAATACGACGCCACGGGCCACGCCGTGCTTCCAAACGATGGTTTCGATTATCAGGCGGTCGACGTGGATGAAGGCTCGATCATATACAGTGATGAAGGCCTGATCTTCCACAAGACCGGCGAGGACACCTACGACCAGCTCTTCGGCACACCCGACCATCCCCCGCTTGACCCTGATGAACCCTATACCGACACGGAGAAAGTGGCACTCTACATCAGGACGTTCGGCAAGCTTCCACCGAACTATTTCATCCGCTATGAGGACGAGACAAACCTTTACCAGAGTGCGTACGGATACCTTCCCGATTTCTATGATGAATACCCCTTCCCCACACTGAGCAATCTGCGGTCCGATGAAGAGTTCAACGACTATGGGCAGGAAGCGTACTTCGGCTATTGGCACTTCTCGAATCACGCGAATCAACTGCCTGATCTCGGTGGTCACTACTTCATCGCGGACACCAAGATCGCCGGCGCCGGACATGACAGAGGCGATGACCGCTTCGTCTTCCATCCCGAACACCACATTGTGTATTACACGGACGACCATTTCTATACCTATGAACTCTGGTATGGAGACGCCCGGTCCGATTAGACCTTTCTTATGCATGTCAAAGCCCCTGTCCGAGGACAGGGGCTTTTTTAACGCATATGGGTCTGTGTGTATCCAGGGCAGAGTCCGTGGACGACCTGATACACCTTTCAGTTCAGCACTCAAACACTCGCTACATGCCAATGTTTAGAACGGTTCTCTCGGGACACCATAGATCATCGAAGCCACATGATAGGAAAGCGTCAATGGCTGACCGTCCTTGCGGATAGTGATCAGTTCGGAGAAGCCATCCTTCTCAAGCACTTCCACAGTGTCTCCAAGACCGAGCCCCAGTGTGTTCAAATGATGCAGAAGCGGCTTGTGATCGACCACCCTCCGGATCTCAAGGGCGACCCCCGCCTTCATGGACGCAAGGCTCTGTCTGTATGCTGTTGGCAGCCGCCCTTTCTCATCAGGGATCGGATTGCCGTGCTTGCAGTATTGTGGCCGCTTCAAATATTCATACAACATGCCCAGTATCCGGTCGCTCGTGGAATGTTCAAGCTTCTCCGCCTCCTCATGGAGGCTTTCCCATGAAAGGCCAAGCTTATCGGACAGAAACACCTCCCAAAGTCTGTGGGCACGGATCATCCTTAGCGCTTCTTTTTTGCCTTTTTCACTCAACCTGACACCTTTGTAGGGCTTGTAGGTCAAAAAGCGCTTGGATTCCATCCGCTTGATCATCTCGTTCACGCTTTGCAGCGTATAGCCGAAATGATTCGCGAGGGTGGCGTTCTTGATGTATTCATTCGGATATTCCTGTTCCAATTCATAGATCAGTTTCAAATAGTCTTCGACGGCGGCGTTCATGAGTGACCTCCCTGAGATTCGATATAATACGACCGGCCTTTGCGAGTCAGGCAAAGAAGATTGTCTCGGATTTCAATAAGGCCTTGCTTCTCGCCCTTCTCTATCATCCTGTCCATGCTGGATTGTTTCCAGCTGAAGTGTTCATGGATGGTGTGGACATTGAGTTCCTCTTCCGCCTCGTGCTGATGGTTCCGGATGTGTTCGAGCAGGGTGATGAACGCCACGTAGCGCTTCTGGCTTTTCATGGTGACCCATTGGCTGAGCAGGCCTTTCCTCGGTGAGAAGGTAAGGCCCAGAAGGAAACTCACGAGAGTCATGGTGGCGATCATCCCCGAGATCGTCACATCGAAAAGCACCGACAACTGATACCCCAGCACTCCGTTGAACACTGAAACCGCCAAGGTATAGAGGATTGTGTAAAATAGGCTTTTGCTGAAAAAGAGCGCGGTGGCGGGCGGGCCGACCATGAGCGCGATGACAAGTATCGCTCCCACAGCGTCAAAAGCCGCTACCGCCGTCAGTGAGGCCAAGGTCATCATGATGTAGAAAATAAGCCCGGGCAAGAATCCGAGAGCGCCCGCCAAAGCGGAATCGAAACTGACGAGCTTAATCTCCTTGAACAGCGTCGCATAGACCGTCACATTGATCAATAGCACGACTGCCATCACCCAAAGGGAGACTGGCAGGTCAATGCCCGCAAACGCCGCCCGGTTGAAAACCGAAAATTCAAGCTTGCCAAGGAGGACCGTGTGGATATCCAGATGGACGTTGCGCAAAGCCGTGTTGACGATGATGATCGCCACGCTGAAAAGCATGGTGAACACGATGCCGATCGCGGCGCCCTTGTCCACATGTTTGACCTTCATCACCCCTTCAATCAGATACACGGTGAGTACGCCCATCATCGTCGCCCCAACAAGAAGATAGGGGCTGTTCAAGTCATTGACGAAATAATAGGCTATGACGATGCCGAGGAGGATCGTATGCGATATGGCGTCAGTCATCATCGAGAGCCCTCTCAGAACAAGAAAAACGCCGATAAGGGATGTCGCCATCGCTGTGACGATGACGAGCATCAAAATCTCAACATTCATGGCTTTCGTCCCCCTTTGATCTTCCGGATCACAGAAAGCCCCTTGTCAGTCAGTTCCAGATGGCCGTCCTGTTCTCTCATGACCTTCCGTTCCAGAAAATATGCATAGTCTTCAGGTGCCTCTTCCGAGGCCGACGGGGTCTCATGGAAATGGATCAGTTTGCGGTATTTCTTGATTCTCGACTTGAAAACCAGATTCTGAAAACCGCGTTTGACAATGCCGCTTCGGGGTGCGAAGAGCACACTGAAAAGGACAACCACACCTAGGACGATGGCAATCACCGGTCCGGTCGGCATGTTGGTCGTGTCAGCACTCAGATACGTTCCCGCCATACCGGAGACCCCGCCGATGAAAGCCGCGAATGCCACGTTGATATAAAAGCGGTTGGAAAATTGCCGCGCCGCGACCGCGGGGGCGATGAGCAAAGCGCTCATCAGGATGACACCGACCATCCATATGCCGATCACGATCGTCAAAACAACCATTAGGGTCAACACGGCACTGATGACACGTTCACTGTATCCGAGCGCCTTGAAATAGGATTCGTCGAAGATGTAGAGTTTGAGCTCTTTCCAAAACAGAAGCATCACGATGACCAGGAAAGCGGCCACACCCGCGAGCATATAGACATCACTTCTCAGAAGCGTGGCCGCCTGACCGAAAATGAAGCGCGACAAACCTGCCTGCGAAGACGCCCCTGTCTTTTGGACATGGCTGAGAAGCACTTGACCGAACCCGAAAAAGGACGAGAGGATAAGCGCCATGGACGCATCGAACTTGATGCGACTGTATCGTTTGATGATCTCAAGAAGCGCCATCGCGAGAAAAGCGACGACGAAAGCCCCGATGAGAAAGATTTCGACGCGCCTTATCTGCATGAGCATGAAGGCGCCCACGACCCCGGGCAGGGTCGCATGCGAAAGGGCGTCCCCGACCAACGCTTGCCTGCGCAACACGATGAACGTCCCGACCGCGCCGGCGGTCGCACCGAGGATGAGGGTCCCAAGGAGCACGACGGTGAGGGTGTAGCTAAGCCCCATCATGACCGGCACCCTCACGTGTCAGTTCAAGGTCGGATTGGTAAGTCTTCGCGATGTTCTCCTTGGTATACACCTCGTCGACGCGTCCGGAGGCGATGACCCTGACATTGAGCAGAGTCACCCAGTCGAAATAATCCCGGACGGTGTTCAAATCATGGTGGACGACAATGACGGTCTTGTTTTCCGCCTTCAGCTCGCGAAAGAGCTCCATGATTGCCTTCTCCGTCTTGACATCCACGCCTTGGAAGGGCTCGTCCATGAAATAGATGTCCGCCTCCTGTGTGAGGGCCCGGGCGATGAAGACGCGCTGTTGCTGGCCACCCGACAGCTCCGAGATCTGCCTGGAGGCGTATTCAAGCATGCCGACTTTCCTGAGCGCCTCCCTGGCTGCATCCTTGTCCTTGCGGCCCATGCGACGAATCCATCCGACATGGCCGTAACGTCCCATCGAGACCACATCCATCACAGTCGTGGGAAAATCCCAGTCGACACTTCCCTTCTGGGGGACATAGCCGACTTTGCGGAACATTTTCCTGTAGGGCTTGCCGTCGAACAGCACATGTCCGCTGAGGGGGTTGATCAGACGCAGTGCGGCCTTGATCAGGGTGGTCTTGCCTGCCCCGTTCGGTCCGACAATCCCCATGATGGTGCCCGGAGGCACCTCGAAATCGATATCCCAAAGCACCGGTGAGCGGTCATATGCGACCGTCAGGTCTTCCACTTGAAAGGTCATAGCCATGTCATCATTCCTCCAAAGCGTCCATGATGGTGTCGATATTGTTTCTGTATGTCCGGATGTAAGTTTCAAGACCGTCATCCGCACTTCCTGTGGAATCCGAATAGAGTTCCCCGCCCACACGGGCATCATGATCCAACGCCTGTGCGGCCTCAACCAATGAATTGACTGTCGATTGAGGGACCGAACTTTCAAAGAAGACCGTCTTGACATCGAGGTCGTGCATCAATTGCGCCAGTTCGTCGATGTCGGAAATGCTCGCTTCACTCTCGGTGGAAATGCCTTGAATGGCGTGAACATCGAATCCGTACGCCTCACCGAAATAGGCGAAGGCGTCATGCGCAGTGATGAGTACGCGGTCGGATGGGTCGAGCGTTTCTACCCTGCGGAGGATATACTCATCGAGCATCGACAGGTCCTTCAGATATTCATCGGCGCGTGCCTCATAGACCTCACGGTTGTCCTCGTCAAGTGCGGCGAGCTCATCGGCCGCGACATGGACCAAAGCGCCCCAGATATCGATGTCGAACCAGAAATGAGGGTCCACTTCCCCACCTGCATGAAGCAGGTCAGATTCGTCGACATGATCGCCAAGGATCAAACGTCTATCCTCTTCGACCTGGGCGAACACATCCCCCATTTTCTCCTCAAGGTTCAAACCGTTTATGACAAGGAGGTCCGCATTGGCGACAAGGTTCGTGTCACTTTGTCTGGGCTGATAATCGTGCGGGTCGACACCCGGCCCCATAAGTGTATCCACTTTGACATGCTCACCTCCGACTTGTCTCATGAGGTCTCCTACATACATCGTGGTCGCAACCACGTGGAGCTGTTCTTCCGAATCGTTATCTTCACAGGCGGTCAACCCGGCTGTCATTACTAAGAGGACCAATAGAATCATAAACTTTTTCATTGTCGATTCTCCTTTTTTATGGTGTGCCTTAACTTTAATTTAAAGATAACATTATTTTTTGGTGTTTGCAATGGTTTCGCAAAAATCTTTGGGCCTGCCATGAAAAACATAAAAAAGCCCTTGTGGCCTTTCGGGTGACGCATTCCCAGAAAAGCCTCAAGGGCAAGTTCATAGATCTTGGCAACGGTTTGAAAACAGCAACCCCGCAACGAAGCAATGATCGCCATGAGAGCATCCTCAACCAATTTTCGGGGGTTGATGAGTCTCAGTTCTCAAGGTCGTCCACGAAGGTTCGGATCGCGCTGTTGATCGTTTCCGATGCCTCATGGTGGACATAGTGATGGGTCTCAAGCACTTCGGACTCATAGGGTTCGGAAAAATCGAAATAGTCAGCGAAATACCCCGCTTCGATTCCATGCGCATCCAGGTTCTCCTCTGAAATGAAATGCAGCACAGAAAGCCCGTTTGGCAAATCACGGTCCATAATCGTTTCGGCATTGTCCTCAAGCGCCTTCGATTCACGGACGATGTCCCGGTTGAACATATTGGCGTGAAACAACGTGGTGATCGCTTCTTTCTCCGCATCGTCAAACACATCCATCGAAAGGATCGGCATCGTTCTTTCAAGGTCCTCTTCTTCCATGAACCTGGCCAGTCCCAAAGCGCCGAGCATGAAATTCAGATTGCGCTCAATAAGACCCGGGGCGCCTCGTTCAACGAGCAACGGGGGAATGGCTATGTCGAGACCGATCATGCTATCGATCTCATCCGGATGCGTTTGTGCCCAAAGCAACGCTTCAAGTCCACCCATGGAATGGGCCACCACATGCAAAGGGGATGTGACATCAAGGGACTCGAGGACCTCACGGTATCCATCCACCACCGATGCCATCTCCTTGTTTGAGGATGTGGTCTGATTATATCCGTAGCCGGGGCGTTCAATGATGATGATGCGGTACGATTCTTCAAGGTCATGCCAAAGCGGCTTGAAATCATGATACGGACTGGTGGTGCCGAGTCCGGACAAGAAGACCAAGTTCGCACCCTCTCCGAAATCATGGACCCTGAAGGACCCGGATTCCGTATCGTGTTGCGTCCCCTTCATGTCAAGGGCGTCGATGTCACTGTTCGTTTGAATGCGGTTGTTGATCATGAGCCCCGTCACTAACGCGACAACGAGCACCATCAGCACAAGGGCGGAGCGTTTCAGTATTTTTTTCATTTTATCACCTCGACATCATTATACGGTCATGACGTGTGGTTTGGAAGTGACATTTGTCATGAATTCACACTTTTCAACCTTGGCCAAAGCCATCGACTTTTAAGAATAAGACGATTGTGAACGGACCTTTGCACAGAAAAACCCGGATGCGAAACGCATCCGGGTGAAAAGTCTCAATAGTACGCGGTTTAAAGGAGCGCAAGCACCCAACCGCCGAACCGGGCGATAAGTCCTCCGAGGAAAATCGCTGTGACTGTGGTGAAGACGAACACGCCGATGGCTGTCCGGATGTTGAATTCCTTGGCCAGGGTGGCGATCATTGCAATGCAAGGCACGTAGAACAAAGCGACGACGGCTCCGGTGAGGAATTGCAATGTGCTAAGTTCCATCTCAATCAAGGGAAGGACCGTCAGTTCACGTCGGACAATGCCGATGATCAACGGGGTCGCGGCTTCTTCAGGAAGCCTCAGCCAACCGGAGACCACTGGGGCGAGAACCCTGCCCATGACATTCAAGACTCCGAACTCATAGAGAAAAGCGGTGAAGAATATCGCGATGATCATCGGCACCGCACCGTCCTTGATGTAGTGCTTGACACGCATGAGCACTTTCTTGAAAAAGATCCTTGGTTTGGGCACAAGCAGTTCCGGAAGTTCGAGCAAAGTGAAAGGCACTGCCTCTTTCTTGATTTTGTCAAGGAAGAACCCTGTCAGGACCATGCCAGCGATAGAAATGAAAAACACGCCTACAAGCGCGAGGAGGCTTCGCTCGGCCAAGAGGGAGATGAACGCCCCTGTCTGTGAGACGCAAGGTACCGCCAAGGAGACCATCACCGCCACACTGAGCCTCGCCTTCTTGGAAGGTAGCGAGCGGGTCGACATGATCGCGGGGATGCCGCAGCCGTAACCGAGCAACAAAGGAATGATGCTGGATCCTGTCAAACCGATTTTTTTGAACACGCCATCCAATAGGACGGCGAGACGAGGCAGATAGCCACTGTCCTCCAAAAAGCTCATCATGATGTAGAAGCTTATGACATAGGGAAGCACGAGTGCGAAGGGCCATTCTATCCCTTTGATCAGAAACCCGTAATCCCCGATCAGGATATCTTGGATCAATGTGTTATCCGTCAGGGTTCTCACCATTCCCTCCAAAAGCGGGAAAAGCCCCCAGTCAAAAAGGGGAAGCAGAATGAACTGACGCATCCCCATGCCGGCGCCGATGACGAAGGCGAACATGACACCAAGCACCATCAGGGCGATGGGAAGCCCCGGCCAAGGCTTGATCAGGAAGGAGAACTTGTCGTTTGTGGCGTCGTGGTTGTCCGGACGTCTCACGGCATGTTTGATGATGTTCTCGGTCTCTTTCCACCGATCCTCCGTCCCGGGCAGATAGCCTTGGGGTTTAGTCTTTTCCGACAGGGTCTTCGCAAGTTTTTCTTTCAACGCCTCAAGACTCTCCCCACCGAGTGCGACGGTGGGCACGACCGGTACACCCAAGCGCGATTGGATCACACGATGCCTGATCTCGATGCCGCGCGTGGTCGACAAATCGTGGCGATTGAGGGCGACTACGGTCGGAAGGTCGTATTCGAGCACTTGCATGAGAAGGTGAAGGGATGATTCGAGATTCAGCGAATCCAGCACGAACACAATGGCGTCGGGCCCGTCATTGAGCATGTTGATGGCGACCTGTTCAGCCTCATCCACACTCTTTTCGATGTCATAGACCCCCGGGACGTCTTTCAGAGTGTAGGACGTCCCTCCGAGAGTGACGGGGCCTTCGGTGAACTCCACCGTAGTCCCCGAATAGTTGGACACCATCACGTCCATACCGGTGAAATTATTAAAAATGGCGCTTTTCCCGACATTGGGAAGCCCCATCAATAATAAAGTCTTATTTGATTGTCTGTCTGTCGAATTCCCTTTGTATGTCATAAAAAAACGCTACCTTTTCACAATGATTTGTTTTGCGATGGTACGGTCGATGACTATGGAGCGGCTATTGACTGACAAGATCAGAGGGCCGCTTGCGAAACTTTTTGTGAGGATCCGTATCGTTTTGCCGACACGTATGCCGAGACTTGAGAGCAACCGGATGTCCGGCACTTCAAAGACGACGGCTTCCTCCCCCAAAGAAAGGGCGTCCATATCGCTCAAGTTCATTTGCATGGTCTCTGGGTTCTTGAAGGTCTCCTGTCTTTGCATAAGTGTCACCTCGGATGCGTTTTTCCACACGGATTTGTATTACTATTTATAGTGTACCGCTTATCTCTGTCAACGTCAATCATATATGTAGTTTTTATAAATAGAATTCTAATCTGGCGTGTGCTTGTTTAAAACCACGGAGTAACCGAACGCTTTCATGGGCTGGTATACCGACCGTTCGGCACTGTAGCCCTCAGGGACCTTGTCGTAAAGTGACTGATGCGACTCAAAAGGCTGTCTTACGACAATGGTCCTTGAAGGTGAAAAGACCGTCTCGAGCACCGTCTTCAAAGGATGTGTCTGCAGGGCGAGTATGGCCTTGTTGTAGGTGAGGTCCAACGGGGCCTCCCCATCCTTGTGGTGAACAGAGACTTGACTTGAGAGTCTGAGTTTCCTGATGACACGTTGGGCGCGTTTCACCGCCAAAGCATCATGATCGACGGCGATTACCTTGCATTGAGCTTCCTTGGCCAAATGGATGGCTGTGAAGGGGATGGCTCCGCATCCTATGTTGAGCACCGTATCCCGGGAGTCTATGCGTGCGAGGGCGATCTCGTTTTTGACGATTTCCTTGTAACTTCTCGCATAAAGATGTATGCCGAGTCGAAAAAAGGATGCGACCTTTTCCAAGTGAATGATGAATGTCTTCAGCATCTTTGTCCCTCCTTTTTTGTATGACTATTTATAAATCTTATAAAATTAATTGTCAACCGTTATGCCTTACGTTATAATCATACACGGTTTAGCCATGTTTTTAAACCTATATCCTTTTCAAAGAGGTGATTCAATGATTGCGACACTGACACGATTTCAGGAAACCTTCATGGGGCGTTTTCGTTTCAGCGATAAGCTTTCGGCGTTATATTACAACCGCATCCTGGATAAGGAGATTGCACTCGGCAATGTCCGCCCGGGTGACAGAGTCCTGTTCATCGGCGGCGGTTCGATGCCTTATAGCGCCTACTATCTGAACCAGAAGACGTCTGCCGCGGTCGATGTCCTCGACCATGACGCGTCCGTGATCACATCGGCACGGGCATACTTGGAAAACCGGCAGGCGCGTGATGTCCATGTTTACTGCGGTGCCTTTGATTCGCTAAATATCGGTCAATATGACCATATCTTCCTCGCCAAACAGCTTATCGGCAAACACCGTATGATCAACCAACTGAATCAGCGAAAAGCCGACCACGCCCGCCTGGTTGTCCGGGCATCCCTCAAAGAAAGCCTCCCGGAGTGCGATTTTAAAGCCTATGTGAAGTTCGGATTCGTGAGAACCTTATGGCTCTACTGAAAAAAAGGACATTTTGGTACGCATTGATTGGGCTGGGATTTCTGAGTCTCTTGCTAGTCACAAGCGATTTGAACGCGCTTGTGGAAGTGATCGGAACTCTTCGTCCAACCACCGTCCTTACTTTGATCGCTCTACAGTTCCTCACAATCTTTCTCATTTCTCTGCAGTGGTTCTTGTTGGCACGGCATATGCGCATGCCGCTTTCGTTCGGTTTGATCTATGAGATGAATATGGTCGGCACCTTCTTCGAAAGCGTCACACCCGCGGTGAAGACGGGCGGAGAAGCCTACAAGCTTTATTACTTGAAACAGAAAGGTCGCAGTGTACCACAAGGCGGGGCGCTCTTGAGTGCGCAGAAGCTTTTTTCAATGGCCGCCTTTATTCTTCTGGCCTCTCTTAGCATCCTGTATTTTGTGTTGACTCAATCAGCCACATCGGCCACTTTGCGCACCATCGCGCCCATTTACGGAGGGTTTCTCGCGCTCATTGCCGGAGTGGTTGTTATGGTGCTTGGAGCGAATCGCTTTCTGTCGTCGGAACGTTTTCCCGGTCTCAAGAAGCGAACCGCCGGTTTCAAAAGCGCTTTGCATGAAACCCTTGCACCACTCAAGTCAAGAAAGGGCATGCTGTTCCTATACGGCGTGCTTTCTCTTTCCATCTGGGCTTTATATGCGTTCAAGACTTTCTACGTCCTCGGGCGTTTCGGGATCAACCTTGATTACCTAAGCAGCGCATTCCCGACGTTTTTGGCCTATATGGCCGGCATGGTCCCTTTCACTCCCGGTGGCCTCGGCACATTCGAAGGCGCCTTCACAGTTGCGATGCAGCCGTATGGGATCCCTACGGCGAAAGCACTTGCGGCGGTGTTGACCTTGAGGCTTTTCACTTATTGGTTCCAGCTTCTGTTCAGTGCGGTCTATTTGACTTCCCTGCACGGTGTCAGGCGGTGGTTTCATGCGCCGACAGACTAAGATATTCCTGCTTTTGGGTTTCACCGCTTCAGGGATTCTGATGGGGCTCGTTTCGATTTTCCTGATTCTTCTCAAGGAAGCCTACATCCCGGCCGCAGTCCTGATCCTTGCAAGCGCCCTCATCGACCGCTATGACGGAAGAATCGCGCGTTCGATCGGTCTTAGGACAAAGACCGGTGAAGCGCTCGACACGGTGAACGACCTTGTCAGTTTCACCCTTGCGCCGATGAGCCTGGTTTTCGCGGGAGGCCTTTTCACTCACACATACGTGTCTTTTCTTTTGATCATCCTGTTTCTTTCGAGTGCTGTCTTCAGGTTGTTCCGGTATCATAAGCAAGGCAGTCCGCATCATTTCCAGGGATTGCCGACGACGATTTCCGGAACCATGTTCGTGCTGATCTTCCTGATTGTGCATGGGGTCCCCATAAGCGCTTTGGACCAGGGCTTTTTCTATGGAGCCGTCATTGTTGGTTTGAGCGCGCTCATGGTGAGCCGCATGCGGTTTTCCAAGGTCTGAGGTTTTCCCACTTGATTGAGCATTTATATGCATCCATGAAGAGGTTCGATGGAACCTCTTTTTGATTGCGATGGAGGGCCTCTTCACATATGGGCATTGACATTTGCCTGACAAAAGGTTTAAATTGAAAATACATGATATTGGACCCATGGAGGCATGCGATGACACGTTTCAAAATAGGGTTCTGGCTATTGCTGCTTGCGGCGGTATTGGTCATTCCTTTTGAACAGGCACTCTCAGAATCTTTATATGAACCGAATGATGTCGTCGCCTCATGGGTGAGCAGCTTGGCTTACGTACCGGGATACTTCTTCTTCCTTTACGCGTGGTTCATGCTCTTGAAATATGCCATGGCACGCTACAAGAACCTGTTGCGTGTCCTGCAAGGTGTCGGCATGGTCGGGGCTTTTGCGCTGATGGCGCTTATGAGCATCAAGCTCATCGATTATCTAGAACACCCGCCATTGGTTCTGTCCATTCTCATTACAGCCATGGTGGGTGGGGCTTTTCGGCTTTCAAGGGTGACTTACGTGGATGCCGGGGCGGATGGTGCGCGCATGGGCTTCCATATGCTTTTGACATTCGTATGCACACTGTTCGCGGTTTATGGACTGAAGATTCTATGGGCGAGACCCAGACCCTTTCTTGTCATGGCCGAAAACGACACCGTCTTCCGCCCATGGTTCTTGCCGGGAGGAATCTCTGATCTGAACGCGTTTCATGCGTTTCCCTCAGGGCATACCGCCATCACGGCCTTGTGGGTCGTCTCACTCACCTTATCCGGTCTTCTTGATGGGCCGTCCTTTCATAAAAAGGCCCTGAAAGCCTTGTTGTGGCTTTGGTTGGTCCTTGTGGCCTTGAGTCGCGTCGTGATGGGTGAGCATTACATGAGCGACACTTTGATGGCCGTCGTCATCGTCCTGGGTCTTTTCTGGCTCACACGGCCGGTGGTGAACAAGGTGTTCAGCCGTTTCTTTGTTTGAAATCACCTGTCCCTTTGGTTACAATGAATCAAACACTAAAGAAAGCGAGGGTTTGACCATGGAAAATGATTCTAAGGATTTCAAAACCATGATGGACGAGAAGCTTTATAGCAGAAACTTCAAGAAATGGGGCTTCGACCTTAACCCGTTCGTGTCCTTCACCGCCGGGTTTCTCGTGCTGGCCTTGATTGTCTATGCCGTTTTGGCCAATGCGGGGGTGTTCGGCATGCGCCCTGCCGACGAGGTGTTCAGCGCCATACGTGGCGGGGTTGTGAACTATGGGGATTGGATTTTCATCCTCGTGTCGAACTTTTTCATTTTGGTCGGGGTCTTTCTCGCGTTCTCCCGTCTTGGAAGGGTGCGTCTTGGCGGAATGAAGGCGAAACCCGAGTTCTCTAACCTAGGCTGGTATTCGATGCTGATCAGTGCCGGCATGGGCATCGGGCTCATGTTCTGGGCGGTCGGCGAACCGCTCCTGCATCACCACAATCCGGCACCGATCTTCACCGACGGGGACAACTCAGTATCCGCGCTCGCCTCGACTTTCCTCCACTGGGGCTTCCACCCATGGGCGATTTACGCGGTGATGGCGTTGTCGCTCGCCTTCTTCTCCTACAACAAGAACCTTCCTCTCTCACTGCGCAGCGTGTTCTATCCCGTCTTCAAGGACAAGGTGTTCGGGCGACTCGGTGATGTGATCGACCTGATTGCCGTGCTCGCGACCCTGATCGGACTGGCGACATCCCTGGGTCTTGGGGTCCAGCAGATCAATAGCGGGCTCAACCATCTTGTGAACCTTCCTTTCTCACCTCTCATGCAGGTGGGCATCATCATTGTTGTCACCGCAATCGCGGCGATCAGCATCATATCGGGGATCCACAAAGGGGTGCGGTTCCTCTCGCAGATAAACATAAAGATGGCATTCGCCTTGATGGTGCTTCTTCTGCTTTTCGGACCGACGCTTTATATCATCCGTCTTTTCACCAGCTCACTTGGTCTCTATCTGACAGACTTTCCCGGATCCGCCTTGTTTTTGGCACTCGGTGAAGGTGAAGCCCGTGATTGGCAGAGCGCATGGACCGTCTTCTATCTCGCGTGGTGGATCTCCTGGAGCCCTTTTGTGGGCATGTTCATCGCACGGGTCTCAAAGGGGCGCACGATACGTGAGTTCATCATCGCGACCTTGCTTGTGCCTTCGCTGCTCTCCTTTTTCTGGCTGAGTGTGTTCGCGGGCAACGCCTTCAGGGCGAATGAGACGAGCGGCGGCGCCCTTCTCAGCGCGGTTCAGGATAATCTCCCTGTGGCGCTCTTTGAAATGTTTCAATACATTGAATTCCCGGCTTTCAGGGGTCTTGTCACTGTGCTCTTCTCCTTGCTTGCGACGGTCATCATCATATTCTTCTTCATCACCTCGAGCGATTCGGGCTCCGTGGTGGTCAATGCGATCACCTCGGGAGGGAAAACCACGGTGAAATCCAGGCAGCGCCTTTTTTGGGCGATCACTGAAGGCCTGATCGCGGCCACGCTCATTCTGATCGGAGGCGAACGGGCCCTTCAGACACTGCAGGACGCGGTCATCATCACCGGCCTTCCCTTCGCCCTGATGCTTCTATTCATGAGTTTCATGCTGCTTCAGAGCCTCTTCACGACCTATGAGAAGCAAAAGGACATCAAGGACCGCAAGAGGATCCGGAATCTTCTCGAAGGCGAAAATCTGATTTCGCTTGACGAGCAAGAGGAACCGAACTGATTGCATTCATACACAATCCTGGGATCGTGACTGATCTTGGACGCCCTTCATGGTAATGGGTGCATTCGCACACGTCACTTCCATGAAGGGCTCTTTTTCTTTAGGGGACATAAAGGTCCGATGGGCGGCTAAATTTTGCATCTGACCTAAAAAAATGAAATAACCCTTGAAATTCCAAAATAAACATTATAGAATTCTATAATGTTTAAATAGTATGAAAAGGACTGAATATAAATGGGGAAGCTCGATCGTCAGTTAAAAAAAGAACGTAAAAAGGAAAAAGAACTCCAGCAAACCATGGAAGAGGCTTTATACAGCAGGAATTTCAAGAAATTCGGTTTCGATTTGAATCCATTCGTATCATTCACAGCCGCGTTTCTGGTTTTCTTCCTGACAGTGTATGCGTTTGTTTCCAACGCAGGGCTCTTCGGCTTGCGACCGGCATATGAAGTGTTCGATGATGCCACATCGTTCATAGTAGACAATGCCGACTGGACGTTCATCCTCG
>CAZCTR010000003.1:0-11332 GCA_964501715.1 uncultured Candidatus Izemoplasmatales bacterium | reverse complement strand
CTCGCTCTCGCTTACTTCGCCTACAACAAGAAGCTGCCGCTTTCACTAAGGTCGATCTTCTATCCGATATTCAAGGAGCGCGTGTTCGGACGAATCGGTGATGTGATCGACCTCATCGCCGTGCTCGCGACGCTTTTCGGATTGGCTACGAGCCTCGGGCTCGGCGTGCAGCAGATGAATAGCGGATTGAACTATCTTCTGCCGTTCATCCCTTTCAATGTCTATATCCAGGTGCTTCTGATCATCGTGATCACCGCCATCGCGACCATCTCGATCATCTCCGGCATCCACAAGGGCGTGCGGTTCCTCTCGGAGATGAACATCCGCATAGCCGGTGTGTTCATGGCCCTCGTCCTCCTTATCGGACCGACCGCTGTGATCTTGAGGACATTTGCGACCTCACTCGGTGTATATTTCGGGGATTTCATCCCCGCTAGCATGTTCCTCTCCCTCGGAGACACGGCCGCACGTGCCTGGCAAGGTGACTGGACCATATTCTATTGGGCCTGGTGGATCTCTTGGAGTCCGTTCGTGGGGATGTTCGTCGCCCGCGTTTCCCGTGGACGCACCATCAGGGAATTCATTGTCGCTGTCCTTTTTGTGCCTTCCATGCTGAGCTTTCTTTGGCTTAGCGTGTTCGGGGGCGCCGCCTTCAGCGTCAACGAAAACATGGGCGGTGGCCTTTTCGACATAGTCAGTGCCGACCTTCCGGTAGGCATGTTTGAAATGTTCAACAATTTCGACATCGGCTTCATGCAAGGCGTGGTCGCCATCATTCTCTCGATTGTCGCGACCGTGCTCGTCATGTTCTTCTTCATCACCAGTTCCGACTCGGGATCCATCGTCGTCAATGCGATCACTTCCGGAGGAAAGACCGATACGAAATCCCGTCAGCGTGTATTCTGGGCGGCCATGGAAGGGCTCATCGCCGCAGTGCTCATACTCATCGGCGGAGAACAGGCCCTATCCGCTTTGCAAAATGCCGTCATCCTGACTGGACTGCCTTTCGCGATCCTCCTCTTCATCATGAGCATCATCCTGCTTCTGTCACTGCAGATGACATACAACAAACAAAAACACAGATATGATGTGAACCGGGTCCGTGATATCATCGAAGATGAGGAAATCGTCCAGGATGTCATTGAAGAAGAGAATATACAAGTCAAATCATAAACAAAAAAGCCGGGAAGATGCCCATCATCTTCCCGGCTTTTTAATGAATGAATCCGACATGTCATCGCTTTTTTCTGTACTGGTTCCTGCGAAAGAATGTGATGGTGGTCGAGTCGTCGTTTTGCACGATGGTGAAATCATCGATCAGGTGACCGACGATCTCCAGTTCGCTCTCGCTGTCGAAATCCCCGACAAGTTCCCAACCGTACGTCTCGATTTCCAGCTTCCTTTCCTGGTCGATCCTGCTTTTAATCTTGGTGATCGCTTCGTCATTAAGACGTGGGGTGCGTGTGATCAGCTCGGTGAGGTCCTCTTTGATACGGGTGGTGATGGTGAAATCCTGCAAACCATGGAACATGAAGAACAGGGACAGTTCACGGATGATCTTGCTGGTGATGCGTTTTTCGGTCGTATTCATGCAGTGGCCTCCTTTTCGCCGTTCTTATTGAGCGCCTGGATGATCGGTATCAGGGTCGCGGCCACGAATCCGGCCGCAAAACCGTTGTTGTAGAGGTCGAACCCGCCTTGGAACTGATAGGCGAGAGGCGTGATGATGATGTGGATGAACCCGGCAAGCATCCCGATCATGAACCCGTAGCGCCCGGCGACGGGCGCAAGCGCGGTCACAAAGAGAATCGCGATTGACATGCCGACATCATCGAGAGAGTACATCGGAGACGCCAAAGCTCCGATGAGGGCGCCGGTCATGACCGGCACCGTGTTTTTCGGGTGCTTCCCGAAGGCGCCAAAACCCATCACCGTCAATATGCCGCCCATGACAGGTCCGTTGATCTCGATACGGAGCGCGAATAGGACAAGCAGGGAAAGAATGCCCATGAACCCGACATTGAGCATCGTCGGTGCGCGTCCATGGTCACGGATGAAATCGGAAACCAACCTTCCCGAGTCCTTGAGCATCGCAGGGTAGCGTCTCAGCACGTATCTGTCCTCGATGAAGGCGCTCACGATGAAGATCAGACTCATGAACACCGTCAGCAAGAAGAGTTCGCTGTGATATTGCTCGGTTGTGGGCCCCCCCAAGAACAGATTGAAACCGAAGGCTCTCAGGACGGCGGAATACACCATGGAGAGGATGCCCATCGCGAAGCCGATGTTGTAGAGGTTGTATCCCTTGTGGAACCGGGCCGTATGCGCGGTGAGTGGCGGCAAAACGAATCCTGTGAGCACGCCTATCGCCATTCCTGCGGGGATGCCCATATAAAGGGGCCATCCCGTCCCGAATATCATGAAGCTCACAATTGGTGAAATCCCGGTCGAGAAGAGCACGACAATCATGAAAGACTTGAATTCGAGGCGTTGCCTTCTGGCGAAGAGATAGATGCCGATATAGATCGGGACGGTATTGAATATGTTCTTTCCGAAAAACGAGAAGCCGGCAATGGTGAGCAGCCCGGCGAACATCGGTCCGGTCATCTTCATCTTGAGCCGGTTGAGCATCACGATGTTGATGAGCATGATGGTCGAGACATTGAACATGGTCGCACCGAATCCGCCAATATGGAGATAATCGCTGATAAGGACACTCGGGCTCTTGAGGATTTCAATGTAACCCCGGGCGATCTCGGGGATGCTTTCAATGATGAAGGTCATCGAGAAAAGCACGATGAAAATCAAGGGCGTGATCATTTTCTGAGTCAAGAGACGCTTGAGCAAATGCATCGGGTAATCTTCCTTTCAGGTGTGTCGGCCACGTGATCCACGGCTTAAAACCTTGCGTTTGTATAACAATACATAAATTATATCATAACCGCCAAACGAATCGCCACGTTTTATGTCAAGGTTTTATCGATTTCCTTCAAGGATAAGAGAAAAGCCATCCACCTCTCAAGGGTGAATGGCCAAGCCTAAATCTTCAGTTTCCTAAGCAGCCAGATCAGGAATACCGCACCGCCGACCGCGAAGAAAAACCCTTCGATGGTGAAAGCGGACATTGAACCAAGTCCCAGCAAAGAGGAGATCCAGCCTCCTATGAAGGACCCTATGAGACCGATGACGATGTTCCTGATCAGACCCTTACGGCGCGTCTTCATGATCAAGCTCGCGATCCATCCGACAAGGGCGCCGAAGATGAGCCATAGAACAATTCCCATTGCAAGCCTCCTTTAATATGTGGCTTCACTTCATTATAGCGTGTTCCAGAGGAAAGCACAAAGTTTTCACCTTCGTATTCAAAATTGACCGAAGGCCCCTATTCACGATTCCTATTCCGCTGACACGAGGAGAGAGGGTTGGAAGGTCCTCAAGACAGGGATGACCTTTCTGGAGCTGATAACCACCAGCATTCCCACTAAGACGTCGCCCGCAATGAACGGGACAACGCCCGCAAAGAGCGCCCCGGGGATTGAAAGCGCATGACCACTCACCCAGTTCACAACCAGATACAGATGCACCACACCAAGGAGATACACCGCTCCAAGTCCGGAAATCACCGCGAATGTCAGGCGGTATAAGGACGTGCGGGTTTCGAGACCGGTGATTCTTTCTGTCATTTTACCGATCAGATAAGCACACGCGATGAACCCCACCAGATAACCGAATGTCGGTTCGAGCACGTAATAAGGGCCTCCGCCACGCGTGAACACAGGAAAACCCATCAGACCTATTGTCACATAGACCGTTTGGGATAATGCACCTTTCTTCGCTCCGAGCAACACCCCGGAAAAGGCGCAGAATGCGAACTGAAGTGTAATGGGAACAAGAGGGGTCTCAATGCGCATGAAGGCACCGATTGCGGTCAATGCGGCGAACATCGCGACCCACATCATGTCACGGGTTTTCGTCTTCATTGGTAAACCTCCATAATATTTTCCCCACACTCACCCGTTCTTGGAAAGTGTAAGGTTCCCACGGGAAAGCTCTTCCGTTTTTGCATAGCCTTCTTTCAATTCCTTGAAAAGCTCAGCGACTGACACAATCCGCTTCACACGTCCGACATTCGCCCCCGCGAACGCGAACCCGCGCTTCATGTGTCCTCTTTGAGCGTTGTAGAGGGCGAGCGAGATGCAGTAGGGAGCATCTTCTTTTTTGCATGTGCTTATGCACTCGAATGGGCAGGAAAACGGATGGGTCTCACCGGCGTCCACCGCTTTGAGAAAAGCGTTCCGGATGGCCCTTCCGGGCAATCCCACAGGACTGTCGACCAGTCTGACATCCGATGATTCCGCCTGCACATACATATCCTTGAAAACACTGGATGCGTCACACTCCTCTGTCGCCACGAAACGGGTTCCCAGTTGGACGCCTTGGGCTCCTGCGCGCAAAAAGCGATGCATGTCCGCACCATCAAAGACACCTCCCGCGACAATGAGGGGAATGGATGCGTGATGTCGGTCTTCATAGGGTTCGAGAGCTGTCCGTGTTTTTGACAACAACGTTTCCAACTGATAATCAGGGTCTTCGAGTTCTTTCTTCTTGAAACCCAGATGCCCTCCCGCCTTTGGCCCTTCTATGACAAAGGCGTCAGGAAGATAATCAAAATTCCTGAGCCATTTTTCCGTGATGATCTTCGCGGCACGGGCGGAAGAGATGATGGGGACCAACTTCGTATTCACACCCTTCTTCAAATAACGCGGCAGGTCCAAAGGCAAACCCGCTCCGGCGAAGATGATATCGATCTTCTCGCGGATCGCGGTTTTGACATGATCGCCGAAACCGTTCATCGCCACCATGATGTTGACACCGAGGGCCCCCTCAGTCTTTTTCTTGGCCTTGCGGATCTCCGTGGTGAGTCTGTTGAGGCTTGCCTCAAGGTAATCACGGGTCCGGTTATTTTCGAACATGCCCAACCCGGCCGCCGAGATCACCCCGACGCCTCCCTGCTGCGCCACTGCGGAAGAAAGATTCGACATCGAGATCCCGACACCCATTCCGCCTTGCACAATGGGGATGGATACTTTCAGGTTTCCTATATTCAATGGTTTCATACATACCTCCATAAGGATTGGTTTAAAGATTTGAAAGAATTATACCACGCATAGTAATCTATCGCAACACCCCCTCTTTCAAGCCGTTTCATTCATTAAAAACCCTCTCTTTGCAACTTCAGTGATCTTTCAGGCCTTCAAGGTCGTCAAGTGTGTTTTCCATGCAAGTCACATTGTTCATCCAATGCAAATTCCAATGAATTTTTTTCGCCAAAAAAAATTGAACCATGTGTTCCGCCTCTCGTTGATTCGGTCCCGTTCAGTTTTTCTCGAACCTCATGCATGCGCTTTTTTGACCCGTGGTTGGTCGACATGAAAAAAAGCCCTGGAGCTGCCCTTTTCTCAAGGGACGCTTCCAGGGTTTATCATGCATGAATCAGTTTACTGTGACTCTTCCAGGGAGTCATCAGGTGGCGTCTGTTTTTTCTTGATCACATAGAAGGCGATCAGTGCAATCAGCACCAACACTCCTACAAGCAGATAGATGTTGTGTATGATTGTGGAGATGATGATGGTGAGAATTGTGAGGATTAAAGTGATGAAGAATGCCGCGACACCGTAAAGGAAGTAACCCGCATCTCCGATGACCGGCAATATGTTCGAAACGGCCGCAAGCGGCTTACCTATGAGCATCAGGCCCACAAACATCAAGATGAAGCCGAGGGCGCGCAGAAGCCAAAGCGTGATGGTGTATTCAGTATGGAGTATGTCAACAGCATCCTCATGGCTGTGGCTGTCATTGAAGAACCTGAAAAGGGTGTTGTCTTCAGGGGGTCCTGAACCCTGCGAATGTCCCATCTTCCGCGACACCGGTCAAGAGAATGCCAGAATCCTCTTCGCTCACCACCGCATAGGTTATGCGTACATCACCGAGCGAAGGGGAATGGACGCTTCCGGTGTAGGTGTTTTGCCGGAACATGAACTCGTTTTCAACGCTCTCGTCCTCTCTGAGAGCGTCCTCATCAACAAGTGTTTCGCTAAGCATGAGGTCCCTTGGATTGGAAACCTCCAGATCCTGTCTGCTTAGAAGAATATTATCAATGGAAAGGTCGCTTGCCATGTATCCTGTGGTATCCGGCATCTCATCGATCCACTGACTGTAATCTTCCGGAATGTCATCCGGTATATCACGGTTTCTTCCATCGAATGTGTGAGGTTTCTGCGGTGAGGTCGTCCAGTCCAGTTCGTATTCGTAGTAGGTGTCATCATTGTCGTCCTTTTTCACTTCGATGTAGGCATACATCTCGACTGAGCGCTCAATGTAGACATAATCGTTGTCGAGTAGATAATCATCCGTAACAGGCGATTCAGTGTGGATGGACCCTGTGATATACACCAGGTCCTCTTCGGTGTATGATGCCTCAGGGTCGTATTCTACCGCCTCTTCGGCAACTTCGCCGAGATTTTCACGGCCTTCGTTGAAAAAGAGCAGGAAGAAAGACCCGAAAAATAATAAGACACCAAAAATCATGCCTATGAAAATGCCGCGCATCCACCTCGTGAAGATCCGGCGTTCCCAGCCATTTGCTTGATATCCATGAAATCCTCCTTCCCAATTTCCTTATATCACATCTATGAAAAATTTTAAAGATTTCCCAATGACCATGCTATGGGAGGAGGCATCCCTTCATCGGCGAGGTGCCAAGTTCGTCTCCATTAACATGTTCACCTTTATGGTTCAAATGCATGAGACAGTGAAAAAGGTGACAATCGACGATTGTCACCTTGGAATGTAGCATAAATACTATTGCGGATAAGCGAACACTTCACCGTTTCGCGTGATGTTATCGGTGTTCCCATCCCTTTGCACGATGAAATCCGAACGTGGCGAACCATCCGTATAGACGTCCCCGGAAGTGGTGGAATCACCTATGAAGCCGTAGGTGTCGAAAACCTTGTCGTTCCAGTAGACAAATCCGGCCGCACTGCCTTGTGAAGCATAGACGTCCACATCCGAGGTGATGAATGTCATGGTGCCGCTTGCGAAATTGTGATAAGCGAAGCCGCCCATGACACTGGCCCCTTCTATGGACCCTGTAGCCTGTACATTGGTGATGGTGCCCATGTTTTCGATGATGAAACCGGCAATGAGGTTCGGATCATGAGTGCCGTCGTTGATGACGTCTATGGTGATCGCGCTGCTCTCAATGAGTGTCCCGCTGCGTGATGTGTTTACAAAACCGGCGAAATCGAACGTGACGGTCCTGTCAAAATCATAGTGCACCGTGAGGTTCCCATTGACGTTCGTGATGAGACCGGGATATGTGTTTCCAAGTCCGTCATGGGACACGTTTGTACGCACGACACCGGCTGACCCGGAAGCGAACCGTCGGGTGTAATGAAGGGTGCCTTCGATCGAGGCATCCTTCAGGGTGCCGAAATTTGTCACGACAAGGCCTGCATAGGGTTCGTGCATGGTGACATCCGCACTGACATTTTGTATCGTGCCGTAATTCAAATGGGCGAAAGAGGCCGCCTTATGGGCTGTTATGACGCCTTCAATCGTCACGTCACGGATGGTGCCCCTGTTCAAATGTACAAGGACGCCGCTGGAGACCCTCGTATCACCGAATGACACTTGCATGTCGTGAAATGAAAGATCTTTGATGGTCCCTTCGCTCTCCCTGATGAAGGCGAAGTGTCCGTCGGTGTCTTCGTAATCATAGACGAAGGTGTCGTCATTCACAGCATACCCGCTGATCACATGCCCATCCCCGTCCAACACGCCATTGAAAGGGTAATCGTTCTGACTGCGCAATGGAGTGAAGGATTCGCCTTCAGCGAAATGGATGTCGCTTGTCAGTTTGAAGTGATAACCATAATCGAGATAATAGCGCATATTGGAAAGGTGTGTCGTGTTGTCTATTTGGAAAGGGTCCTCTTCCGTCCCCGTCCCACCTCCGTAAAGGGTGGCTGTGTCCGGTCTCTCCACGGGGCTCAGCACGACTTTCAGATGGAACACCTCGCCGTCGTAGAATTCCGAGAACGTGAGGCTTTTCGCCCCACTGAAAGGTTCATAGATCTCACCCGTGTAGTAATCCTCATAGTGTGAGAAAACAAATTCCTGATCCACTGTGATGGTCACCGAGACATATTGGTTGGTCGAAAAATCCTCGATCGCATAATCGATGTCAACGCCTTCAGGATGGTTCGAACCGATATAGAACGGGTCATCGCTCACAAGTTCCTCGAGTGGTTCGATGATGACGGTGATGTGTGTTTTGAGATCGTCAGGATTCGCATACCCTTCAGGGATGTTGGTGAGCGCACCTTCGAAGATCAAGGTCTGCTCATCATATGATTCACTTTCAAAGACGCCTTCATCAAGGGTCCATTCGACATCGATGCGGATGCTTGCGATGCCGTCGTCATGGTACATCGTGATGACGTTGTCGGGAAGAAGCGCCTTCACTTCCTCAAGTGTTTGGACGGCTTCGAGTGAGGTCTCAATGGTAGAAGATATGAGTATTGTGCTTGTCAGGATGATCTCCTCGGGTTGTGGAGCTTCGATGAGGACCTGCGCGAAAGGTTGCAAGTAATGGGCGTTGATCAGCTCTTCATCTTCAAGATCTGCAAATGAACCGGTGATGAACAGTGCTTGCTCATTCTCACCATCCAAATCCAACCCTTCCAAAGACCAGATGACTTTGACATCAGCCGGACCTTCAGAAGTCATGACTGTGATTTCCTCGGGCAATGACGTCCCGATCTCCTCCAAGGTCACAGCCGCGGAAAAAGTCTCATCAATCTCGGTCTGGATGGTTTCGATGATCGGGGAGGGAAAGGCCGGCAGCTCCGACCCGCTCATGTTCACGGGCAACCCATCGAATAAAGCGGAGGGATTGTCCACAATCGCATGTTGGATGTTCACGGCATTGGTGATGACCGTGGCCTCCGCTTCATTTTGGATGCTGAGGACACCGATCAGCGCGTCCGGTTCCATATGGACGAGCGCGTCATCACCCGTGATGAACACGCCTTCTGCGCCATGATGGAACGTCGCAGAAATGCCATCGCCCTCTAAGAACACCAGGTTATCAACATGATGATCGTGATAGCTGTTGCTCGCAACAGCCACGATGACGATTTGACCAAAGACATCGAGGTGATTATTGACAGATGCATTCGGCATATCGATCGAAAGGCTGCCATCCAGCGAACCGTCCAGTAAGTCGATGACTCCCTCTTCCTGGATGTCGATGTTCAAATCCCCCATCAAAATATGTGCGTTGAATTCGATAGTCATGGGTGTCTTCATCGTGAAATCACCCGTGATGTCCTCATCCAGAACCACCGTGTCGACCGTGTCGTCCAGAAGGGCCTCCTCAAAAGATTGCGCATCGTTCACGCGCACGGTGCGTGTTGATTCTGTCGAATCCTCTTCATCAGAGTCATCATCATGGGTGTCGGACTCGTCTTGCCCACCAGGACCGTCCTCATCTTCAGAGATATCGGCTTCATCTACGTTTCCTTCATCGGAGTCGGTACTGCCTTCCTTTTCGGAATGGCCAGAGTCATCCGTGACTTCAAATGTCATCGTGATGCCCGTTTCCTCCACCACGATGACCTCCGGGGAGAAAGCATACACATCATGGGAAGGTATGATGTGATCCCCCACACTCACTCCCGATAGCACATAGGTGCCATCTTGAAAGACTGTTTCGTATGCATCGCCTTCCTCATTCACAAAACCCGCGTCTTCAACTGTTTTGGAAAAATCGACTTCGATGGTTCCGCCACTCGCACCACAAGCGGACACCAACAATAAAAACACCATGCTCACACCGAAAAAAAACAGATTTTTGCTCATCACACTCACCCTCTATTTATGATAATATAATTATAGGGCCATTAACTTTGAAGTTCAAAAGATTTGCACCATTATTACTCTGGCATCCCAACCAAGCTGATGTGAGTGAGATGACGATGCTCATCCCTAATCCTATTGTGATTGTCGGCCTTTGAATGAGAAAGGGAAAACATCACGTTGATTCTTGGAGTGTCCACCCGCCAAATTTATGGTAAAATATATTGTAAGGATGAGTGGCTCAGTAATCAACCATTGCCTTTCCTTTTGCGCTCTTTTATGAGCCGGGACACTAATATTCATAAATCCTCATCTCAAGGAAGTGATTGTTCATGGACACATGGAAGAAGCATGCAGAACGATCGAAACGTTCCACCATGAAAAGACAACATCAGTTCCTATGGGTCACCCTGGTCATGATCTTTATTGCTCTGGGGGCTGGCATCATCGCGAATCTGATGCTCACCGGAAACCTCATAGCCATCAGATGGCTCGTTTTTTTCATGGTGTTGGACGCAGTTCTGGCCGCTGTGCATCTCAAATGGAAGCCATTCAAGGTGGTGTCCCATGGCATGGTGCTCATGGTGATTGTGATCTTTGTCATCTACATGAACGTCTCTCAAAGCCAAGTGTTCACCCTCTATTTCTTCCCTGTCATCCCATTGATCGCGCTTTTCCTCACAGGCAAGAGAAAAGGCAGCCTTTATGCGCTGATGACTTTGTTCATCGCCATGACCTGCCTGTTTGTGAATCGGGACACTTGGCATATTTCCGGGTTTGATTACGGGTCCTTGACCAATTTTCTCATCGCCAACATCGCGCTTTTTCTTCTTCTGTTGTTTTACGAAGACAGTGTCTCAGAAAATCAACGACACCTTCACGATGTCAACGAGAAACTTCGTCTGGTCTCGATCACCGACCGCTTGACACAGCTTTACAACCGGGAATGGCTCGAAGAGCGTTTGCAGGCGCTCATAAAAGACAAAAGGCCCTTCTCCGTCATGCTTGGCGATTTGGATGGGTTCAAGCGCATCAATGATCAATATGGGCACAGTGAAGGCGACCGCGTCCTCAAACAAGTGTCAAGGATCTTGCGCGAGCATGCCGGGCAGGACTCTCATGTCGGACGATACGGCGGGGATGAATTTCTCATCATCGTCACAGATGTTGATGATGGCGATGCGCTTTCCAAGAAGGCAGAGAATCTGAGGCGGAAAGTCAAAGAGGCGCAGATTGACCCCAAAGGAAAACTGAGCATCAGTTTCGGTGTGGCCGTCCATCAAGAACACGATACCGTCGACAGCCTCTTCAGCCGTGCCGACCGGGCGATGTATGCTGCGAAAGACGACGGGGATACCACTCGTGAATAGATCCGTGGACTTGAGTCGATTGCTTAGCATGACAAAAG
>CAZCTR010000002.1:129791-134101 GCA_964501715.1 uncultured Candidatus Izemoplasmatales bacterium | reverse complement strand
GGCGGCACGAAAGCCGCGAAAGAGAAGCAACAGGTCCACGGCGCCATCAAGAGCCGTCGTGTGGGCGATCTCATCGCCCTTGGCGAGCAGCACGCGCTAGAATACCGCAGGAACCTCAAAGAAGGTGGGCGTCCCCTCGAAGTCCTTTTCGAGACATGCGAGGATGGCTACTGCGAGGGGCATTCGAGCGAGTATGTCCGCGTCCGTGTGAAAACCGACGCGTCGCTTGAGAACACGATGCGCCCCGTGAGGATCACCAAGGCCGACTACCCCGAATGCGAAGGCGAGATTATAAAAAAATAGACACCCGCGGGCGTCTATTCCAATTCGTAATCGAAGGTGATCCCGAGCGTTTTCGGCTTGTAGGAAAACGGCTTCTTGTCCGCGATCTGCCTCGGCAGGCTGTCAAGGTATAGGATGCATTCGTCGAGGCAGGCGTGGCTGTCGACGGTCTTGATGATTTTTTTCAGTGTGTAGGGCCATTTGATACGTTTGATTTCCTTTTTGTCCTTCAGGATCCTGATTGCCGGTTTCGATTTGGGCTTGCCGAAACCTTTCTTGTCGATATGGAGAAGGACAATGCGCAACTCGCGGCGCTTGAAGCCGATGTAGCGCGCGAAGCGTTTCTTCCCCTTCGCACGGAGCGACTTGTGGGTGTTCGAGCCTGTCTTCCTGTGTTTCTTGGTGTATTTGAGCACCTCGTCACCGTGGTAGGGTTTCGGTCTCCTTTTTTCTAGATTCCTGACGAGTTTCCTGTGTTTGAACCGGCGCCTGACCCAAAACAGGACCAAGAACCCGCCAAGCCCTAGCAAGGCAGCGCCGAGTATGAGTTCAATGGCGATATTGATCTCGAAATCGGGGAACGGGAAATCGAGTGCCGGCATGGGATCACCTCCATCGATGATACACTTATTTTATCATGTAGGCATGCCGTTTACAATTTGTTTCGCATATGAGCGAAAGTCCTTTACAACAGTGGTTTTATTTGGTATTATGAATAACGTAAAATTTAGTGAGCGGAAGGAGGGAGACCTCATGGCAAAGACAGTCGTCAGAAAAAATGAATCCTTGGAAGACGCGCTGAAGCGTTTTAAGAAGGATATTTCACGTTCAGGTACCCTTGCGGAAGCTCGTAAGCGCGAATACTACGAAAAACCAAGCGCGGTCAAGAAAGACAAGAAAGCCAAGAACAAGAAGAACAGCAAATAGCGGATTAAGCGGTGAAATACACTTTCACCGTTTATTTTTTTCTCTCACGGCCTCTCAAAGGCCGTGCATATATGCTATAATATTTAAAGACCCTATCATGTTGAAAAGGAGACGATCGTTTGGCACTGACCACACTTGACATCAAGTTCAAGAACATAGACACCTTCACCGAGGTACTCGGTGCTAAGGACTCCCATCTGGAAGTGCTGTCACAGTTTTTCGACACGAAGATCTACACCAAGGGTGACACCATCCAGATAGAAAGCGAAGACGAGCACACTAAAAAAGCGTTGGAAGACACGTTTTTTGTGTTGATACAGCTCGTCGACCACCATATCAAGATCTCAGAGCGCGATGTAATCTACATCGCGAAGATGATCGGCACCGCGGATGCAGACACCCTCATCGACCACTACCTGAGCCGTGTCGAGATTGTGAAGACGCAGACCGGCAGACCAATCTACGCGAAGACCATCAATCAAAGACGCTACCTGGAAGCGATCGAGAAAAACGATCTCGTCTTCTCAATCGGCCCCGCCGGAACCGGCAAGACCTACGTCGCGATCATGCATGCCGTGCGGCTTCTCAAGGAGGGACGCATCAAGAAGATCATCCTCACCCGTCCCGCCGTCGAGGCCGGAGAGAACCTCGGTTTTCTCCCCGGGGACCTCAAGGAGAAGATCGACCCTTACCTGAGACCCTTATATGACGCCCTTGACGAAGCGTTGGGACGCAAACAGACCGACGCCTTCATGGAAAAGGGTGTCGTCGAGATCGCGCCCCTCGCCTACATGCGCGGGCGCACGCTCGAAGGCGCATACGTCGTCCTTGACGAGGCTCAGAACACCACAAAGGGACAGATGAAACTATTCCTGACAAGACTCGGCTTCAACTCGAAAATGGTCGTCACCGGTGACATCACCCAGATCGATCTGCCCAAGAACACGAGCAGCGGACTCACCCATGCGACCAACCTCCTCAAGGAGGTGCGGGGCATCGAGGTCATGACCTTCGAACGCCTCGATGTCATAAGGCATCCTCTCATTCAGAAAGTATTGGAGCGATACGATGACGAACATCATTAACCAGTGCAACGAGGAGAACTACGAACCGCTTCTCAACAAGGTGATGAAAAAAGCCTTCAAGATGCAGGATGTGCCCAAGAAGAAGACCCTCAACATCATCCTCGTCACCAACGCGAAGATGCGGGAACTCAACCGCACCTTCAGAAACAAGGACAGTGTCACCGATGTGCTCACTTTCCCGAGCGATTTGGACGATGAACTCGGGGACGTCTTCATCGCGCCTTATGTCGCGATGGAACAAGCCCGTGCCTACGGTCATGGTTTCAAGCGTGAACTCGCGTTTCTCGCGGTGCACGGCTTTCTGCACGCACTAGGATACACGCACGACACGGAAGACAAGGAAACGATGATGTTCAATCTGCAGGAGAACATCCTGAACGAACTGAAAATCAGAAGATAGGTGGTTATACCATGGACAAAGCACTCATACAAAGCGCAAAGGACGTGCTGAAGCACCATCGTGCGATCTACTCGGACTTCCCGGTGGGCGCCGCGATCCGCATGAACGACGGCGCGATCATCCAGGGCGTCAACATCGAGAACGCCTCCTACGGACTCTCGATATGCGCCGAGAGGAGCGCGCTTTTCAGCGCGTATTCACAAGGCTACAGAAAAGAGGACATCAAGGAGATGGCCCTGACCACGCCCAAACCCTACCTCATCACACCCTGCGGCGCCTGCCGCCAGGTCATGGGTGAGCTTGTGCCCGAGCACACGGATATCGTCATGGCCTACGGGGAAAAGACCAAGGTCCTCAAAAACAAGGACCTTCTGCCCTACGCCTTCTCCGAGGGAGACCTTTAGTGTTCAAATCAGGGTTCGTGAGCATCATAGGCCATCCGAACGTCGGAAAATCCACCCTGATGAACCGGATTCTGGGCGACAAGGTATCCATCATCTCAAGCAAGCCGCAGACGACGAGAAACACCATCCGCGGCATCTACAACGACACCGAGAGCCAGGTCGTCTTCATAGACACCCCCGGGGTGCACACCCCGAAACACAAGCTCGGCGCGACCATGAGCAAGAATGCGCTTCGCACCATGGGGGCGGTCGATTTGGTCTTGGTGATGGTCGATGCGACCGACGACAAAACCGATCTGTCGAAGAAGATGCTCGATGGCCTCAAGGCGAGCGAGACACCCGCCTTCCTCATCATGAACAAGATCGACAAAGTGGCCGACATAGAGCGTCTTGAGACCTTCATCGAGAGGCTCAAGGCCTCACACGCGTTCCATAGCGTCTTCGCGATCAGCGCGATGAAGGGCATCTACACGGACAGCCTCATCAAGGACATCATATCGGTCCTGCCCGAAGGGCCGGCCTACTATCCCAAGGACATCAACACCGACCAGCCCGAGCGTTTCCTGATCAGCGAACGCATCCGGGAGAAGGTCCTCGAGCTCACCCACGAGGAGATCCCCCACAGCGTCAACGTGACCATCGACCACATGGCCTATGAGGATGATTCCCCCCACGTGCTCACCATCCAGGCGACCATCATCGTCGAGCGCAAGAGCCAGAAGGGCATCATCATAGGCAGCGGCGGACGGATGATCAAGGCAATCGGCACCAAGGCCAGAAAAGACATTCTGGACCTTCTTGGGACGAAGGTGTTCCTCGATATGCATGTCAAGGTCATCAAGGACTGGCGCAACCGCAAAGAGAGCCTGTCCGATTTCGGTTTCGAGGAATGACCCCCCTCTTGGAAGGCTTCATCCTCAAAACCATCGATTACAAGGACACCTCGAAGCTTCTTTACGCCTACACAAAAAAAGGCCATATCAGCATGATCGCGCGTGGCGTGAAGAAGATGAACAGCCCCTTGAGACACCAGGCCCAGACGCACATGCGGCTAAAGATGGACCTCTCAAGCGGCAAGCTCCCGACCTTGAAAGAGGCGCAGCTCATCGACCACTTCCCAAAGATCAAAGCCGACTTCATCCGGTCAAACTGCCTTTACGCCATCAGCGAGCTCATCTACCATAACGTCCATCCGGACGACAACCACGAAAA
>CAZCTR010000002.1:124478-129691 GCA_964501715.1 uncultured Candidatus Izemoplasmatales bacterium | reverse complement strand
GGCTTTCACGGCAAAGCGAAAGCCATTCTCAAATCTTTACTGACGGAGGCATCATCATGACAAAACCAACCATGGAAACCCTCATAAACTACGCCAAGAACTACGGGTTCGTCTTCCAAGGCAGCGCCATCTACGGCGGCCTTGCGAACACGTGGGATTACGGGCCCACGGGCGTCGAACTCAAAAACAACCTCAAAAAGACCTGGTGGAAACGTTTCGTGCAGGAACATCCGCGTGTCGTCGGGCTCGACAGCTCCATCCTACTGAACCCGAAGACATGGGAGGCGAGCGGGCATTTCGACCAGTTCAACGACCCCTTGATCGACTGCAAGGCGTGCAAGGCGCGTTTCCGCGCCGACAACATGATCGAGAACTTCGATTCCGACATCGTCGCAGACGGCCTCGATTCCCATGAACTCGAGACTTTGATCGATGAGAAACAGATCCCCTGCCCGAACTGCGGGGCGCACGATTTCACGAAAATCCGCCGTTTCAACCTCATGTTCGAAACCTCGCAGGGCGTCGTCGACGATTCCCGCGACGCGATCTTCCTGCGCCCAGAGACCGCGCAGGGCATCTTCCTCGATTTCAAGGAAGTGCAAAGGGCTTCACGCATGAAAGTGCCCTTCGGCATCGCGCAGGTCGGGAAAAGCTTCCGAAACGAGATCACACCGGGGAACTTTATCTTCAGGACCCGCGAGTTCGAACAGATGGAACTTGAGTTCTTCGTCAAGCCCGGCGAAGAGAAGGACTGGTTCTCGACCTGGAAGGATTTCTCGAAGCAATACCTCATCGACCTCGGCGTCGCGGAGGAAGACATCCGCCTGAGTGATCACGACGAGTCTCAGCTCTCGCACTATTCGGATGCGACGACCGATATCGAATACCGCTATCCCTGGGGCTTCGATGAGCTCTGGGGCATCGCGAGCAGGACCGATTTCGACCTGACGCAGCACCAGGCGCATTCCGGGGAGAAACTGACCTATCAGGACCCCGTGACCAACGAGAAATACATCCCCTATGTCATCGAGCCTTCGCTCGGGGTCGAGCGGCTCTTCCTCGCCGTCCTCGCAGACGCCTACAGCGAGGAGACGCTTGAGAACGACGAGCAGCGGACCGTTTTGAAGTTGCATCCCGCGCTCGCACCCTACAAGGTCGCCGTCCTCCCCCTCATCAAGAAGCGTCACAGGGAGGAAGCCCTGAGGATCCAAAAGAAACTCTCCAAACACTTCATGACCGACTACGACGAGTCCGGCAAGATCGGCCGGCGCTACAGGCGCCAGGACGCCATCGGCACCCCGCTCGCCGTCACCGTCGATGATACGACGCAAGAAGAAGGCACCTATACAATCAGGCACCGTGACACCATGGAACAAATCAGCCTCAAAGAAGAGGACCTGATCCCCTATATCGAAAAAACCGTCTCATTCTAAGGTGATTCCATGTCCAAACAGGAAGCCTCAAACCTCGACGCCATCCTGAAACAGACCGATATCGTCGAGCTCATCAACGAGGTCACCGCGCTCAAGCAGCGCGGCAAGAACCACATGGGCCTCTGCCCGTTCCATGAGGAGAACACGCCATCCTTCTCCGTGAGCGAGGAGAAGCAGGTCTATCATTGTTTCTCATGCAAAAGAAGCGGGAATGCCCTCACCTTCGTCGAAGAGACGCAGAACCTTCCGCGCGGCGAGGCCATACGCTATCTCGCCGAGCGCGCGGGCATCGACTACACCCCTGGCAGGAAGGACCCCAACGAGAAATATTACACCCTCAACCAGAGCGCCCTCGATTTCTACAAGGTCCATCTGAACCATACGAAAAGCGGCCGCGAGGCCTTTCACTACCTGATCGACCGCGGGCTCTCCAAGGAGACGCTCGACACCTTCGGCCTCGGGCTCGCCCCCGACAAGAAGGACGCGCTCTACCGCGCCCTCAAGGACAAGGGGCACCTCGAGAGCGACATGCGCGACTTGGGCCTCATCGGCGGGGAGGACACCCCCTACGACATCTTCAAGGACCGGGTCATGTTCCCGCTGCACGACGAGTCGGGCAGGGTCGTCGGGTTCTCCGGAAGGACCTACAAGGAAGGCGTCAAGACCGCGAAATACATGAACAGCCCCTCCACCCCCGTCTTCGAGAAGAACAAGGTCCTCTACAACATCCACAGGATCGAGCGCGAAGCGAAGGAGAAAGACCGCATCGTCATCTTCGAGGGCTTCATGGACGTCATCGCCGCCCACCAGGCCGGTGTGCGTGAAGGCGTCGCGGTCATGGGCACCGCCCTCTCCCCCACCCACATCCGCATGATGCGCCGCCTTAGTGAGCGGGCCGTGCTCGCCTTTGATGGCGACCAGGCCGGACGCGACGCGACACGGCGTTTCATAGGCGAACTCGCCAAAGGCGGTTTCACCGTGTATGTGGCGGAGCTTCCGGACAAGCTCGACCCTGACGACTACATCAAAAAAGAAGGCGCGCAAGCCTTCAAGACACTCATCAACCAAGCCAAGAGCGCTTCTGAATTCCTCTACGGCGAACACCTGCGCGGCGTAAATCTCTCCCGCATCACGGAGATCGAATCCGTCAAGAAGCGCATCTTCTCCCTCATCGCGTCCCTCTCACGCGTCGAACAGGACTATTTCCTCACCAAGCTGAGCCAGGACCTCGACATCGAGAAGCGCACCCTCGAAGAGGATTTCCAACAAAAAAGGCGCCACCAGCCACCCGAATACAAGAAAATCCGCAAGGTCGAGGTCACCGACAAGTTCAAGCGCGCGGAACGCGCCTTCATCCATTATTTCCTCAAGGATGAATACTATTCCAGGCGGTTCCGCCGCGAGTTCGACGATGTCACCTACATCGACAGGGCTGCGCGCGACATCCAGTTCGAGATCTTCGAGTACTACGATTTCAACCGGCAAAGCTGCATCGTCCCCGAACTCTTCATCGAGCGGCTCACAGACGAGCAGCGCACCTATTTCGAAAAATACATAGATTACAAGCACTATCCCTACCACGAGGACGAGTTCGAGGACCTCATCCGCGTGATGCGCGAATACACGAGAAGAAACAGGATCAACACCCTCAAGAAACGTCTTGAGCAAGCGGAGAGCATCGATGAGAAAATCCGCTATCGAAAGAAGATCGATGCGATTATCAAGGAGGTAAGCCATGCTAAAAGAAAAAATCATTCAGGAACTCACTGATCTCTCAAAGACAAAAGGCTATTTGAGAACCAAGGACGTCGCGAAATACGTCAACCCGAACGATGATGTCTTCGATGAGATCGTCGAGGCCTTAGAAGCGAAGGACATCGATGTCGTGAGCGAGGAGGAGATGGTCACCTACAAGGTGCCCAAGCTCGAACTCGAGGACGACGCGGACGAACAGGAAGTCGACAAGGCGGTCGCCTTGAACCTCGATTTCGCCAAGCAGATCGAGGAGGAGCTCCTCCATGACAAGTCCTTCGAATCGATCAATTCGATCAAGGTCGACGACCCAGTCAGGATGTATCTCAAGGAGATCGGGCGCGTCGAGCTGCTCGACCCCGACTATGAGCTCGCCCTCGCCAAGGACATCTACTACGCCCAGATCGCGAAGGACCACTACGACCAGATCACCGAGCAGAACGAGGATGTCACAGCGGAATACAAAAAAGAAGTCGAGACCCTCATGTACAAGGGCGAACTCGCCAAGAACAAGCTCGTAGAAGCCAACCTCCGTCTTGTCGTGTCGATCGCGAAACGCTATGTCGGCCGTGGCATGCAGTTCCTCGACCTCATCCAGGAAGGCAACATGGGCCTGATCAAGGCCGTCAGCAAGTTCGACCACACCAAAGGCTTCAAGTTCTCGACCTACGCCACCTGGTGGATCCGCCAGGCCATCACCCGCGCCATCGCGGACCAGGCCAGGACCATCCGGATTCCCGTGCACATGGTCGAGACCATCAACAAACTCGTCCGCACCCAGCGCCAGCTGATCCAGGAGCTCAAGCGCGAACCGCTTCCCGAAGAGGTCGCCGAACGCATGGACATCAGCGTCGACAAGGTGCAGATCATCCAGAAGGTCGCACAGGAGCCCATCAGCCTGGAGAGCCCTGTCGGCGAGGAGGAGGATTCCTCCCTCGGCGATTTCATTCCCGACCAGGACACCCCCACCCCGATGGAATACACGTCGACCGAGATGCTCAAGCGTGAACTCGACGAAGTGCTCGAGACCTTGACGGACCGTGAAGAGAAAGTCCTCAGGATGCGCTTCGGCCTCCTTGATGGACGCACCCGCACACTTGAGGAGGTCGGCCGTGAATTCGGCGTCACGCGCGAGCGCATCCGCCAGATCGAGGCCAAGGCCTTAAGGAAGCTTCGTCATCCTTCAAGAAGCAAGAAACTCAAGGATTTCATGGGCGAATGAAGCCCCTGTCAAAACGTCTGAGAGCCGTCCTTGCACACTTGGGTGGCACCCGTGTGCTCTATGATGTCGGCACCGACCACGCGTATCTGCCCATCGCGGCGGTGCGCAAGAAGGGTGTGGAAAGCGTCATCGCCGTCGACAACAAGCCGGGCCCCCTGTCCATCGCACAAAAAAACGTCCGGGACGCCGGGCTTGAAGACAAGATCACGCTCAAGCTCACAGAAGGGCTTGATAGCATGAGCGAGACCGTCGACACCCTCACCATCGCCGGACTCGGCGGCCATACCGCCGCACGGGTCGTCCGCGAAGGCGACATCAAAAACACAGTTCGCCTCATCATTCAGCCGAACGACCATGCCGAGGCGGTGCGCGCCCTTTGCGACAGCTCTGACTTCGCCATCATCGATGAAACCTTTGTCATCGAACGGAACCGACTCTACGTGATCATCGTGATGGAAAGAGGCACGATGACCCTCACCGAGCGTGAACGGGTCTTCGGACCCGTGCTGCTCAGAAAACGTGACGAGGCCTACATGACCTATCTTGAGAGCCAGCGTGAAAGGCTCATAAACACGCTTCAAGACATCCCAGACAAAGAAACGACAGCACTCAATGAAAAACTCGCAATGCTGGAGGCGATACTCAATGAACGGAAGTGAGATCCTCAAGGCCCTCGAGCGGCATTTCCCCTCAGAGTTGGCCTATGAATGGGACAATGTCGGCTTGATGGTCGGCACGATGAACAAGGAGGTCTCAACCATCCTCGTCACGCTCGATGTGACCAAGGACACGTTGAAAGAGGCCAT
>CAZCTR010000002.1:119258-124378 GCA_964501715.1 uncultured Candidatus Izemoplasmatales bacterium | reverse complement strand
CTTCAAATCGACCATGCGCGCTACATCGGCAACAAGAAGGACAAGACCGTCCGCACCGTCGCGATCAGCGGCGGAAGCGGCGCCGACCATGCGGTCGCAGCGAAGAAGAAAGGCGCAGACCTCTATGTCACGGGCGACGTCTCATACCATGAGGCGCATGACATGATGCAGCTCGGGCTTCGGGCTTTGGATGTGGGGCATACGGCGGAAAAGCATTTCAAGCAAGCCATGAAGACCTGGCTCGAATCCCTCAGTGACAATGTCACGGTCCATGCGTATGCGCCGGACCAGGACCCCTTCACCCATGTATGAACACAAAAAAAAGGCCTCACGGCCTTTTTTATATGCGCTTGATGGGGAATGGTACCTAAGTCAGACTTCGATGATGGCATCCACGGGGCAAACGACTTCGCACGCGCCGCAATCGATGCACACGTCCTCGTCGATCACATAAATTTCCTCGCCTTCAGCAATGCAGTCCACCGGACATTCCTCAACACAGGAACCAGTCGCGATGCATTCTTCGGTAATACGTCTAGGCATGGTCATTCCTCCTTACCATATGGTTTAATTTCATTCTATAGCATCAAGTTGGCAATGTAAACCTTTTTCGAGCCTTTGGCCGCTAATTTATATTTTTTATGAGACAAAAAGAAAAAGGGCCGTGAGGCCCTTTGGATGGTTGAGTCTATACTTCGAATATCGCGTCTACGGGACAGACTTCCTCACACGCGCCGCAATCGATGCATGCGTCCTCGTCGATGACGTACTTGTCTTCGCCTTCCGCGATGCAATCAACGGGGCATTCCTCGACACACGCGCCGCAAGTGATGCAATCATCATTGATACGTCTTGCCATATTTTAGCCTCCTTTTTTTCTTCAATGTTATTGTATTACAAGTTGAGCAGTATGTAAACAGTCAAAATGAAAATAGCCGGCATTGGACCATTGATCAGATTTTTGACTCGGCCTTCAAGACAGTCGCTTGGGCGCGGGTATGGACAAGTGATCCGGAGTCAATGTCTAAAACAAATTTGATGAGCGTTTACATAAGGCTTGTCTTTTGCATGTCTTTCACGTATAATGGGCTTTGTAAAGAAGGAGTGATCATATGCAACTTTGGCTAGCCATCGTACTGATCGTCGTCGCCCTGATCGTCGGCGCAGCGCTTGGGTTCTTTCTGTCCCAGAAGTATTTCAAACGCTATCTCGAGAAAAATCCGCCGATCAACGAGGACATGGTCCGCGCGATGATGATGCAGATGGGAAGAAAACCTTCCGAGAAACAGGTCCGTCAGGTCCTGAACTCAATGAACCAGCACAAGAAGTAATGGCTTAAAAGAGGGTTGTCCCCTCTTTTTATTTTGGTTCACAACGATGAAAACATTTACATTTCATTGATGATTGACGCCTTGTCATATCTTTGGTATATTTGACTCAACATAAAAAAATAGAGGCTGCGATGCAGACGAGTAAGAAGTGGAGCCGGCAGGCTTGGAAACTTCCGAAAAGCAATCATCGCCGAGTGTGAAAGGCAGGCATGCCGTTCGCATGGGACGCAGGGTAACACCCTACGGACTCCTACTTCGGTAGAGGCGCTAATGGTTTTTCATCATCTTGAAATCTATTGGTGTCCGCCGTGACACTTTTTTTTATGAAAAAAAAGATTACGGAAAGGACATGAGAATCATGAGAAAAGCAATTCTGACACTAGCCATGGGTGCATTCATCCTCACCCTGGCGGCCTGCGCAGGCTCAAGCGAGGATGAACTTGTAGTGGGGCTCGAATGCAACTACGCCCCGTTCAACTGGACCGACATGGAAGAAGGGGAGGACATCGCGGAAGCCCCGGCCTACTGTGACGGATACGATGTCACCATCGCCAGGGAAGTCGCGGACGGACTCGACCGCGACCTTGTCATCCGCAAGATCGACTGGGACGGACTCATTCCCGCACTTGAGGCGGGCACGATCGATGTCATCATCGCCGGCATGAGCCCGACGCCAGAGCGCGCGGAAACTGTCAACTTCACCGATGAATACTACAGGAGCGAACAGGTTCTCGTCGTGAGAAGCGATTCCGATTACGCGGACGCAACCACCCTGTCTGATTTTTCTGGGGCTCGCGTCATCGCCCAGCAGGGGACGCTGCAGGATGATCTGATCACACAGATCGACGACGTCGACCACGCCGACCCGCTCAACGATTATCCGAGCCTTGTCGAACAAGTCGAGAGCGGAACTTCTGACGCGCTTGTCGCAGAGCTTCCTGTGGCCACCAGCATCACCGGTAACAACGAGGCGCTCACATACGTGACACTCGAGGACGGATTTGAAGTCGCTGAAAGCGACGTGACAGTCTCGATCGCCACACGCAAAGAAGAGACGGCGCTGCGCGACGAGATCAACACGATCCTAGCCGGGATCGACGAAGAGACGCGCCAGAACTGGATGGAAGAGGCATTGAGCCGCCAGCCATGATCACTTTATTGAGCATCTCGCCGACGTTCTTCGGCGGCATGGTCGACCTTGTCATCAGGTATTACCCCTTGTATCTGCAGGGGCTCATGTACACCGTGCTGCTCGCGGTGGTGGGCACCTTCGTCGGACTGCTGATCGCGTTCATCCTCGTCATCATGAAAATCCAGACGCTTACGGCGTACGGATTCATACTCAAGCGGGTCATGCAGATGGTCACGAAACGGTTCGCGGAAATCTATGTGACCGTCTTTCGGGGGACGCCGATGATGGTACAGGCGATGCTTTTCTACTACGGACTCGCGCGCGCCGGTGTGAGGATGCCGGTGCTCGTCGCGGGTCTCGTGGTGGTCAGCCTCAACACGGCCGCCTATCTCACTGAAATCCTGAGAAGCGGCCTGCAGGGGCTCGACGAGGGACAGAAGGAGGCGGCTGAAAGCCTGGGGATGTCGACCAGGCAGGTCTATCAGAAGATCCTTTTCCCGCAGGCATTCCGCAACATGATCCCGGCGATCGGCAACGAGCTCATCGTGAATCTCAAGGACACGGCCGTCCTGTCTGTCATCGGCGCGACCGAGCTCTTCTACATGGGACGCAGTGTCGCAGGGGCCCATTACCGCTATACCGAAGCCTTCATGCTCACGGCGCTCATCTATCTGGGCATCGTCATGGTCGCGGTCTACGGCCTCAGGAAGCTCTCCGACTACTTGGGCCGCGAATCGAAGCATATGCTTAAGAGTGAAAGCGAGGGCATGGTATGATCACCATAAAAAACCTCAGCAAGGACTTCGGCGAAGGCTTTGTGCTCAAAGACATCAATCTGAGTTTCGAGAAGGGGACCGTCAATGTCATCATCGGTCCCTCGGGAAGCGGGAAGACCACACTGCTCCGTACGCTCAATCATCTGGAAACACCGACCGAGGGGGTCATTGAAATAGATGGTGTGACACTCACACCCGACAAACGCGTACTCGAGGCGGTCCGAAGAAAAGCGACCATGGTCTTCCAGGGCTTCCATCTCTTCAACCACCTGTCTGTGTTGGACAATTGCACCATCGCACAGAGGAACGTGCTCAAAAGACAGAAGTCAAGCGCGGAGGAAAAAGCGTTCGAGGCGCTTCGGAAAGTCGGCATGGAAACCTATGCCAACCGCAAGCCCGCAAAGCTCTCGGGCGGCCAGGCGCAACGCGTCGGCATCGCCCGCGCCCTGGCCATGGACCCGGGTGTCCTCTTGTTTGACGAACCGACGAGCGCCTTGGACCCGGAAATGGTCCAGGAAGTCCTGAGTGTCATCCGTCGCCTTGTAGACGAGGATCTGACGATGGTGCTCGTGACCCATGAGATGGGCCTCGCCCGTGATATCGCGGACCGCGTCATCTTCATGGACAAGGGAGAAGTCGTCGAAGACAGGCCGGGAAGTACACTCTTCACCGACCCGAAGAAAGAGCGCACGAAAGCGTTCATCGGACAGTTCACACATTGATTTCAAGTCAAGGCCACCCGCGGGTGGCCTTTTCCTTGCCAAAGCTTACCCTTTGCAGTAGAGGGCATTCAGCTGTATAATGGCTTTAAACCCACTGACGAGGAGACCCGATATGAAACTCAAGACAACCTTCAAATCACTGACCCCCTTCGAACTCAAGTTATGGATCGCCTCGGCGTCTGTCATCACGGCGTCTTTTTTGGTCTCGGGCGGAAGCGGGCTGACCCTTGTCGCTTCACTCATAGGGGTCAGTTCGCTATTGTTTCTCGCCAAGGGACAACCTCTCGGGCAACTCCTCATGGTGTTCTTCAGCATAGCCTATGCGCTCATCTCCTACACCTACGACTATTACGGTGAGATGATCACCTATCTCGGGAAGGTCCTTCCCACCTCGCTTTTCGTGCTCGTCGTCTGGCTTCGCCATCCTTTCGAGGAAGGGCGTCCCGAAGTAGAGGTGTCTAGGCTCACCCCGCGCAAAATCGCGGGCGTCCTCTTTCTTACACCGATTGTCACGTTTGTCTTCTACCTTGTGCTGGACGCCTTCGAGACGCCCAACCTCATGGTGAGCACCCTCTCGATCACCACCAGCTTCATCGCCGCCTCGTTCATGTTCTTGCGGTCGCCCTACTATGCGGTTCTGTTCGGCAGCAACGATATCGTTCTGATCGTGCTTTGGGCGCTTGCGGCCCTCGATGACATCACCTATCTGCCCATGGTTGTCCTGTTTGCGACCTTTTTCGCCAACGACATGTACGCCTTCATCAACTGGCGCAGGATGAAAAGCCGTCAGAGCATAATCATGAAACGTCATCCCCTTTGAGGCGTAGACTCTCCTGCGCTGAAACCTTTTCCTCATCCGGAGGAAGAAACGTCCGATAGCGCTAAGGCAAGACCTATGGAAAATGAAACTTTGATAATGTGGGATCGATCACCCGTACAAAGGGGATCGGTCTCTTTTTTGTATGGAACACCGTCCATGCAACGGATTCCAACTCAAATTCCAATAGGTTGTAGTGCATATAATTTGAAATTCCAAAAAAAGTTTCCTAGTCTTAAAATATAACTTATATAAATTAGGGAGGCTAAATGTGCGAATGTTTCGCATTGCCATATTGTTAACGTCCATATTCATTGTCGCTGCATGCGGTGCTGAAAATGG
>CAZCTR010000002.1:116905-119158 GCA_964501715.1 uncultured Candidatus Izemoplasmatales bacterium | reverse complement strand
TTCCATCACGTTAACGTTCATTGATCATGATGATGATGTCGTGGAAGAAGTGGAATATGAAGAAAACGAGGATCTCCTGTTTCCTGACGCGCCTGAGCGCGAAGGATTCATCTTCATTGAATGGGACATACCATATGATGAGATAGACTTTACTGAAGATGTGGTCGTTGAACCCGTTTTTGAGATCAAGGTTCACACAGTGACCGTCGAAGGTCCGCAAGGGACCATGTCGACGGAGGAACTGGAGCATGGTGAATCGCTCGAGCTTGGAAGTCCCGAGCCCATTGAAGGGTACCGTTTTATCGGGTATGAGGAGGTGCCGAGTGAAGTGACTGAAGATACGGTCGTCCATGCGGTCTTTGAGGAGATACCGGAAGTCACGCTTAATTTTCATGATGAATCAAGCATGATCATGGAGACGGTCAGTGGATTATTGGATGAGGATCTAGCGCTGCCTCAAGCACCGGAAAAGAACGGGTACACCTTCGAGGGATGGGCTTTGGAATCGGAAGGTGAGACCATCGACATTTACGCATTGGATGAAGGGGCACATGACTTGTATGCTGTCTACGAAGCCATGGAAGTGACGGTTCACTTTGAGTTCGGTGAAGGAACGGACCCTGCCGAAGTGTCCCTCCCCTATTCTCAATGGGTGGAAGTGGATGACTTCATCGATATGCCTGAGCGTGACCATTATGAGTTCTCTCACTGGGAGGACCCTGAATCCGGGTATGTTTTTGAGGATTGGATCATAGCGGACGCATTGGATCCCTTTACAGTGGTTGCCCAATGGGACGGCGTCACTGACGAATGGCTGTTTGATGTCGAGGACGGTGAAGCGACCCTGACAGAGTATTTGAAAGATGATGCCGATGTGATCATCCCGGATACGATTGCTAATATCCCCGTGACAACCATTGGTGAAGCATTGTTTTATAAGGATGCCTTTGACGATTTGGAATTGAATTCTGTTGCAGTCGGTGAGAACGTCCATACCATTGAAGCCAGGGCATTTGACTCGCAACGCGACATGGCTTCATTGACTTTTGAGAATCCAGAAGGGATCAGACACGTTGAAACAAGAGCGTTCAGACTTGTCGAGGCGGATGATCTTGAATTTCCCACAGAATTGTTGACGATTGGAGCGTTGGCTTTTTCCAATTCAAGCATTTCAAGCGTCGCCTTCAACAACGACGTCGAGTATATAGGTGAAAGAGCCTTTGCGTCCACGCCGATCACCGGTACGATTGAATTTCCCGATTCGTTAACGGAAATAGGGGAATCAGCGTTTCGGGAGACCCCTGTTCAATCGGTGATGTTCAATGATGGCCTCGAAGTCATTGATGACTTTGCGTTCTATGGAACCTTTGAGCTCAGTGACGTGTCGATACCAAGCAGTGTGGACACCATCGGAAGTCACGCCTTCAGAGAAAGCGAAAATCTTGAAACAGTAACGTTTGAAAACAACTCACAGGTGAAAAAAATTGGTGATTACGCCTTTGAAAGGACACTGAAGTTGCATACTGTGACGCTTCCTGAAAACCTGGAAGTGATAGGAAGAGGCGCTTTTAAGAAAAATGCGGCTTTGAATACTGTGGATATTCCGGCAAGTGTCCATACCATAGGACCTGAAGCATTCAGACAAATGGATGCATTGACGCACATCACCATTCCGGAAGGAATCAGCGAACTGCCGCATGATCTTTTCTGGGACAGCGAAAATCTGGAGACAGTCAACCTTCCTGACAGTTTAAAGACCATCGGTCCGCAAGCATTCAGGAATGCAAAAGCCCTCAAGACCATTGGTATACCGGAGGGGGTGACTGAGATCGGTACGAGTGCATTCAGTCGGACCGAACAGCTCGAGTCCATTGAATTGCCGGATGGATTGAAGACGATCAATGGAAGTCTGTTCTTTTCATCGAATATTACAGAGATCACCATCCCGGAAGGCATAACGGAAATCGGAGACAGAGCTTTCCAAGGTAGCAACATCCAACAGGTTGATTTGCCGGCCTCACTGGAGGTCATCGGCATAGGGGCGTTCAAATCGACCCCCGACCTCCAACCGCTTCGTCTGCCGGATTCCTTAAAGACCATCTCTGCAGAAGCTTTTGAGCACAGCGGACTGGATTGGGTGTTCATTCCGGAATCGGTCACCACGAATCAGAACAATGCCTTTAGGATATATGGTGATTTGACCATCTACATCGAACGGTCCGGCGACCATCCGGATTGGCATTATAACTGGAA
>CAZCTR010000002.1:24532-116805 GCA_964501715.1 uncultured Candidatus Izemoplasmatales bacterium | reverse complement strand
TGACCATCTACATCGAACGGTCCGGCGACCATCCGGATTGGCATTATAACTGGAACCCAACCAGCAATACAAAAGAATACAATGCAGACCCGCCGGAATGATCCGTCATGAAATAGACAACCATGCACTATGCTCTTCATCATTGCAATCCGCTACAACCAAAGCCACACTTACAATTGTTTTGGAGTGTGGCTTAATCTATGGAACCCCATGCGCCCGACAAGCCAATTGATGGTCCAGAAGGGACGATTGAATCATAAATCCAATCAGACTTTGAATATGTTATAATTTTTATAGAGCCATACAAACAGAACGTTTCAGACCGGAGTCACATCCGGACGCACAGTTTTCACATGCATCTAAACTTTAAAGAAGAGGATGGGTTATATGAAATATCTGAAAATGAATGATGGGCATGAAATCCCTATGGTAGGCACAGGCACGAACACGTTCGGAAAAGAGGGCAATGAATTCATGGGCAGGATCAATTATGACACCCATGAGCTTCACTCCGCAATAAAGCTTGGTTACAGACTCATAGACACCGCCATATTCTATCGGAATGAAGCGGTCATCGGAAAAGCGGTGAACGAATCAGGCATCGATAGAAATGCGTTCTTCATCACATCAAAGATCCCCAATGAACCGGAATATACCGAAAATGAAGAAACCGTCAGAACCCATGTGGCACAATCCCTCAAGCTTCTAGACATGGAGTATATCGACCTGTATCTCATCCATTTCCCCCTAAAGACGCACGAAGAGAACCTGCGTGTCTGGAGGGTGTTGGAAACATGCGTTGAGAAGGGGCTCATAAAATCGATCGGCGTGTCCAACTTCAATGAAGCACAGCTGGCCCACTTGATCAAACATGCCCGCATCAAGCCTGTACTCAACCAGTTCCAGTCCTATCCCGGCAATCACCGTCAAAGGTTGATCGATTTTTGCAAAGCGAATGCCATCATCCCCGAAGCCTATCAATCCCTGACCAAATTGGATGATAAGACAAAAGACACGCTCAAGGAAATCGCGAAACCCTACCATAAATCATGGAGCCAGATCGTATTGAACTATCAGGTCAATCAGGGGATGGTCGTCATCCCAAAGTCGCATAATCCAACTCATCAATCCGAAAACATTGATGTGTTTGATTTTCAGTTGACAAAAGAAGATACGGAGACAATAAAAAAGATGAACAGTCACTAAGCGTTCATATTCATACCGCGTGTAGCTTCAATCATATCTGAGCGCCATCATTGTCCACAAAAGCTGTTGAATGATCCATCCTAACCGGTTATCATCTTGAAATGATCCACGAATAGTCTTCACCTACAGACAACCTCATGCTGAATACCCGAAATCTCTGTAACCCCATGAGAGATACATGCTTTTCTCACTACCCGCCAACCAACGCAGTAAAGAGTTGCATCAATGAAAAAGATGTGCCAAAAGCCGTCATGGCTTTTGGCACATCTCAATTTAGATAGCATGATCTCTTATTACGGTCCCTCTTGCAGATTTGACCCCACTCACGGTGAACGACAGAAACATGACGTAAAACGGCGTGGTGTAGTACATGGTGTTTCCGAACATCGATGAGGCGAGATAACCGATCACGACGAATCCGAGCGTCAGGGTGAGTGTGGAAAGGGCGTGTCTTTTATTGAACGCCCTTGCCGCGAGTGTGATGAGGGCGCCGAGATAGAGAAACATCGCGATGAAACCTTGTGAGGCCGCAAATTGAAGAAGTTCATTGTGGGGTCTGTCCGTGGATTCGCCCGCTTCCTCATAAGGGGTTCCAAGCGCGTCCGGACCGTATCCCAGGAGCGGTCTTTCAAGTGCGAACCCTGCCGCATGTGTCCAAAGAGACCAACGTCCAGACCCGGCTGAAGAGGCTTCCTCATTCCCTTCGACAATATTCGCCACATCCTCCCGGGTCCCGGAGAATTCGCTTGTGAGATAGTCATCCACTAGACTCTGAGCCCAGGAGAGACCGAAGAAAAGGGCCGTGAGGATAATCGCCCGGAAAAGAAGCGCGCGTTTCAACCAAGCGATGAGCACAATGCTCAAGGTGAATGCGGATGAGAGGGCGAGGAAAGAGCCGAAACTGTGGTTGTCGATCACGACGATGGTGAGCACGGCGTGAAAAACAAGAAGCGGCAAGGTCAGCGGTGTTCTCAAGGTCCTCAGGTTCAACGTGAGCGCCGCATTCGCCAAAAGGGCCATCACGAGATAATAGCCGTAGTGGTTGGCGTTATGGAAGATGGACGTCTTCTTCTTGAGGGTCAGCACACGGTTGATGGCATCGGCATCGATGAGGTCAAGCACGCCCGTCAGCACGCTCACGCCGACAAACACACTGGCGAGCCTTATGATGTTCAGGCGTGTCTGGCTTTTCGCGAGCGCAAACAAACCCAAATAGGCCCCGAATGTCCATAAGCCCTCACGACGGTAGAAGTCCCCTTTCAAAGAAAGGGCGGGATTGATGGAGAAATATGTCGCCAGAGCGGTCCAGACAATGAAAAGCGCCAAAAAGACCTCGATTGCATGTGTCCTGAGATAGGCGAGGGGGCGGACACCCTTCTTTTTAGCCTGATGTACAGACTTCGAAAAAAGGATGACTGCGACGACAAAGCCGACATAGCCGATTTGCAAGATGAGCGTATGCCAGGCGTTTCCGAGACCCAGCAGGTTTGCGATATAGGCCCCGTCGGTGTGACGGGCAAAAAGAAGGCTCCACCCCATCGCATAAAGCGGTGAGAGCACGAGTATGAGAATAAAGATGAAAGCGAAACGTTCAAGCCGTTTCATAGTGAGCCATTCAAGGAGCTCGCCCACGGTGCGGATGCTTTTGATTTCCTGTCTGAAATGTCTTAATCCTTGCAAAGTCATCGTCCCTTTCTCTAAGACATACCCGAAATATCAAAAGGCATCCGGAGATGCCCAGCGATCACAGTTTTTTCTTTTGCATGAAATTGCTTTTGGGTTCTGTACCGTTTTTGATGCGGACGAAATTCTTGCGGTGCTTGTAGAAAATGAGCACGGCCACAACTGTGGCGAGGACGAGCATGAAAAGGTCTTGTCTCGGCCCGAAGAAATAATGATAGTTCGCGCCATGGTCCGGCCCGAAAAAATAGACGAGGTACGAAGCGACCATGACACTTGCTGTGCCGGTGCATGAGCCCACACTCACATAGCGGGTCAGCTTCAATCCAAGCAGGTAGAAAAGCAGTCCGATCACACCGATCGCCGGTGCATAGAACAAGAACGCTCCCACCCCCGTAGCGACAGCCTTGCCACCTTTGAACTTGAGGAAGAGCGGAAACATGTGACCGAAAGCCGAAATGATGCCGTAAAGGAGCGGATGGAACACTTCAGCCGCATCGAAAAGGCCAGCGCGTATCAGGAAAATCACAAAACCGCCCTTGATGACGTCGAGCAGGAAGATGAAAAAACCGAGTCTGCGTCCAAGCACACGCATCGCGTTCGTGGTTCCCGGATTGCCCGAACCATAGTCGCGGACGTCCACGCCGTGCGTGATTTTACCGACGATGATCGACATCGGAATCGAGCCGACCAAGTAGGAAAGCAGTATAAGTATGTAAGCCATGGGGCATCACCTCGCCATTATCTATTTTCAGATTATATCACAATTTAACTGAAAAGAATACTATAAAAGGGGGGATGATTTTGATATAATATGTTAGTGAGTAAGACAAAAGGACGTGTGTTTATGACAGAAGAAACCTACAATGCAACGACGATTCAAGTACTCGAAGAGCTCGACGCGGTGCGCAAACGTCCGGGCATGTACATCGGTTCCACCGATGCCAGAGGGCTGCATCATCTGGTATGGGAAATCGTGGACAACGCCATCGATGAAGCCCTTGCGGGCTATGGGAATGAAATCAATGTGACCATCAGGGAAGACAATTCCGTCATTGTCGAGGACTTTGGCCGCGGCATCCCGATCGATGACCACTCGAGTGGCAAGAACAGCATGGAAGTCATCTACACCAAGCTCCATTCCGGTGCGAAATTCGGCCAGCATGGCGGATACAAGGTCTCAGGAGGCCTTCACGGTGTGGGCGCGAGTGTGGTCAATGCGCTCAGCGAATGGCTCGATGTCACCGTGACCCGCGAGGGCACGATGTACAACATGCGGTTCAGTGACGGCGGGAAGAAAGTCACTCCGATCAAAAAGGTCGGACACCGCAAAAGAAGAGGCACCACGGTCCACTTCAAACCGAACCGTGAGATCTTCACAACCACCGTCTTCAACTACAACACCTTGGCCGAAAGGCTGCGCGAAAGCGCCTTTCTGATCAAAGGTCTCAAGATCACCCTTAAGGATGAACGCTCCAAACAACATGAGGTCTTCCAGTTCGAGGAAGGCATTCTTTCTTATATAGAATACATGAACGACACGAAGAAACCCATACACGACCCCGTGTTCTTCGGCGGGAACCATGAAGACATCAAAGTCGAAGTCGCCTTCCAGTTCACCAAGTCCTACACCGACCAGCTGCTTTCCTTCGTCAACAATGTCCGAACCCGCGACGGCGGAACCCACGAGGTCGGTTTCAAGGCGGCCTTCACGAAGATCTTCAACGAATACGCCACCAAGACCGCCATCCTCAAAGAGAAGGACGGGAAACTTGAAGGCGCGGATATCCGTGAGGGCATGACCGCCATCGTGTCCATCCGCGTGCCCGAGAACCTGCTTCAATTCGAAGGGCAGACCAAGAACAAGCTGGGCACGAGCGAAGCGCGCACCGCCGTCGAACAGACCGTGAGCGAGAAGATGATGTATTTCTTCGATGAGAACCCCGACCTCGCCAAGACCCTGATCGACCGGGCCTCAAGGGCACGTCAGGCCCGCGAAGCCGCCCGCAAGGCGCGCGACGAGGCCCGCATGGAGAAAAAACAAAAACGCAAGGAACCGCTTCTTTCAGGAAAACTGGCCCCCGCCTCCTCCAAGGACCCCTCCAAGAAGGAACTCTACATCGTCGAGGGTGACAGTGCCGGAGGCAGCGCCAAACAGGGCAGGAACCGTCGCTTCCAGGCGATCCTCCCCTTGCGCGGAAAGGTCATCAACACGGAACGCGCCAAAATCGAGGATGTCCTCAAGAACGAGGAGATCAACACCCTCATCCACACCATCGGCGCGGGACTCGGAAGCGATTTCGACTTGAGCGCATGCAACTACAACCGCATCGTCATCATGACCGACGCCGACACGGACGGCGCGCACATACAGGTCCTCATCCTCACCTTCTTCTTCAGATACATGCGAGAACTCATAGAGGCCGGCAAGGTCTATATCGCCCTGCCACCCCTTTACAAGATATCGTTCAAGAAGAACCGTAAGACCGAGGAAGTGTACGCCTGGAGCGACGAGGAACTCCAAAGACTGCTTGAACTGAAGAAAAACGTCTCCATCCAGAGGTACAAAGGCCTCGGCGAAATGAACGCCGACCAGCTTTTCGAAACCACCATGAACCCCGAATCGAGAACGCTCGTCAAAGTCACCATCGACGACTTCGCCGATACCGAAAAACAGATCAAGATCCTCATGGGCGACCAGGTCGAACCCCGTCGCGACTGGATCGAGAGCAACGTCACCTTCACGAACGAAGACAACTTCGAGATAAAGGAGTAGGATCATGGCTGAAAAACTGCAGGACATCATCGACGAATTCGTCGAAGGGAAGATTCTGGACGAGAACATACAGAACATCTTCGGAGACCGATTCGCCCGATACTCCAAATACATCATCCAGGACCGCGCGCTTCCCGATGTGCGCGACGGGCTCAAGCCCGTGCAAAGGCGCATCCTATACGCGATGAACCGCCTCGGGCTCACGCATGAGAAACCTTACAAGAAAAGCGCGAGGATTGTCGGAGACGTCATCGGTAAGTACCATCCACACGGGGATTCCTCAGTGTATGAGGCGATGGTGCGCATGGCGCAGGACTTCAAGATGCGCGAACCGCTTGTCGACATGCACGGAAACAAAGGTTCAATCGACGGCGACAGCGCTGCCGCGATGCGTTACACCGAAGCACGCATGAGCAAGCTTAGCGAATATCTGCTTCAGGACATCGACAAGCAGACTGTGGACTATGTCCCGAACTTCGACGACGAGGAATACGAACCCATCGTGCTTCCCGCACGCTTTCCCAACATCCTCATCAACGGCGCCTCGGGCATCTCCGCGGGCTACGCCACGGAGATCCCGCCTCACAACCTGAAAGAAGTCATCAACGGTGTCATCAAGCGCATCGACAACCCTTCGTGCACGATCGATGCCATCCTTCCGATCGTCAAGGGGCCCGACTTCGCGACCGGCGCCATCGTCCAAGGGGAAAAAGGCATCCGCGACGCCTTCGAGACCGGCCGCGGACGCATCATCATAAAATCGAAAGTCGCCATCGAAGGACAGAACATCATCATCACCGAAATCCCCTACGAGGTGAACAAGGCGACCCTTGTGCGACGGATCGATGAGATCCGTCTCAAAAAGAAAGTCGACGGCATCAAGGAAGTCCGCGACGAAACGTCAAGCGAAGGCCTCCGCATCGTCATCGAGGTCAAACCCTCCTTTGACGCCGAGGCGATCGTGAACTTCCTGCACAAAAAGACCGACCTCACCAAGTCCTTCACCTACAACATGGTCGCGATTGACAACAAGCGTCCGCGCACCATGAGCATCCTCAACATCTTCGACAGCTATATCTATCATCAGAAGGAAGTCGTCACCAACCGCTCGAACTTCGAACTCAGAAAAGCGAAGAAGCGTCTCCATATCGTCGAAGGCATCATCGCGATGGTCGACGTGCTCGATGAGGTCATCGCCCTCATCCGCCATTCGGATTCGAAAGCGGATGCCAAGGGGAAACTCGTCGAGTCTTTCAAATTCTCCGAGGAACAGGCCGAAGCGATCCTCACCTTGCAGCTTTACAGGCTTTCGAACACGGACTTGAGTGCACTGACCAAGGAAAAGGACGAGCTGAACGAGTCCATCGCCAAACTCACAGACATCCTGCAAAACGAGAACGCCCTCGAGAAAGTCATCAAAAAGGAACTCAGAAGCCTCATCCGCAAAGTCCCCTCTGAACGAAGAACCACCATCGAGGACGAGATCGAGCGCATCGAGGTCGCCGAAGAAGACCTGATCGAGAGCGAACAGGTCCGCCTCGGCCTCACCCGTGAAGGGTATCTGAGAAGGGCTTCCCTCAGAAGCTTCAAGGCCACCGAGAATCCCGACATGAAAGAACATGACGCCTTCCTTTTCAACCGGGATGTCTCGACCCTCGACACCCTCCTCATCTTCACCGACCACGGCCATTACATCTATCTGCCCGTCTTCAAGATCCAGGAAGGCAAATGGAAGGAGATGGGTCAGCACATCAACCATATCGTGCCACTTGTGAACGGGGAGAAGATCATCCACGCCCAGAGCGTCTCCGCTTTTGACGACGAGGCCGGCTGGCTCCTTTTCACCACGGAGAAGAACGTCGTGAAAAGGACCGCCATCAAGGACTATGACGTCCAGCGCTACAACCGCCCCATCAGGGCGATGAACCTGAAAAAAGGCGACCGTATCACCGACATCACGCACGTCTTCAGCGAACGCAGGGAGGTCGTCACCTTCACCAAGGGCGGCTACGCCTTGCGCTACGACCTCGAGGAGATCCCCTCGACCTCGACGCTCGCCAAGGGCGTGAAGGCGATGAATCTCAAGCCTGAGGAAACCCTCGCCACATCCGCCGTGCTCGCCGACAAGCACGACATCGTCCTGCTCACGACGCGCGGCACCCTGAAACGCATCAACCCCGAGGAGATTGAGAAGAAAAAACGCGCCTTGAGAGGGGAACGCGTCCTGAGGCATGTCAAGACCAACCCCTATCATATCGCGGACGCGGACATCCTCAACGCCGTGCAATACAAGAAGCGCGCGACTGTCCACGTCCTCACCGACAAGGGCGAGCATACTGTCAGCGCGTTCGACCTCAAGGAACACGCCGCTGAACACGGCAAGAAATTCATCAAGGGGTCCGCGACGCCGAACATGCTATGGATCGATCCCGAGTACGATGAGTCCGGCGAGATCCGCCCTTTCCATGAATTCAAGCAGAAACCCTCGGTCCCCGGTACCCAGCAGACCCTTTTCGAAGACTCGTAGGAAGGAATGAGGCCCATGTACACATTGGATGCCATCGACCATGTCCGCATCCCCAACGACATCATCGGAAGATACCTCGAACTCTACCGGTTCATAGGCAAGAACCAGGAAATCATCCAGGTCGTGAAACCGGACTTCGAGACCCTTCTCGAGCAGACAATCCAAAGCGACGCCTATTTCTTCGCCCAATTTTTCAACTTCGAAGTGAGCGATGCCAGATTCAGGCAGATCCTCATCAAGAATGTCCAGCCGAAGAACCGCCACGAACGGCTTCTGTCGAATCTCAAAAGCGCCTTGCACCGCATCCATCAGGACACGGAGACTTTCGACCTCATCGACACCGAGATCCACGACATGCTCAAGTTCCTGTATAGCGGTGTCGAAACGGATGAAACGCTCCATTTCGCCAAAAGCAACAAGAAGGACAGAAAGACGGTCAACCTGCTCGCAAGCGGGCAGAAAACCAAACGCGAGGCACTTGGCAACCTTGTCGACAGCTATCACAGGGCGCGGCGCGCCAATGCTTACGAACACAGCCTCCTCGCCGTCGATTTCTACATCGATTTCATCCACCTCGCCCCCTTCAAGAACCACAACAACCTGATCGGGCTTTTGACCCTCTACATCCTTCTCATTTCATACGACTACAAGGCGTTCCATCTTTCGAGTTTCTTCGAGAAACTCTACAAGCAAAGGACGAACTTCGAAAAAGCGCGCGAGGCTTCCTCGAGAAACTGGAGCGAGGGCCTCGCCGACACTTTGAGCCTTCACCGCTTCATGCTCGATATCTCCTTGGAATCCTACAAGGAAGCCCATGAAATGGTGAGGAACTACGCCTATGACAAACAGCACAACAAATCCGACTACATAGAGAACACCATCAACAAGCTAGAAGAGGTGTTCAGCAAGGAAGACATCCGCAACGCCCACCCGACCGTGAGCGATTCGACCATCAACCGGGCGCTCGCCCGCATGCGTGACGAGAAGAAGATCCGACCGCTCGGCAAGGGCCGGGGCGCGAAATGGATGAAACTCTACACGACCGAACGGAAGAAGACCTTCCAGGAACAGATGAATCTAAACTTCAATGAGTAGGTGCGCATATGCCAAACATGGAAAACAGGGTCAAGGCCCTGGTCAAAGAAGCCCTGAGCCTCACATACGGGCTTGAGGACGAACACGTCGAGATCGAGATCCCCGCGAACCGCGACATGGGCGATTACTCGACCAACATCGCGATGCAGCTCGCGAAAACCCTGAAAAACAATCCCCGCGTGATTGCGGATGCCATCCGCGAACCGTTGTCCAAACACCCTCTCTTCAAGGCGGTCGAGGTCGCCGGTCCGGGCTTCATCAACGTCTTCTTGAACGAGACCGCCCTGCACGGCATTCTGAAGACCGTCATGAAAGACCCTTCCGCCTTCGGTGCTTCCGACCTCGGGGCGGGGACGGATGTGAACATAGAATTCGTCAGTGCGAATCCCACTGGCTCCCTTCATGTCGGGCACGCCCGCGGCGCGGCCGCCGGCGACAACCTCGCCCGGATCATGAAAAAGGCCGGCTACAGCGTGACGAAGGAATTCTATGTCAACGACGGCGGAAACCAGATCGCCTCCCTCGCGAAAAGCATCAAGGCCCGCTATGAACAAAGCCACGGCAAGGACACCCCCATGCCGGATGACGGATACCACGGACCGGAAATCAAAGCCATCGCAAAGACACTCAAGGAGACCTACGGCGACAGGTATCTCCATGAGGACGGCCTGGATGTGTTCCGTGATTACGGCGTCAAAAACCTCCTTGATGGCCTCAAAAAAGACCTCGGCACCTTCGGTGTCACCTTCGATGTCTTCTTCAGCGAAGCCTCGCTCTATGAGGAAGGCAAGGTCGAGAAGACCCTTCAAAAGCTCAAGGAGGACGGACACACCTACACTGACGACGGTGCGGTCTTCTTGAAAACGAGCGCCTACGGCGACGACAAGGACCGTGTCATCGTCAAATCGGACGGGACCTACACCTATCTGATGCCTGACATCGCCTATCATCTCGACAAGCTCTGGCGCGGGTATGACATCCTCATCGATGTGCTCGGCGCGGACCACCACGGCTATGTCCCAAGGCTCCAGGCCGCCATCGAGATGACGAGCGGAAAAAAGGACATCCTCGATGTTGAGATGCTGCAGATCGTCAAGGTCATCAAGGACAATCAAGAGGTCAAGATGAGCAAGCGAAGCGGACAGGCGATCACCCTGAGGGACCTCATCGACGAGGTCGGCAGTGACGCCATCCGGTATTTCTTCGCCCGCCATAGCCTCAACACCCACATGGATCTGGACCTCGACCTCGCGCTCAAGAAGACCAATGAGAACCCGGTCTTCTACGCGCAATACGCCCACGCCCGCATCATGACCCTTCTTGAGAAGGCGGAAGCGCGCGGGTACGACACCTTGGCGGACCCGGACACCTTCAAGCACCTGAATGAAGAGAAGACACGACAGCTTATGCTCAAGCTCGCGGATTATCCGGGCGTGATCGAGGATGCGGCCAGAAGCCGCGCCCCGCACAAGGTCCCCAACTATGTCCACGGGCTCGCGGGCGCCCTTCACGCCTTTTATAGCGCCGTCCCCGTGATGACAGACGACCATGAGGCGAGCGGTGAGCGCCTGTATCTTCTGCGGGCGGTCGCGTCCGTCGTCGAGGATGCGCTCAACCTGATCGGCGTAAGCGCGCCGAATGCCATGTGAAGTGTTTCGAATCATCGTTGACTCGTGTTATAATAAAGAATAAAAACTAAGGAAAAGGTGATGCATCATGCGTTTGAAAGACTATATCCAAAATGTTCCGGACTTCCCGAAAAAAGGGATTCAATTCAAGGATATCACCCCCATGATCGCGGACGGGCGGGCCCTTCGCTACGCTGTACAGAAACTCTCCGACTACGCGAGGGAACGCGAGGCGGATGTCATCGTCGGCCCCGACGCCCGCGGTTTCATCTTCGGCACGCCGATCGCGGTCAATCTCGGCATCGGCTTCGTACCGGTGAGAAAACCGGGGAAACTGCCGAGGGAGACCTACACGGAAGACTTCGCGCTCGAATACGATTCGACCGCGCTGTCGATTCACAAGGAAGACATCAAGACCGGTCAACGTGTCCTCATCGTCGACGACCTCCTCGCCACCGGCGGCACCATCGAGGCGACGATCAAGCTCGTCGAGAAGGCCGGCGGCAATGTCGCAGGCATCGCCTTCCTGATAGAACTCGCCGAACTCAAAGGCAGACACAAGATCGGCCATTACCCCATCTACAGTCTGCTTACGTACTGATTGACAGAAGACCCTTCACCCCGAGGAGGTGAGACCATGCAGGACTCAACGGATTTCAAAGGCCTGAAAGAGACACTGAAGACTTACATCAAGGATGAAACGTCCCTCGACAAGATCGAAGAGGCCTATATCTACGCCCTCAACCATCATGAAGGGCAGAACCGCAAGAGCGGCGAGGCCTACATCTCCCACCCTCTCAATGTCGCGCAGATCCTCGCCGATTACAATTCCGATGTGACGACCATCATGGCCGGCCTCCTGCATGACTGCATCGAGGACACCTCCGCAACCTATGATGAGATCAAGCAGCAGTTCGGAGAGGAGGTCGCGCTTCTCACCGAAGGCGTGACCAAGCTCGGGCAGTACAAGTTCAAGGGCATCACCGACGAGGAAGAGGAAAAACAGCTCGTCCAGGCGAAAAACTACCAGAAGATGCTGCTTGCGATGGCCAAGGACATCCGCGTCATCATCGTCAAGCTCGCGGACCGTCTGCACAACATCCGCACCTTGCACAACCTTCCGGTGAGCAAACAGAAACGCATCGCCCGTGAGACCCTCGACATCTTCGCCCCACTGGCGCACCGTCTCGGTATGTATCAGTTCAAAAGCGAACTCGAGGACACCTCGTTCAAGTACCTCCATCCGGAGAAATACCGTCAGATCGCCCAGATGATCAAAGACACCAAGCAGAACCGCCATGAGGACTTGAAGGAAATGCGCAGGAAACTCGAGGACATGCTCGAGGAGAACCAGTTCGAATACAACGTCAAAGGGCGGATCAAGAACATCTATTCCGTCTACAAGAAGATGCAGGACCGCAACAAGGAATTCGACGACATCTACGACCTGCTCGCGCTCCGCATCATCGTCAAGAATGTCGAGCAATGCTACAGCACCATCGGGGTCATCCATAGCCGTTTCACCCCGATCCCGAACCGTTTCAAGGACTACATCGCCATGCCCAAGCCCAACTTGTATCAGTCCCTGCACACCTCGGTGATCTACAGCGGGAAAATCTATGAGATCCAGATCAGGACTCCGGAGATGGACCGCATCGCCGAATACGGGATCGCCGCGCACTGGACTTACAAGGAAAGAGGTTCGGACATCCCGATGACCCAGATGGTCTCGAAGAAGCTCAGATGGTACAACCAGCTCATCGAGGCGACCGAACAGCGTGAAAACGACGAAGAAGTGCTCAATCTTCTGCGGGATGACATCTTCCAGTCCAACGTCTATGTCTTCACCCCGGACGGCGACATCGTCGATCTGCCCATGGGCTCCACCCCCATCGATTTCGCCTTCAGGATCCACACCGAAGTCGGCATCAAGACCGTCGGCGCCATCGTCAACAGCAAGATCGTCCCGCTCGAATACGAACTCGAGACCGGGGACGTCGTCGAGATCAAGACCTCGAAGAACAGCTTCGGCCCGAACGACAACTGGCTCAAGATCGCCAAGACCTCGGGTGCGAAATCCAAGATCAAGAACTACCTGAACAAACAGCGCAAGGACGTCCTCATAGAAATGGGGAAAGAGGAGTTCGACAAGGAGAAGGAACGCCGTGCGCCGGATGTGTCCATCACCGACAAGGATGTCGAGAAACACCTCTCCTACAAGGGCATCAGAAACCTTGAGACCCTCCACTACGAGATCGGAAAGAACACCCTGACCGCGCGAAACGCCCTCAACACGATGCTTCCCGATGAGACCGTGAGTGAAGAGAAGCTCATCGACTCGATCAACCGGACTGAGAAGCGCAAGGTCGCCGGCGATTCCAATATCATCGTCGAGGGCCTTGACAACCCTTCGGTGAAGCTATCCAACTGCTGCACCCCGATCCCCGGTGACCCGATCAAGGGCTACATCTCCAAAGGCAGCGGCATCGCCGTGCACCGCGCCGAGTGCAAGAACTTACAGAACCTCGACGAGAGCCGCTACATCGACGTCAACTGGGGTCCGGACCGCACCTCGATCCATGATGTGAACTTGAAACTCACCGTCCATAACCGCGACAACATCCTCGCCGACATCATCAACACCACGACCACCCACGAGGGCAAGGTCGACCAGGTCCAGGCGTCGACCAACAAGCGGGGTGAAGGCGTGATCAAGCTCAAAGTGGGTGTCCGGGAGAAAAAAGAGCTCGACAACATCATCCTAAACATCCAGAAAGTCTCCGGCGTCATCAACATCGAAAGGCTGATGAAGTGATGAAACTCGTCGTTCAACGCGTCAGACAGGCGCAGTGTGTCGTCGAAGGGAAGACCGTCTCGGCGATTGATGAAGGCATCCTCGTCTACGTCAGTTTCAGAAGCGGCGACTCCGCCGCACTCATTCCGAAGATGGCGGCGAAGACCGCGAAACTGAGAATCTTCGAGGACAAGGAGGGCAAGATGAACCGGTCCCTTCTCGATACGAAGGGCGAGGCGCTCATCGTGAGTCAGTTCACGCTCGAAGGAGACGCCCGCAAAGGCAACCGCCCCTCATTCACGCAGGCGCTCAACCCAGGTGAGGCGGCCACCCTCTTCAAGACCTATGTCGAAGCCTTGAAAGAAGAGGCCGTGCCCGTCAAAACAGGACAGTTCCAGCGCGAGATGCAGATCCACTCCGTCAACGACGGCCCTGTCACCATCCTTATTGAAAGGACGAATGAGAATGATCAGACCGATGAAGGCAAGCGAGCGCGATGATGTGCTCGAACAGCTCTATATGGAACCCGAGATCAATCTTTACCTGATCAAGGAGGTCGAAAGCTTCGACCCGGACAACGTCCATCAGGAGATTCATGTCGAGGTCTCACAGGAGCAGTATGAAGCCGTTGTGAGCAGAAACTGGTCCAACCTCATCTATTACGCACCCACCCCACATTTCAACACGGACTGGCTCCCTGTGTTCAGACAGTTCGAATTCCTCTTCATAAGCGCCAAGACGGAACTGATCGAGAAGATCCATCCTCACTATCCCGACATGGAGGAGGACAGGATGGATTTCATGCGTTCCACGCTATTCACGCCGGATGACGGCATCGACTATTCCGACATCCATGTGCTCGAAAGCCGAGAGGAGGCCGCAGAAGTCTACGATCTCCTCTCGACGGTCGAGGAACTCTACACCGTCCATCAGAAACCCAAGAAAGAGTATATCGAATTCCTTCATTATCACTCAAATGACAACGGCACGACCGTCTACGTGCGCCAAGACGGGCGCGTCGTCGCGACCGCATCGGCGGTCTATGAGACCAAGAAAAGCGCCATGATCGTCGGCGTGGCGACCCATGGGGACTACCGGAAGCTCGGACTCGGAAAAAAAGTCATGCACTACCTCATGGACCTCTACATAAACCAGAAGAAAAAGACGCTCTGTCTTTACTATGACGACCCGAGGGCCGAGAAGCTCTACAAGAAGATGGGGTTCATCGACACCCACAAGTGGAGCATGCTCCATACACCATGAGCATCCTGCCCGTGATCGAGACGAAGCGCCTCACCTTGAGGCCGATATCCATGGCCGACGCGAAGGATATCTTCCACTATGCGCAAAAGGATGAAGTCGGACCGCGCGCCGGCTGGAAACCCCATGAAAGCTTGCGCGAGACCCGCCAGTTCATCCAGCACGCGCTCTCCAAGCGCCACCGCGGACAACCCGGGGTCTTCGCGGTCGTGAACCATGACTCCATGAAAGTCGTCGGCACCATCGAGGTCCATTCCTTCGAGGAAGGCTACAAAGGCGAGATCGGCATGGTGCTCACCCCGGAGCTCTGGGGACAAGGCCTCATGGTCGAGGCGTCGATGGCCGTCATGGTCTACGCGTTTGAGATGCTTAATCTCACCCGCCTCGCCTACAAGCATTTTTCGAACAACGCCGCCTCAAGACGGCTGCGTGAGAAACTCGGTTTCACTTATGAGGGGTGTTTGAGGAAGAGCTTCAAGCGTTTCGACGGACTCGTGCTCGACGAGCATGTCTCAAGTTTCACAGACGAGGACTATTTCAACCGTGACAAGGCCCGCTTCGAAGCGTTCAAGAAGACCATCGATTTCTCTTTCTGAGCGTCGTTGACAGGGGGGCGCAATCACGCTATAATTAACTAAACCACGGACGGAACTGCGCAGGAAAGTCATCCAAGAGAGCGGATGTGGGCTGAAAATCCGCATGACACCCCTGCTTGACACTCCCGAGGGCCCTTTCAAACAAGGGACGCGACGCAGCGTTAAGGCGCGAGGGCCGGTGTGAACCGGAACTAAGGTGGTACCGCGAGAAATCGCCCTTAGCGTTGAGGGGGATTTTTTTATTTCAATGAGGAGAGATAACATGATACAGAAAATGAAAGGCACCTATGACATCACGGACACGATCGGCTACTATCAGGCGGTCGAACAGGCGATAAGGAAAGTGAGCCGCCTATACAATGTCGAAGAGATCAGAACCCCGCATTTCGAAAGCCGCGAGCTTTTCCACAGGACGGTCGGCGCCGACAGCGACATCGTCAACAAGGAGACCTACGATTTCGAAGACAGGGGTGGTCGCGTCAACACCCTCAGGCCCGAAGGCACCGCCGGCATCGTGCGGGCTTTCATCGAACACAAGCTCCATACCGACCCGAAAGTGCCGCTCAAACGCTACTACATAGGGTCGATGTTCCGCTACGAGCGGCCACAGAAGGGCCGCTTCCGCGAATTCCGCCAGTTCGGCGCGGAATTCTTCGGTTCAGCCCATCCCGCGTTGGATGCGGAACTCATCGACTACGCGCTCAACGTGCTGCGCGCCCTCAAGTTGAAAAACGCGGAAGTCCACCTCAATTCACTCGGCGGCGATGAAAGCAAGGCGGCCTACACCGACGCCTTGAAGACACACCTCAAGCCGCATATCGATACGCTCTGCGACGACTGCAAGGCACGGTATGAGACCAACCCCCTCCGCATCCTCGACTGCAAAAAGGACGCGGACAAGGACCCCATCAGAACCGCACCCAGGACCTACGACCATCTCACGGAAGAAGACAGGGCGCACTTCGAGGCCGTCATCGGCCATCTCGAAGACATGGACATCCCCTACACTTTGGACCACGGCCTCGTGCGCGGGCTCGATTACTACACCCACACCGTCTTCGAGGTGAAAGTGAGCGAAGCGCTTCTGGGCAAGCAGAACGCCATCTGCGGAGGCGGACGCTACAACAACCTCGTCGGTGAACTCGGCGGGCCAGACACCCCCGCAAGCGGGTTCGCATTCGGCATCGAACGGCTCATTGTGGCCCTCAAGGCGAGCGGCTTCACGCCGCAGACACCGCCGCTGCACGTATATTTCATCATCCTCGGCGACAAGGCGAGAGGCGCGGCCATGCCGCTCATGCGGCGTCTGCGTCTTGGCGGCATCACCGTCGACGGGGACTATTCGGACAAATCCATGAAGGCCCAGTTCAAGCAAAGCGCCCACCATGACGCCCGTTTTGTGGCGATCATCGGCGAAAGCGAAGTCGAGAAGGGTGTGGTGAACCTCAAGGACCAGCGCGAGGGCACCGAGCACACCGTGTCCCACAGCGAACTCTATGTCACCCTCATGGAAACACTCACCAAAAAAACACCTGATGAATGTGTCGACTGCAAGGAAAGAGGCGAATAACATGCGACATACCCACCACAATAACGCACTCCGCTCCACCGATATAGGAAAAACCGTCACCCTGAAGGGCTTCGTTGCGAAAAAGCGCGACCTCGGAAATCTCGTCTTCATAGATCTGCGCGACGAGAAGGGGATCACCCAGCTCGCGTTCTATTCCGAAAACCCCTTCAAATCCATCACCACGGGCATCAAGAACGAATATGTCCTCGAAGCGACCGGGAAGGTCGTCGAACGCTCGAGCAAGAACCCGGACCTGCCCACCGGCGACATCGAGGTCGATGTGAGCGACATAACCGTCCTTGCGAGCGCGGCGCAACCTCCCATGATCATCCAGGACGACACCGACGCACTTGAGGACACGCGGCTCAAATACCGTTACTTAGACCTCCGCCGCCCCCGCATGAAACATATGCTAAGGACGCGCCATGAAGTCATCCGTGCGACCCGAGACTATCTCAACGACAAGGACTTCATCGATTTCGACACCCCCATCCTCACCAAATCCACCCCTGAGGGCGCACGCGACTACATCGTGCCCTCAAGGATCCACAAAGGGGGATTCTACGCGCTTCCGCAGTCCCCGCAGCTTTTCAAGCAGCTGCTCATGGTCGGCGGCTTCGAGCGGTATTACCAGATCGCGAAATGTTTCCGGGATGAGGACCTCAGAAGCGACCGTCAACCCGAATTCACCCAGATCGACATCGAGATGGCGTTCGTCTCCGAGGATGATGTGCTCGAACTGTGCGAGGGCATGGTGAAGCATATCATGAAAAAGACCAAGGGCATGGACATCAAGACCCCTTTCCCGAGGATCAGCTACGCTGAAGCCATGCGCCTTTACGGCACCGACAAGCCCGACATGCGTTTCGGCCTCCCCATCACGGATCTGAGCCAGACATTCAGTGATACGGATTTCAAAGTGTTCAAAGGCGTCCTTGAAAAAGGCGGCGCCGTGCAGGGCATCCACATCGAAGGCGGGGCGAAAAGCTTATCCCGCAAACAGATCGACGCCTTCGAGAAGGCGGTGAAGCCCTACGGCGCCAAGGGACTCGCCTTCCTCAAAAGAAGCGGCGACGAATTCACCGGATCCGTCGCGAAATTCCTAAGCGAGAGCGAGAAAGCCTCGCTCGCGACGTTTATGGAAAGAGACGACCTCCTCCTCATTGTCGCCGACACCCTCAAAGTGACGCGCGCGGCGCTCGGTCACCTTCGCAACCGGCTCGGCGAGACGCTTGGCCTCATTGAACCGGACACGTTCGATTTCCACTGGGTCGTGCATTGGCCCATGTTCGAATACGATGAGGAGGAAGAACGGTTCCACGCCCTTCACCATCCCTTCACCCGCCCCCGCGACGAGGACAAGGACAAACTCAGAGAGCGCCCTGAAGAAGTGCTCACCTACGGGTATGACCTGGTCGCGCAAGGCCAGGAACTCGGCGGTGGATCGCTCAGGAATCACAACGTCAATGTCCAAAACGCCGTCTTCGATGCGCTCGGCATGGACAAGGAGACGCAAAAGCACCGTTTCGGCTTCTTGACAGAAGCCCTCGAATACGGCGCCCCCCCTCATGGCGGCATCGCGTTCGGGCTTGAGAGACTCGTGATGATGATCGCCGGCACCAAGAACATCCGCGATGTCATCGCCTTCCCGAAAACCGCGAGTGCGACCTGCCTGCTCACTGATGCGCCGAGCGACGTGGACACCACGCAACTCGATGAACTCGGGCTCGCGCTCAAACACACGGATGAAGAGCGTGAGTGATTCCCCTTTTGAAAGAAATGCGCCCCTGTTCGGCGAGGCGGGCATGAAGCGTCTCAAAGAGGCGCATGTGCTCGTCGTCGGACTCGGGGGTGTGGGGTCGCACGCGGTCCTTGCCCTCGCGCGAAGCGGGGTCGGTCAATTCACTGTCGTGGATGACGACAGGGTCGACATTTCGAACATCAACCGTCAGGCCATCGCCTATCATTCGACCATCCGAAGCAACAAGACTGACCTTGTGGAAGCCAGGATCAAGGACATCAACAAGGACGCCGTGGTGCGAAAGTTCACCGAACGCTACGATGAAACCAAACGGGACAGACTCTTCGACGTGCCCTATGACCATGTCTTCGATTGCGTCGACAATGTCCCGGCGAAGCTCGACCTCATAAAGACCGCAGTATCGCTCGGTATACCAGTCCTTACATCTGCGGGCCTGGGCAACCGCACGGACCCATCGAAAGTGCGAACCGGCAATCTATTCTCTCTCGAGGGCGACCCCCTCGCGCGCAAGCTCAAAAAGGCGCTCAGGAAAGAAGGCATCCTTGAAGTCGAGGCGGTTTACAGCACCGAAGCCCCGCTCAAGCGTGCGGGCATCGCGACCCCCGCATCATGCGCGCTTGTGCCGCCCGTCGGCGGGTATCATGGGGCTGCGCACATCATCAGGATCATCACCGGCGGAACTGTTTCATCATTTTGAAAGGAGTGCATGGATCATGAAGAAAGTCACATTGGCAGGCGGCTGTTTCTGGGGCGTCGAGGCCTATTTCAAACAGCTTGAAGGCGTCAAGGACACCGTGTCGGGATACGCCGGGGAGAGCCGTGAGGCCCCGAGCTATGAGGAAGTCTGCAACGGCAGCGGCCATGCGGAAGCGGTCGAGATCACCTATGACCCCGAAGTCATTGAACTCAAGACCCTTCTCAAGCACTTCTTCACCGCGATCGACCCGACTTCGAGATACCGTCAGGGCCCGGACATCGGCATTCAATACAGAAGCGGCATCTACCGTTTCACCGAAGAGGACCGTCCCGTGATCGACGCGATGATTGAAGACATCAAAAAAGACTACGACAGACCCATCCAGACCGAAGTGAAGAAGGACATGCCCTTCTTCGCCGCGGAAGACTATCATCAGGACTATCTCGACAAGCATCCTTCCGGCCATTGCCATCTTGATCTGACGCTGGCAGGGAAAATCAAGGGGTGATTTTGTGAAAAGAAGCGACTACATATCCTGGGACGCATATTTCATGGGGGTCGCGGAACTTTCCGCGATGCGCAGCAAGGACCCCTCCACACAGGTCGGCGCCTGCATCGTGAACGCGAAGAAACGCATCGTGGGCATCGGCTACAACGGGTTTCCGATCGGCATCGACGACGATGTCTATCCATGGGAGAGTGAGGGCGGTTTCCTTGAGACGAAATACCCCTACGTCGTGCATGCCGAGCCGAACGCGATCCTGAACAGCACCGTCTCGCTTGAAAACGCCACGCTCTATGTGACCCTTTTCCCCTGCCATGAATGCGCGAAGCTCATCATCCAAAGCGGCATCATAGAAATCGTCTATGGCGAGAACAAGTATCAGGAGGAAGCGTCGGTGAAAGCCTCCATGCGGATGCTCAGGGACGCCGGCGTAAAATACCGCCAGATCCCTCCCGTGAAGGTAAGGCTCGGCGATGTTTGAGCTTCTGAGACGCCACCGGCGGATCATCATCGCGCTCGCGCTTCCCTATCTGCTCGTCATGTTCCTCCTCACCTACAGGATCGAGTACCGGATCTACACACCGGGCGACCTCAATCCCGTGGAGAATTTCATCGAATTCGATGACCCCTATCCGCAAAGGAACCCTTTCAACACCATCTATATCATGAACGTCGAGGAACCGACGTTCTTCCAGTTCATGACAAGTTATTTCACTGCCGCCCATACCACCGACAAACTCCCGGAGTCACGGACCGCGGTGAGTGACTCCGCCCGCTTTGAAAGCGGGCAGGTCGCGCGCAACACTTCCGTGGACCTCGCGCTGATCAACGCATACGAGGCGCTCGGGCTATCCATCACATACGAGACCGAACATATCGTCTCCCTATACTATGAATGGATGGACAACAAGGCGCTTGAGATCGGGGATGTCATCCTTGAAGTGAACGGTGAGGAAGACGTCATCGACGCGCTGAACGCGGTCGAATGCGGCGAGGAGGCCTCGCTTCGCGTCCGCAAGGAGGAAGGGCATGAGGAAACCCTGGTGATCACCAAGCAGGAAAGGGACGACCATTGCGCGTTCGGGCTCAATGTGAGCACCTACCACCGCATCACGGACGCCGAGATCCCCTACAAGGTCAAGGACTCCATCATCGGCGGGCCCTCCGGAGGGCTCATGCAGACGCTCCATATCTACAATGTCCTGAGTGAGGAAGACCTCACTGAAGGGCTGACCATCGCCGGCACCGGCAGCATCCGCATCGACGGGTCGGTCGGCAACGTGGGGGGTGTGCGCGAGAAAGTATGGACCGCACACAAGCGCGGAGTCGATATCTTCTTCGTGCCGGACGGCTCCAACCATGACGCCGCCATGCGCGCACAAAGGGAGATCGCCGACGATTCCATGACCATTGTCGCCGTCGGGACTTTCGAGGACGCACTCGATTATCTCAAGCGGGGTGAAAGCGATGAATAGGCTCAAACGCATCCTGAGACGCATGGGCGACACCTTCACTTTGAAAGACATCCTCGAGGCCTTCTTCGGCGGGCTTCTCTTCAGCGCGGTCATCATCGCGCCGATCATGCTTCTGATTGTCAACCTCGCGCTTCTGTTTGTCGCATATGTGCGTGTCTACGTTGTCATAGGCGTCTTGACACTCTCGGTATTCGGCGCATTATGGAGTCTTATCGCCTACAAAATCCTTAGAATCAAACAACCAGAGACGGATATCCCGCTCGAGAGAATGCGATGGATAGAGGCCGGCATCACCGCTGGCATCATCCTGATAGCCGGGCTGATCATCGGTCTCACCATGGTCGAACGGGCATTTTGAAACCACCCACACGGAGGCCTTTATGAAAAGACAAACCCTGACTGCGGCAATCGCTTTGATCGCCCTCATCGTCAGTCTGGACCAATGGACGAAACACTGGATCACCGTCGCGCTTCCCTTTGAGGAGAGCGACCCCATCATGGTCATAGACCAGTTCCTTCACATCACCCATCATCGCAACTACGGCGCTTCCTGGGGTCTATTCCAAGGACAGACCGTGTTTTTCACTGTCGTGACGATACTCGCTCTCGGGGTCTTCACTTTCTTTGCGAAAGACATGGCCTTCAAGGCCAAACCCGTCTATTCCACAGGGCTCACACTTCTGATCGGCGGGACGGTCGGGAACTTCATAGACCGCCTCCGACTGGGGTATGTCGTCGATTTCATCGACACCTACATCTTCGGATACAACTTTCCGATCTTCAACGTCGCGGACATGGCGCTCACGGTAGGCATGGCTTTGTTCGCATTCGACATCATCATCCTCGAGCCCATCCGCATGAAGGAGAATACAGATGGATAAGACCTTCGAAGTGCTCAGCGAAGACTCGGGAGAACGGCTTGACAAATGGCTTTCTGGAAAGCTTGAAGACAAGTCCCGGGCTTCTGTCAAGACATTGATTTCAACAGCGCACGTCCTTGTGAACGGACAACAGACGAAAGCCGGTCACATTCTTAAAACCGGAGATACGGTGACATTCAGCGAACCAGAAGAGAAGACGGTCGATCTGACCCCGAAGACGGTCGAATTCGAAACGGTCCATGAGGATGCTTACCTGATGATCATCCACAAGCCTTCGGGGCTTGTGGTGCACCCGTCGAAGACCTATACGGAACCGACGCTCATGCACGGCATTCTCGACAGGATCGACGATGCGACCACATTCGAGCACCCCGAACGCGCCGGCATCGTCCACCGCCTCGACAAGGACACGAGCGGCCTCCTCGTCGTCGCAAAGACGCCAGGCACCTTGAAAAAACTGCAGGAAGCGCTCAAGGAAAGACGGATCAAGCGGAGCTATCACGCAATCGTGGAAGGTGTGATCCACCACAACAAAGGCACCGTCGACGCGCCGATCGGACGGCACAGGACAAGACGCAAACTGATGAGCGTCAAGGAGGGCGGCCGTGAGAGCGTCACGCACTTCACGGTCCTCGAGCGATTCGAGAGGCATACCTACATCCGCTGCGAACTCGAGACCGGCCGGACCCATCAGATCCGTGTGCATATGCGCTATATCGACCACCCCGTTACCGGGGACAAGGATTATGGACGCAGGAAAGCCCACACAGACGATTTCGGTCAGTACCTCCATGCGCACACCCTTGAATTCACGCATCCTGAAACCGGCGAAGCCATGCGGTTCACCGCCGAACCACCCGAACCCTTCGCCACCAAACTGAATGACTTGAGGGCATCCCGGACATGAATCCGGGATGTTTTTTTATAAAAACATTTCAAAGAGTCGAAAACCGCGGCCGGTCCTATGTCTCAAAAAAAGGCGGACATGTCAATGGTTATTTTTCAACCCTTCCGGTGATAGAATGGAATCAAATCTGAAGGAGGTGTTTTGAATGCCTGATGTCAACCGTCTCAGAAGGGAGGTCGCCATCATCGACCTCAAGAGTTTCTATGCGTCGGTCGAATGCGTCGACCGCGGACTTGACCCGTTCAAGACGCCCCTGATCGTCGCCGACGAATCGAGAGGCGGCGGCAGCATCGTCCTCGCGGTCACGCCCTATCTCAAGGCAAGAGGGGTCCCGAACCGGCTGCGTCTTCATGAGATGCCGAAAGTGAAGAACCTCATCATCGCAAAGCCGAGGATGAGGCGCTATCTGGAGGTCTCTTCGGCCATCGCCGGCATATATCTCAAGCACGTCGCGCCCGAGGACCTTCACATCTACAGCATCGACGAGGCTTTCCTCGACCTCACCGAATATCTCTCCTACTACAAGATGGATGCCGCGGAAGTCGTTGCGATGATCCGCAGACGCATCCTGGTTTCGACCGGCATCCCCTCGACCGCCGGCCTTGGCGACAACCTCCTTCTCTCCAAGCTCGCCCTCGACCTCGAAAGCAAGAAGAACCCCTCGGGCATGGCCGAATGGCGTCATGAGGATGTCAAGGACAAACTATGGCCGGTCCGTCCCCTTTCGAAGATGTGGGGGATAGGGGCCCGGATGGAAAAACGTCTGAACGCACTCGGGATGTTCACAGTCGGCGACATCGCGAACGGAAGAAGGGAGACGCTCATCCGCCACTTTGGCGTCATGGGCGACGAGCTCTATCATCACGCCCACGGCATCGATGGATCCATCATCAAAGAGGGAATCCCCGACCGTCCGGACAGGCAGAAGAGTGTCGGGCTCTCGCAGGTGCTTTTCCAGGACTATGACGAGGCGATGGTGCACCCGGTGCTCAGGGAGATGAGCGACGAGGCGTGCGAGAAATTGCGTTTCATCGGCAAGAAGGCCAGCACAGTCCATCTTCATGTGGGCTATTCCGCCACGGACGGGGGCGGCGGTTTCTCCCGACAGATGCGCCTTTTTGAAGCCATGGACCATCCGGATGCGATCCACGAGGCGGTCATGAAGCTCTTCGCACGCCACTACGAGGGCGTGCTCATCCGCAAAGTCGGTGTCCGGCTCACCGGGCTTGAGGACAGGCGCGCAGAGATCCAGCTCGCGCTGTTTGAGGACCGTGTCGCGAAGGAAGGCGAGCGCGCCCTCTTCGAGGCCATGGATTCCATCAAGGCGCGCTTCGGGAAAACCCGGGCGCTCCGCCTCACCTCCTATGAACCCTCAGCGAGGGCACGCGAGCGCTCGACATTGGTCGGTGGACACCATGGCTAGGGTCTATCATGACAGGAAGATGCTGAAGTGGCTTCCCTTCGAGGCCCTCGAGCCCCAGAGAGAGGCGCTCAGGGAAGTCCTCGGCGAAAATGTCCGCGAGACCATGCCTGCCCTTTCGGATGATCAGGCGCAGGCGAATCAATACCGCCTTGAAGAGGCCATGCGAAAAAAAGAGCCGGTGCGCATCCTTTATTTCGATGCTGGCGCGCGCCATACGCTTTTCACAAGGATCATGGACGCGGACGCCTTGAACCGCGAAATCAGAACAGAAGACGGTCCTGTTCGGACCGATCGGGTCATCGAAATCGATTGACGTCTTCCCAAGGCCCTATCGACCGCTGGTTGTGCCGGTTTTTTTGACAGGTGAGATGAGTTTGTTATCATGAAAGTAGAAAAACAAATAGCTTGAAAGGAGGCATACATCCATGCGCACATGGATCAAGAGAGTTTGGCTGCTGGTGACAGCTGCAGTCCTGATTGTGACCCTTGGCGCGTGTAATGGCATGGGAGACGATTCGACCATCGACCTCGCGCAGGGAGATTGGGCAAGCCATGAATTCCACAACCAGATTGTCGCTTTCATATTGGAAGAAGGCTATGACAAGACGGTGGACATCACCACCGCTGACACACCCGTCGTCACGCAATCGCTCATCAACGGCGATCTTGATGTGAATGTCGAGATGTGGAGTGACAATGTGGCGACTTATGATGAGGATCTCGAAGACGGACATTACCATGAGATTTCGGTCAATTTCGACGACAACGCCCAGGGATTCTACATCCCCGCTTATCTGCAAGAGGACTATCCGGGCCTCCAGACCATCCAGGACCTGCCTGATTACAAGCATCTCTTCGAACACCCCGAGATATCTGGATGGGACCCCGATGAGGACAAGGCCATCATCTATGGTGGGCCTTCCGGCTTCGCGGCCACCGGATTTTTGCAGAACAAATTCGAAAATGAAGAGGATTACGGTGAGCTGATCGAACATTTCGATTTCTGGCCGCTGGAATCCACAGCGACACTGAACACCACGCTCACCGACGCCTATGAAAGCGAAGAACCCTGGGTCGGCTACAACTGGGAGCCGACTTGGATCATGGGCCTTTATGACATGGTGCTTTTGGAGGATGAACTCGAATATTCCAGGGACACCCATGAAGAAGGTGTCGGAAACCTTCCGTCTCAGGAAGTCACAGTCGTGGTGACAGACGGTTTTGAAGAGCGTCACCCCGATGTGCACGCTTTCTTGAGCCACTATGAAACCTCTTCGGAACTCACCAGTGAAGGGCTTGCCTACATGCAGGAAAATGATGTGGATGCGGACGAGGCCGCTCAATGGTTCTTGGATGAATATGAGGACCTTTGGACCGATTGGGTGCCCGAGGACGTCGAAGAGGACATATTGTCCGCTTTGGATGAATAAGTCCCGTCCATTCCCTTGTTATCAAGGATGCCACGCATCATGGCATCCTTTTTTATGTGATGTTTGAACAAAAAAGGGAAAAGGACTTTACAAACTGACAACTTAGGAGTATAATATGGGTTGTAAATAAAAAAAGGAGGATTTATCATGAAAAACTTTTTTAGACGCATCACGCTTCCAATCCTTGCGATCACAATCGTTTTCACCCTCGCAGCATGCGGCGGAGACGAGATCAACCTTGCCGAAGGGGATTGGGAAAGCAACGAATTTCACAATCAAGTCGCCAAACTCATCATAGAAGAAGGGTATGGCCACAGTGTGAACATCACACAGGCCGACACACCCGTCATCACGCAATCCATGATCACCGGGGACCTCGATGTGAACCTCGAGATGTGGAGCGGCAACATCCCTTCATATGAGGATGACCTTGCGGAGGGACGCTATGAAGAAGTGTCCGTCAACTTCGACGACAACTACCAAGGCCTCTATATCCCCGAGTACCTGCTCGATGATTATCCCGATCTGACCACAATCCAGGCCCTTGTGGACCACAAGGAACTTTTCCCGGACCCTGAGGTCAACAACTGGGATCCCGAAGAGGACAAAGGCGTCATCTACGGTGGACCCTCGGGATGGGCCGCCACAGCTTTCCTTCAGAACAAGTTCGAGAACGAGGAAGACTATCCCGAACTGGTCGAGCATTTCGAATTCCGTCCGCTCGAATCCACCGCGACCCTGAATTCCACGCTCATGAGCGCCTATCAGGACGAAGAGCCATGGGTCGGCTACAACTGGGAACCGACATGGATCCTGGGCCAGCTAGACCTCTACCTTTTGGAAGATGAGATCGAATTCGAGTCAGCCGATGACGAGCGGGGACGCGGGAACTTGCCTCCCCAGGATGTCACCGTCATCATCACGGCCGGATTCCGTGACCGTTTCCCCGATGTCACAGACTTCCTGAGCCACTACGAGACATCGTCCGCGATCACCTCAGAAGCGCTCGCCTACATGCGCGACAATGATGCAACGCCAAGAGAAGCGGCCATCTATTTCCTTACAGAATACGAGGACCTATGGACAGAGTGGGTGCCTGAAGACGTTGAAAACAATGTCAAGGCCGCCATCGAATAATGCTCTTTCGCAGACAACCGGTATCCGGTTGTCTGCACCCTGAGGGGCGGGAGGTTCCCGCCCCTCAGGGTGCAAAAGTGGTGGAAGAGGAGTTTTATCATGCAGGAAAAGAAAAAGGAACCACGCTATCAGAAAATCGCCTACGAACTCGCCAAACAAATCGTCTCTTATCAGGTCAAGGAAGGTGCGAAACTCAGGGGCAGGTCCCTTCTGGCAAGCGAGTACGGTGTGTCCAGCGAAACCATCCGAAAAGCCATGCGCCTCCTTACCAACATAGGCGCTGTGGAGGTCCGGCCGCGCAGCGGCATCTATGTATTGAGCCGCAAGGCCGCAAAACTCTATATTGAACAGTACAAGAAACAACATGAGACCCACCGGCTGTTCACCGACACCCAAGAGCTTCTCAATGAAAGCGAACGGGTGCACAGGATGCTCGAGAAACACGTCAAGCGTCTGCTTGAGACATCGAAGAGCGATGCATTCCCCTTCGATTATTTCACTGTGAAGCTCGACAGGGACGACAAGGTGATCGGGGAGACTCTGAGCAGCCTGAGATTCTGGAACGAAACCCAGGGGCTCGTATTGGCGGTCGAACAGGACGGACATCTTTATCAGGCCCCCAATCCCAAATTGCAACTCGAAGTCGGCATGACCCTTTACGTGCTCGGCGACGATTCTGTCAAAGTGAACACCATGACCCTGCTGGGACGTGAATCATGAACGGCTTTTCAAGGGGTATGAACTGATTGCATCTCCTGATTTCCTTTACAACCTTTTCTCGGAGTGGTACGATTTAGGTAATAAGAGACCCGTATGACAAATCCGTGTGAAAAACACACCACGCAAGCACTTCAACACTGAAAGGAGAAAGATTCCATGTATGACACAATTGTAAGATTCCCATCACTTCTGGAATTCAACGACCAGATCGCAGGAGTCATAGACAGGTTCGTAGATTGGCTCAACGCGACATTCTCATGGTTTTTCGATTTCGTCCGGTTCGTCATCATCGCCTTATTCGACGGGGTCGGTTTCGTGCTTGAAATCATCCCGTGGTGGCTCTATGTCCTCGCCATCATCTATATAGGATGGAGGCTTTACGGGAAAATCGGCACCGGGGTGCTTCTTGGTGTCCTTGTGGCCATGATCGGTGTGTTCGGTCTTTGGGACGAGATGATCTACACCTTGGCGATCATCCTGATCAGTGTCGCCATCAGCTTTTTCGGAGGGCTGCCAGTGGGCATCCTCATGTCCAAGTTCAAACCGTTCGCCGCAGTGCTCAAGCCCATTCTCGACATGATGCAGACGCTGCCCTCGTTCGTCTATCTGATCCCTGCACTCATGCTGCTGGGGATCGGACGAGTGCCGGCGGTCTTTGCGACCACCATCTACGCGGTGCCACCGCTGATCAGGCTGACCTACCTCGGCATCAACAATGTCCAGGAGGAAGTGCGTGAAGCCGGACAGGCGTTTGGTTCCACCCCGCTCCAACTGCTTTTCAAGATTGAACTGCCCCAGGCGCTTGCGACCATCGCCGCCGGGGTCAACCAGACGACCATGATGGCCGTCGCCATGGTTGTCATATCATCCATGATCGGCGCGCAAGGTCTCGGTCAAGTCGTGCTTGTGGCCATACGGCAGATCGAGGTCGGTGACGGTTTCGTCGCCGGACTCGCCGTAGTGTTCCTGGCCATCGTGCTTGACAGGGTCCTTCAAGGTATCGCCAACAAATTTGACCAAACGGAGGGATTGGATGGCTAAAGATGTCAAAGTGGAGAATCTCAGCGTCATTTTCGGCTCACACCGGCAAAAAGAAGCGGCCTTGCAACTGATTGACGAAGACATGACCGCTGAGGAAATCCGCATTAAGACGGGCGCCACAGTGGCCGTCCGCAACGTGAATTTCGATATAGAGGAAGGCGAGATGTTCGTCATCGTCGGCCTTTCCGGTAGCGGAAAGAGCTCATTTATCCGCACATTGAACCTTCTGAACCGTCCTGCGAGGGGCGATATCTTGGTCGGAGGCGTGAGCCTGCTCGACATGACAAAAGAAGAACTGCGCAAATACCGCAGGAACGATACGTCCATGGTTTTCCAGCATTTCGGACTTCTCTCTCACAGGACAGTGCTCAAAAACGTGGAATATCCGCTTGAAGTGCAAAAAGTCAGTGAAGAGGAACGCTATGAAAAAGCGATGGATGCCATCAGGCTTGTCGGCCTCGACGGTTGGGAGAATCATGCCCCAAGGCAACTCTCCGGCGGGATGAGACAGCGTGTCGGTCTCGCCCGGGCGCTCACGAACGACCCTGAGCTTCTGCTCATGGATGAGCCCTACAGCGCACTTGACCCCTTGATCCGCCGCGAGATGCAGAACGAACTCTTGAAACTTGAGGACGAAATGGACCGCACCATCGTCTTCATCACCCACGACATGAACGAAGCCTTCCGCATGGGTGATCGCATCGCCCTCATGAAGGACGCGGAAATCGTCCAGATCGGTCCACCCAGCGATTTCTTTGAAAAACCCGCGAACGATTACGTCGAAAAATTCATCGCCGATGTCGACAAGACACGTGTCCTCAAAGTCAGGAGCATCATGACGAAAGCGGATCATGTGTTGAAGGAAGACACCACCGTCGAAGAGGCGCGCAAGACGCTTGAGGATAAAAAACTCGAATACTGTTATGTCATCGACAAGAACAGGAAATTCCTCGGCTACACCACCCTCGAACAGCTCAATAAGTCCAAGAGCAAAACCATCAAGTCGCACATCAAGAACGATGATACCGCAATTTACAGAAACGCTTATCTGCATGAAGCATGGACCCACCTTAAATCCGCGACCTATGACCTTCCGGTCATTGACGGCAAGGGTCGTCTGAGAGGCGTTTTAGGATACGACGACGTCGTGGAAGAACTCGCAAAGTGACCATGCAAAAACATCCGGAAAAATCCGGATGTTTTTTTGGTCTTTCACTGGATAGCGGTTTGAGATATAATGAGTTGGAAGGAGGTCAGACATGCATTCATTGAACAGAGACATACTCGTCGCGATGGTCTTTGCGGTCATCGCCCTGATAGTCATCCTTGTTTTCTCCATCATCGGCTTCGTTTTCAGTCTCGGCACCGGTGTGGTGCTACTTAGAAATTACGGCATTGCGATCGGAGCCATCTCGATCGTCTTCACAAGGACCGCAGACCGCAAACAGCTCGACACCAGAAACCAAACGGTGTTGAATATCGCATTCAAGACAGGCATATTCAACACCGTCTTCGCGCTGGGCATGATGATTGTCCAGCTGCTCATGGTATAAAAAAGTGCAGACATGTTCTGCACTTTTTTTAATCATGAAGTTTTGATGTCGTCATATGCGTCACTCACTTCAAAGGCCTTGACCACATATGAACAAAGCGGACGCACTTTGTATCCATTGTCCCGGGCGAAACGCGCAAACACATCAAGAAGCTCTTTTGCGACCCCTTGCCCCCTGAGGGATGGATCGACAAAGGTGGAGTTCGCGATCAATGTCTTAGAATCCTCGAAACCGAACTCCAAGTAAGCCACGATCTCCCCTTGTTCATTGTCGATGTAGAAACGGCGGTCCCCTTTTTTGATATGCATCCTATCACTTTCCTTTCGATTTCATTATAGCGTATCCCCTCATATACATAAAGAAGAACACAACTTGACAAATTGAATCGATGATGTATAATGAAAATGTAATTATTTCAATCTTGTAACTATTACAAGGAGGGGTTTCCATGGAAACCAGCAAAATACTCCGTGAGCACGGCATTCGTCCATCATTCACAAGGGTGAGCATCTATGACTACTTGAGGCACCATCGCATCCATCCCAGCGCGGAGGATATCCACCAGGCGCTTTCCCCGGATATCCCGACCCTGTCCAGGACGACCGTCTACAACACCCTGCACCTTCTCTCAGAGAAAAACCTGGTCACCACTTTGGACCTTGAAGAGGACCAGTTGCGCTATGACCTTCCGGACCACCCCCATGCGCATTTCAAATGCCGAAAATGTGGCGAGGTGTTCGACATCGAAGGGGTGTATCCCGAAAGTGCGTCCGAGGATGCGCTGTCGGATTTTTCTGTTGAAGAGCGCAAACTCATGTACTATGGTGTCTGTCCCAGCTGCCAGCAAACCGGTTGATCCAGTTTGAATATATTTTGAAAGGTTGAGACTAATGGAAGAGGAAACCAAAGAGAACGCAGTACCAAGAATGCCTTTGATCGGCGACGATGCGCCGGAATTCAAGGCGGTGACCACACAAGGGGACATCAATTTCCCTAAGGATTACGAAGGGAAGTGGGTCATTCTTTTCAGTCATCCGGCGGACTTCACCCCCGTATGCACGACTGAATTCATGACTTTCGCCAAGATGCAGGATGAGTTCAAGGCGATGAACACGGAACTCATCGGCCTCAGTGTGGATTCGCTGCACTCCCACATCGCTTGGCTCAGGACCATCCGCGAAAAAATCAAGTTCAGGGACATGGCGAACATGGATGTCACATTCCCCCTGATTGAGGACATCACCATGGATGTCGCGAACAAGTTCGGGATGATCCAACCACATCAGTCTGACACACAAGCCGTACGCGCCGTATTCGTGATCGACCCGAAAGGCAAGATCCGAACCATCCTTTACTATCCGCTTTCCACCGGTCGGAATTTCGACGAGATCAAGCGCATCATCCAAGCGCTACAGAAAACGGACAGTGATGGCGTGGCCACTCCGGCGGACTGGCGTCCCGGAGAGGATCCCATCGTTCCTCCAGCCAGTACCATGGACGTCGCAAAAGCACGCAGTGAAGCGAAAGATGGGGACATGTACTGTCTCGATTGGTTCATGTGTTTCAAAAAGGAAACAAAGTAACCGTTCTCCTTTATTTTCTACCCTGCGCGTACGTGTGCGCAGGGTAGTTTTTTATACACGATTGTGATAGAATGTATATGTCAGAAAGGACGGTAGCCATGAAAGAGATTTTTGCGAACGGATGGAGAAGTTTCAGCCTTCTTAGCGGGTATCATGAGTACACGAACAAGGAGCGGGTGCTAAAGACCATTTTCCTGCCTTTTTTGTATTTGATCAACATGATTCTTTTCGTCCTCACATCGCTCTTTTACCTTCTCGAACGCCTGTTCGCCTTCGTGTTTCGTTTCTTCATCTCACTGCAAGCGAAAATCTATAGGAAAAGGCTCTTCGTCAGGGAGAATTTCCGGTTTTACTTTTCATTGCTGTCGGTTTTGGTCTTCATCCTTTTCTTCCCCTTCATCCTCATCTATTATGTGAGTATGGGCATCAAGACTCTTGGCAAGAGGCTGATGAGAAAACTCATTGTGTTCGCGGATTTTTCAAACCAGTTCGGTGCCGAGGACCTTTATCTCTTCGATGATGCGAGCATCCACACCTCGCAAAATGTCAGCGGCATGATGAAGGACCTCAACCAGACAGCCGCCCTTGGCAGCGCCTTGGAATCGATGCTGAACGTTCGCGAGGACAAGGACGGTCCTCAGGGTAGGGAGCGCTGAAAATCATGGTCTGGTTTTTTTTCGGTTTTTTCATTCTGATGCTAGTGGGTGTGGTCGTCTATACCATCAAGAACAGGCGCAAAAGCGGATTATGAAAGTGGTGTCAATGTATGTATGATTCATATATAGATTTCATATACTCTGAAGAGATTCTCGAATGGATCCCGTGGGCCCAGGCCATAAGGAATCATGATGTCGAAGCTTTCGTGCGGTATTATGAGCCCCATGCGGAGGAAGAGACCCTCTTCGACCCCATAGAGCTTGCAATCGCCTACGACAGCGAAGCGGTCTTTGACTACCTCATCGATACGTATGACTACACGAACTTCACCAATGCCATCGAACTTTCGCTGCTTGTGATTTTGTTGCTATTCGAACGGGAGCAGTTTCTGATATCCACCCTCGAGCGATTCGAGTTCTCCGATGAGCATCTGTACATGATGTATGATTATGTCATCTCCTTCCGGGACGCTGATGATTTCATCGCCCTCTACAAGAAACACCCCATCGCGATCGGGTATCTCAAGTGGCTTTTCATCCGCGCTTTGGAGGACAAGACCATCCTTGACTTCCTCATAGAATGGCATGGCGATGAATTCTTATTCGATTATGATGTCATGTATGAACTGCTCTCCGCCCACCCGGAACTCCTGTATCTTGTAAGGGAAGTGGGAAGCGTCGATGACTACATGGATACGGACCTTTTCAAAAACGTCGTCACGCTCAAGGACAGAAAAGCCACCAGGGAGATCACCGCTTTTCTGATCGAGCACGGATGGGATTTGAACCGCAGGAACCGCTTCGGGCTCACGCCTGTCCATATAGCGTTGCGACACGCCACCCACCCAGAGACGATACTCGACCTTTACGAGCTCGGCGGGGATTTGAACGTGCCGACCTCACTCGGCTTCAAGGCGCCCCATCAGATTCTCATGCGCGACGCTTCATTCACCCTCGAACTCGCGGACCTGCTCGATTTCTCCGAGAAGGACGTGCACGGGCTCACGCTTCAGGATTATGACATCATGCAAAGGGGCGAGACCCCGATGTCCATGGTCGATGTGATGAGCGTGGTGAAGGTGGTCGCGAATCTCGAGGAACACGACCTTTACGAACTGTCGGAAGACGATTTCTACAGCCTTCTTTACATGGACGGCATCGAGGTGTTCGCCCCGTACCTCACCATGGTGGGATGCGAGACGAAAGTCGTGCGCGACACCCTGATGCATGAACTCGAAGCCTCGGGCTATGATGTGGGCGACATCAACGCTTTCAAGGACATGTTCGGGTCGAATCTCGAACAGGACCCCCAGACCACCCTGGGACTCGGCCTTGATTTCCACCAGGTCGATGACAACCTCATCGCCTTCCTCCAATCTTTCGCGAAAACGCACGCGACACCGTTGACACTGGAAAGCGAGTCCTATGCGGTCAACCGCATGGGCCACATCATATGCACACTGAATCCCAACGGGTCAATGGAGAAAAGCGCCACCCTTCACACGACCTTGGTCGATGTGTTTTACATCCACCGGTTCTATGGGGTTCCGTTGGAAAACATTCAATACACCCCGGTCTTCAAAAAATCACAGAGGTTTTTGAACTGAAGGGAAGCGGTCACCATGTTTCAGAAAAACCAATTGAGCGTTCTGGACTGGTTCATGTTTCTTTTACTCATGGCCGTTCCCCTGCTCAATCTCGTCGTCATCGTCCTCATCCTTTTCGACGACAACAGCAACCCAACCTTGCGCAGTTTCATCAAGACCTTGATATTCATCGCCATCATCATGGTGCTTGTGGTCATAAGATTCTGGGAGACCTTCATCGACATCTTCGAGCAATATAGCGACGATGGCAATGATGATGACGGCATCTTGCTCTCCTGGGTCTTTCATCAACTATACTATAAATAATAAAGAGGAATCCTTATGCCAACAGAAAGCAAGAACATCGCACTGCTCATCGATGCGGAGAACATCTCCCCGAAATACATAGAATATATCATCGATGAGGCCAACAAATACGGAAAGATCAACTACCGGCGCGTCTATGGTGACTGGACTACCGACAACCTCAAGAAGTGGAAGGACAAGATGAACGAGTTCGCCTTGACCCCCGTGCAGCAATACGCCTACACATCGGGCAAGAACGTCTCGGATTTCACTTTGATCATCGACGCCATGGACATTCTGTATTCGGGCAAGGTGAACAGCTTCTGCCTCGTCACAAGCGACTCTGATTTCACAAAACTCGTCACCCGCCTGAGAGAGGACAACATGTTCGTCTTCGGCATGGGCGAGAGCAAGACGCCGATTTCCCTTGTCAACGCCTGCGAAGCGTTCGGATACCTCGACAAGATGCTCGCGGACGACAAGGGCGAAACCGAGAAACCCCAGAAGAAAACTGCGAAAAAAACTCAGAAACCCAAGGAAAACGGCAATGGCGACCAAGAGAAAGCCAAGAAGGAACAAAGCAGCATCACCCCGATCAAACGGATCGAAGCGGAGCTCAAATCCATCATCGAGGCCAACCAGGAAGATGACGGCTGGGCCTATTGGAGCATTGTCGCCGATTTGCTTCAGAAGAAATTCCCGGGTTTCCATCCAAGGAACTACGGCAAGAACATCAAACCGCTCACATTCTTCCGGCAGAACAAGAAATTCGATGTCAAGATAGAGAACAAAGTAGCCTACATCAGCAACAAGAAGCAGTGAGGAGGCAACCATGGACAAACACTATGAAAGCCGTTGGATCGGCCGTGCCCAGCTCATAACGGCGACACTCATCAACGCCCTTTTCGGCGGCGCCGCGGCGATGCTGGTGGTGAACGCGCTCACCCGCGGGGAGACCTGGTATTTCATCGGTGAATCCGTCGCGCTCAACTATGTCGGATTCTATCTCATCGGCATCTTGCTTGCGGCGGCATATTTCGCAAGGGATTATTACAACGTAAAGAACCTGAAGGTGTCTTTCACCAACCATAAAATCCTGTTTGAGAGAACCTATGCAAGCCGTGAATTCTTCCTGAACGACCTCACGGATTTCCGTGTGAGCAGCGTAATCTACGGTTGGTTCGGCCTGCGCAAGCTCATATTCAGGTTCAAAGACAGACGGGACCACCGGAAATACACCACCTTCCTTTTTCTTCAAAAAGATGATGTGGAAGCCTTCGAAAAAACCTTGGTCGAAGCGAGGAAAAAAGCTCAGAACACCCAATAAGCCACTTATGTGGCTTTTTTTTCTGAAACAGCCCCCAATTGTAAGCGTTTGATGATCGCTTGAAAAATATTTTCAAGAAGAAAAAGGACTGATGAAGGCATCCTTGAAATCCACGCAAAGACAGCTCGTGTGGGTGTATGGGAAAAGGGAAAACGTTTTAAACGTCCTGGACCTTGAAGGATTTATTCGAACCGTGTATAATTCAGTTGTATCCTCACATCACACATGAGACAAGCAGACACCGACCCAGTCGCCAACATATTCATACCTCCCGGATCTTCCGCATCGAGCGGATCCGATCCCTCCTTAGTGAAAGCCAGCCGAAACGGCCGGCTTTTTTTGTGGAGACATGCGAAAAATAAAAATAAAAAACCCCCGCCGTAACGGGGGTGAGACAGTCAGTACATGCCGCCACTCATGGATGACCCATTGTCGTCCTCGTCGTCTAAATCGACGACCGCGGCTTCTGTGGTCACAAACATGCCGGCGATGGAAGAAGCGTTCAAAACGGCGTTTCTCGTGACTTTGGTCGGGTCGATGATGCCCTTGTCGATCATGTTGACCCATTCTCCGCGTTTGGCATCGAAGCCCATGTCCGTTTTCGCCGATTTCTGCTGGTCTACGATCTCATTGCCATCATAACCCGCGTTCTCGGCGATATGGTAGATGGGTTTCAAGAGGGCGTTCAAGACGATGTTGATGCCTTTTTGGACATCGACAGTGTCGCTTTTCAGGTCGTCTTTGAGTGCATTGTACGCCTGAACCAGCACAGCGCCTCCACCCATGACAATGCCTTCCTCGACAGCGGCCTTGGTGGCGTTCAAGGCGTCCTCGATGCGGAGTTTCTTCTCCTTGAGCTCGGTTTCGGTGGTCGCGCCGACTTTGATCATGGCCACACCGTTGGTCAGTTTGCCGAGACGCTCACGAAGCTGTTTCTTGTCATACTCGCTATCGGCGTGTTCGATCTTGTTGCGGATCTCTTCGACCCTTTCGTCGATCATCGTCTTGGTGCCTCCGCCTTCCAAAATGGTGGTGGAATCCTTGGTCACGATGATTTTCTTCGCGAGGCCGAGGTTGTCAAGCTGGGCTTCCTTCAGATCCATGTCCAGCTCCTTGGAATAGAAGGTCGCGCCCGTGAGATATGCGATGTCGGTGAGCATCTCTTTTTGGTTGTCGCCGAACGATGGCGCTTTTGTCGCGACGACGTTGAAAGTTCCGCGCAACTTGTTCACGACAAGGGTGCTCACCACTTCATTTTCAATGTCGCTCGCGACAATGAAAAGCGGTTTGTTCTGCTCCACGACCTGTTCAAGAACAGGAAGGACATCCTTGATGGTGGAGACTTTCTGGTCAGTCACAAGCACGTAGGCGTCTTCAAGCGTGACTTCCATTTTCTCCCTGTCGGAGACCATGTAGGGACTGATGTATCCCTTGTCATATTTCAGGCCCTCAACCACGTCAAGTTCCGTTTCGAACCCTTTGGATTCGTCGACTGTGATGACGCCTTCCTTGCCGACCTTGTCCATGGCCTTGGCGATGATGTCTCCAATCTCTTCGCTACCGCTTGAGACCGTCGCGACACTCGCGACATCCTTGTCGGTCTCGATCTGACGGGAATACTCCAGAATCTTCTCGCTCACAGCCTTGCTCGCTTTTGTGATGCCTTCCCTCAAAAAGACGGGGTTGGCGCCCTTGTCCAAGGCGACGATGCCATTATGGATCATGTTCTGTGCGAGCAATGTCGCGGTCGTGGTGCCATCACCCGCGGTGTCGTTCGTCTTGGAGGCGACTTCCTGGACGAGTTGGGCGCCCATGTTCTCATAACGGTCCTTGAGTGAGATCTCCTTGGCGATGGTGACGCCGTCATTCGCGATGAGCGGCGAACCGTAGCTCTTTTCAAGGACGACATTGCGACCTTTCGGTCCGATGGTGACACCGATGGTGTCGGCCAGGCGGTCGACGCCTTTCTTCATGCGCGTACGCGCATCTTTAGAATGAAGAATGTCTTTGCTCATTGATCATCACCTTCCACTTTAGCCAGAATGTCGGATTCTTCGATAATCAGGTATTCATTGCCTTCGAGTTCGACCTCGGTGGTGCCGAAGGAGCGATACACCACGACATCGCCTTCCTTGACGCTCATGGACTTATCGTCCTTTCCCGGCCCTACTGCGACGACCTTGGCGGTCTTCGGGGTATCCTGGTCGTCACTGGTCAGGATGATCCCGCTCTTGGTTTTTGATTCAGGTGCCTTCTTTTGGAGCACGACATTGTCATGCAAGGGTTTCAACATATGCAATCCTCCTAAAATTTTGTTTTAGCACTCTTTGAATTCGTCTGCTAATAAAAATATATTAAATTTTCTTTTTTCTGTCAAGTGGAAACTGAAATAAACAGATGAGTTTATTGGTTGTATTACGAACCGTCTATGCTTATAATATGAATGTGTTGCAAGGATATTGTGCACTGTCAAAATCTTTGTTTCAGGGTATATCTTTTGTATTATCGGGTTCTAGGTTTTATAATTGTAATCAATACAAATAATTCAAGGAGTGAGATTCATGAAAAAACTATTGCTTGGCATCAGCATGGTCACCACCCTGTTCGTCATCAGCGCCTGCGGATTGGGTGACGGTGACACGTTGCGAGTCGGCATGGACCTTTCCTACCCACCCTTTGAGACAGAAGAGGGTGGACAACCAGAGGGCATCAGTGTGGATGTCGCCGAGGAATTCGGGGATTATCTGGGACGGGATGTCGAGATTGTCGACACCGGTTTCGGACAGCTCATCCCTTCCCTCAACAGCGGTGAGATCGACATCGTCATCGCATCCATGAGCATCACAGAAGAGCGTGCGCAATCCGTCGATTTCTCGGACCCTTATTTCTATTTCAAGATCATCAGCCTCCTGAATCAGGACTTCGCGGATGCACACAGCATCACCGAGGATTCGACGACAGACGACCTTCTCGCCATTGATGAGGCGAAGTTCGTCGGCATCGCCGACCAGGTCTCCTATCAGATTCCGCTTGAGATGGGACTTGACACTGTCGAGGCGACCGACCTTTCCACTGCCGTCTATGAAGTCGTCCAGGGCAACAGAGACATTCTCATGATGAGTGCGTTCCCCGTCGTAAACAACCATAAGTCGAACGAGGATGAGACGATGGTCGTGTGGGACCCGTTCATGGTTTCTCCCATAGGCATGGCTGTCCGTCAAGGCGATGACGAGCTTCTCTCGGAGGCCAACGCATTCATCGCGCAAATGGATGAGGAAGGCGGAGTCTATGACCGGCTGAGGGATGACTGGGATGATGAGATCGAGTCAAGGCTGGATCGTTACGGATTGGATTTCTTCATCTATGAAGACTGAAAACGTCTCAAGGAGCACGGTCATCCTCGTTCACACATTGATGGCCGTGCTTTTTCTGGCTTTCATGGTCTGGGTCATCCTCGCTCAACGCTCGGCGTTCGAGATCGGCAGGCTTGAGGGATACGGCTATCTTCTGAGGGAAGGGTTCGTGAACACGGTTCTCGTGAGCCTCGGTGTCCTTCTCGGTTCGATGACCACCGGATTCATCGTCTTCTTGCTCGCCAAATCCGGCGTGCTTTTCCTGCAGGCCTTCGTGAATATCTTCACCGAAGTCATCTATGGCACGCCGCTGCTTGTCATGATCATCATCATGGCGTTCGTGATCGGCCCCGCTTTCAATGTCTTCTACAGGCCGCTCACGGGCATCATCGGAATGATCGTCTATTTCACTCCCTACATGAGCAACATCTTCAAATCCGCCTTCTCCTCGATCACCGATGAACAATACATGGCCATGGACCTGTTCGGCTTCACATCCTTTCAGAAGTACGTCTACATCATCATCCCGCAGGTCGTCAGGATTCTGATGCCGCCGCTCATGAACAATTTCTCCCTCATCATCAAGGGTAGCGCCCTGCTAAACGTCCTCAGTTTCCGGGAGCTCTTCTATGCGACCAACATCATCCAAAGCCGGACTTTCGCCTACACTGAAGGGTATATCGTGATGTGGCTTCTCTACATCGCCATCACCATTCCGCTTTCGCAGTTCGTCAAAGTCTTTGAAAGGCGGTGGTCCTTGCAATGAGATTCCAAGTGAAGGGCCTGACACACACTTATGATGTCAATGTGCTGCACAACCTCGATTTCAAACTTGAAAACAAGCACTCCATCGGAATCATCGGCAAGAGCGGCAGCGGCAAATCGACGTTGCTGAGAATCCTTTCGGGGCTGGAGAAGCCTTCCGAGGGGGAGGTGACGGTCAACGGGATGCCCGTGACCGACCCCGAGTACCGAAGAACCGTCGGTTTTGTATTCCAGTCCCACAACCTTTTCCCCCATCTCACGTTGAAGGAGAACATCACCCTCGTACTTGAAAAGACCCGCGGCTATTCAAAGGAGACGGCGTCAAAGACCGCAGAGGAGAACCTGGCGAAGCTTCAGCTCGAAGACCAGTCCCAAAAGCTTCCGAAAAACGTCTCCGGCGGACAAGCGCAAAGAGGTTCGCTCGCAAGGGCCCTAGCCATCGACCCGGACACCATCTTCCTCGACGAGCCGACCTCGTCGCTCGACCCGATCCTGACCCACGATGTATTGACTGCGGTCGAGCAGCTGAGGGATTCCGGGAAGGACTTCATCTTCGTGACCCACGTGCTCAGCTTCGTACGGGATTTCGCGGATTACGTCATCTTCATGGAAGACGGCAACATCGTCGAACACGGAGCCCCCGCCATGCTCGACGCGCCTAAGACCGAGGCGCTCAGGGACTTCATGTCCAAAGTGCGCTGAACAAAAACGCATTCATGGCATAAAGCGTTTGACTTATGTATTACAATTTTCTATAATGATGATGTAACATCTTCAGGGCAGGGTGGAATTCCCGACCGGCGGTAAAGTCCGCGAGCTACGGCTGAATGGGTGCGATTCCCATACCGACAGTATAGTCTGGATGGAAGAAGATGCCACGTTTTTCGTGTCCTCTATATTCATATCCATGCCCTGCAGATGCAGGGCATTTTTTTATCCCGTGAGGATGGTTATATGATGAACTCAGACGAATTTTACATGAAGCACGCCCTTTCCCTCGCTGAAAAAGGGACGGGTTTCACCAATCCGAACCCCCTTGTGGGGGCGGTGATCGTCAAGGACGGTCAGATCATAGGAGAGGGCTATCATGCCGCCTACGGCGGGAATCATGCCGAGATCAACGCGATAGAGAGCGCGAAGGAACCATTAAACGGGGCGACCATGTATGTGACCCTCGAACCCTGCAGCCACTACGGCAAGACGCCTCCATGCGCCTTGGCGATCGTGACACACGGCTTCAAGCGTGTCGTCATCGCCTCGAAAGACCCAAACCCGCTTGTCGCGGGACGCGGCATCAAGACACTCGAGGATGCCGGCATCACTGTAGAAAGCGGACTTCTCGACAAGGAGAACAAACGCCTGAACGAGATATTCTTCCACTATATCCCTACAAAAAGGCCCTTCGTGATCATGAAGACCGGCATGAGCGCGGATGGCAAGACCGCGACTAGGACGTTCGATTCGAAATGGATCACTAACAGTCAATCCCGGCAGTACGTGCACAAACTGAGGCACCGTGTCGCCGCGATCATGGTCGGCGTCAACACAGTCATCAATGACGACCCGATGCTGACGGTGCGTCTTGAGGGGGAAGCGGTGAAGGACCCCGTCCCCATCATCCTGGACACCTTAGGGGATATTCCCCTCCAGGCGAACGTCTTCAAAAATCCGTCGACCACACCAATCGTCGCGGTGACGGACAAGGCGGACCCTTCCAAGGTCAAGAGCCTGAAAAAAAACGGCGTGACTGTCATTGCCGTCGACGAGAAAGACGGTGATGTCGACCTCGAGAAACTGATGGCCATACTCGGCGAAAAGGGCATAGACAGCATCCTGCTAGAAGGTGGCAGCGCCGTCAATGACTCCGCCGTGCGCGCAAACATCCTGAACAAGTACTACGCCTTCATCGCTCCGAAGATCATCGGCGGTGAACAGGCACTGTCTCCCGTCGGAGGCAAAGGGGTCGACACCGTCGCGGAAAGTTTGCATCTCGTGCGCGAATCCATCGAGACGTTCGAGGACGACACCCTCATCATCTACAGAGTAGGAGGCGTGTGACATGTTCACAGGCATCATAGAGGAAAAAGGCACACTGAAGCATATCACGCACGGCAATCAATCGGCGAAGCTCACCATCAAGGCTAAAGAAGTGCTCAAAGACACCAAGATCGGCGATTCCATCGCCACGAACGGGGTCTGTTTGACCGTCACCGGCATGACGGATGACACCTTCACGGTCGATGTGATGTTCGAGACGCTGAAAAAAAGCACTTTGAAGGACAAAAATGCCGGGTCCCCCCTCAATCTGGAGAGGGCCCTCGCCCTCAAGGACCGTCTTGGCGGCCATATGATGAGCGGGCACGTCGACGGGGTGGGCACACTCAAAGCCATGCGAACCGAAGGCATCGCGACCGTGTACACCTTCGATGCGCCTAAAGCGCTCATGCGTTATGTCACCGACAAGGGGTCCATCGGCATCGACGGCGTCAGTCTGACGGTTGTCGAGGCGGGAAGAAGTGATTTCAGTGTCTCCGTCATTCCCGAGACCAAGCGTTCGACCACCTTTGGCACCCTTGCATACGGAAGTGAAGTGAACCTCGAGGCGGACATGGTCGCCAAATACGTAGAAAGACTGCTTAAAACCGATGACACGGAAGAGACCCTCGACGAGGGGTTCCTGAGACGTCACGGATACTTATAGGAGGCTAAGTCATGCCATTTGATACAATAGAGTCCGCGCTTGAGGCGTTCCGACGCGGAGACATGGTCGTCGTCGTGGACGATGAGGACCGTGAGAACGAAGGGGACCTTGTCATGGCCGCCGAGAAGGCGACCAAGGAAAGCATCAACTTCATGGCCACACACGCCCGGGGACTGATCTGTCTTCCGATGGAGAAAAAGGAACTCAGCAAAATCGGTGTGGATGAAATGGTCAAGGAGAACACCGATTCCTTCAAGACCGCGTTCACAGTATCCATCGATGCGACTGACACCACCACAGGCATCAGCGCCTACGAAAGGGCGCATACAATCAAAAAGGCCGTAAGTGACGATGCGGGCCCGGAGGATTTCAAGAAGCCCGGTCACATATTCCCCTTGATCGCCAAGGAGGGCGGCGTCCTGAAACGAGCTGGTCACACGGAGGCCGCGGTCGATCTGGCCCGTCTCGCAGGCCTCAAGCCTGCCGGCGTGATCTGTGAGATCATGAATGAGGACGGCTCGATGGCTCGCCTGCCCGACCTCGAGAAATACGCCGAACATTTCGGTTTGAAACTGATCTCCATCGCCGACCTGATAGAGTACCGGAAGCGCAGGCAGGACACTCAGATCAAACGCGCGGCAGCATCCGACCTCCCCACGGACCATGGGGAGTTCAGGATGGTCGGCTATGAGAACACGTTGAACGGGGAGCATCATGTGGCGCTAGTCAAAGGTGACATCTCCGAAGAGGACGAGGTGCTTGTGCGTGTCCATTCGGAATGTCTCACGGGAGACGCGTTCGACTCCAAACGCTGTGATTGCGGCGATCAACTGCATGCGGCCATGCAAATGGTTGAAGAGAAGGGCAAGGGGGTCATCCTCTACATGCGCCAGGAGGGAAGGGGCATCGGCCTGATCAACAAGATCCGCGCCTATCACCTCCAGGACCAGGGCATGGACACGGTCGAGGCCAACCTCGCCCTCGGCTTCCCCGATGACATGCGGGACTACGGCATCGGCGCACAGATCCTGAGGGACCTCGGGGTACGCAAGCTGAAACTCATCACCAACAATCCCAAGAAACTCAGCGGACTCTCCGGTCACGGCCTCGAGCTCAAAGGCCGTGTCCCGATCCAGATGAACCACAACGAACGCAATGAATACTATCTCAAGACCAAGAAAGACAAAATGGGCCACTTGCTCAAATTCAAGGAGGAAGAACAATGAAAACATTTGAAGGCAATCTTCAAGGCGACGGCATCAAAGTAGGCATCATCCTGGGACGTTTCAACGAATTCATCGGATCCAAGCTGCTCGACGGGGCGATGGATGCGCTCAAACGCCACGGCGTCAGCGAGGACGACATCGAGATCACCTGGGTTCCTGGGGCGTTCGAGATTCCCCTCGCCGCCAAGAAAGCGGCCAAGAGTGGCCGTTATGACGCGGTCATCACCCTCGGTGCGGTCATCCGCGGCGGCACCCCGCATTTCGACATGGTCGCGAACGAGGTCTCCAAAGGGATCGCGAACGTTTCGCTCGACACCGAAGTCCCTGTCATCTTCGGCATCCTGACCACGGACACCATCGAACAAGCCATCGAAAGAAGCGGCACAAAAGCCGGCAACAAAGGCTATGACGCCGCGATGAGCGCGATCGAGATGTCCAATCTTTTCAAGCATCTCAAATGATCACCCTCGAAGACCACACCACGATCTATCTCGATTATGACGGCACCCTCCACGACAGCCTGCATGTCTATGCGCCGGCGTTCAGAAAGGCGTACGAAGCCCTTGTAAAGGACCACGGCGCAAAAGACAGGACATGGACCGACGAGGGGATCAAGCCCTTCTTAGGACAGACTCCGAGCGAGATGTGGGCGAACTTCGGCGGCGATATCGGCGAGGATGCCAAAGACAAGGCCAGCCAGCTCATATCGAAACACATGGAAAAAGCCATATCAGAGGGTGAGGCCAGACTCTACGACGGTGCCTTGGAAACACTTAGGACTTTGAAAGCGCGGGGCTACAAACTCGTCTTCATCAGCAACTGTCTCACCTACTACATGGAAGCGCACGCCGAACAGTTCGGGCTTGAACAGTATTTCGACCGCATGGTTTGCAGCGGGACCTACCAAGGCGTGGAGCGCAAGGCGGACGTCCTCATGAAAGTGCGTGAAGACTTTCCCGGAAAAGCCGCCATGGTGGGTGACCGCTGGCACGACATGGAGGCCGGTGAAAAGAACGGACTCACCACCATCGGCGCGACGTACGGTTTCGGCGACCCTGATGAAATCAGCGACGCCGATATCACCATCAATAACATCACCGACCTTCTAAAACTATTCCCATGAGCATAAAAAAAAGGACTTCGAAGTCCTTTTTTATGGAAGCTTTCATGCGTCACAGGGCGGATTCTCGCATGGCTGGTCCGGATACTCAGTCTCGATGGTCACGTGGTTGATGCCCCGGTTTGAAAGGATCATCCGCACCGCCTGTTTGCATGCCTTGAGAGCTTCGGTGGACATGTGCCCGTCGATGACGAGATGCATGCTGAGCATGGGGGTCTCGCCTTCAAGTGACCAAAGATGGATATGATGGACATCATGGACCCCTTCCAATGCCTCGATTTTTTCGATGATGGGGTCCATGTCGATATGCTCGGGCGCTTTTTGCAACAGGACGTCAAAGATCTTTTTCAGATTCCTGAGCACATGGACCACGATGTAGATGGTGATCAAGAGCGACATCAGCGGATCGAGGAAATACCAGTCCCAAAAGAGCAGCAGGATGGCCGTGATGAGCACGGCGATCCAACCGAGGAAATCCTCGAGAAGATGCCAGGTGATGACCTTCTCATGCAGGGAGCGTCCCCGAAAGACTTTAAGCACGGCAAGACCGTTGAAGAGGACGCCGAGCAAGGCGAAGGCGATCATCCCCACCGCATCGACCGGTTCAGGCGATATGAGCCGCGGGATCGCCTGAGTCAGGATGAAGATGGAGGCTCCAAAGAGCACGAAACTGCTTATGACCGCACCGAGAAGGGAAAAACGGTCATATCCGAAGGTATAGACCTTGTCCGCTTTCTTCTTTGAGAACCGCTCAAAGAACGCGCTCATCCCGAGCGACACCGTGTCGCCCAGATCATGCACCGCATCGGAGAGGATGGCCATACTGTTCGTATACAACCCACCAATGATCTCTATGATGGTGAAAAAAAGGTTGATCAGGAACGCGGTCTTGATGTTCTTGTCGCTTCGATGGTCATGATGGCTCATCATTATCACGTCATTTCTATGTTTGTCATCATCTATTATTATAATAGAAAAATCAAAACATACAAGCGAAGGACTGCAGGATTAGCGGTATAAAAAAACACAAAAACCCTTGATCACAAGGCCGATATGTTAAAATGGTGGCGTGACAATTCAAATGGAGGCTCATTTATGCAAAAAGACAATACGCTTTCACTCGGAAGACGCATCCTCAATTACCTGATAAAGACATTGAACGGCATGGCGCTCGGCCTTTTCTCCACGCTGATCATCGGTGTCATCATCGAACAGGTCGGCATTCTGCTCGGCAGCGCAAGCATCGTCGAACTCGCCGACATCCTCAAAGGGTTCATGGGCGTCGGGATCGGCGTGGGCATCGCGTGGAGTTTGGATCTCAAAGGGCTTTCGCTCATAAGCGGAGCGGTCGCCGGGGGCATCGCGACGCAGGTGTCGAACGACCCTGTGGTGGCCTATGTGACCAGTGTGGCCGCGATGGAGGGGCTCAAGCTCATCCTTCGCAAACGCACCCCCGTCGACATCATTCTCATCCCGATGGTGTCCGCGGCCATCGCATTCCTTGTCGCCAACTTGATCGGCGAGCCGGTGTCCCTCTTCATGCAGGGCATCGGTCAGTTCATCAATACCGCGACCACCTACCAGCCCTTCTTCATGGGCGTTGTCATCGCGGCTGTCATGGGCATGGCGCTCACAGCCCCGATATCAAGCGCCGCAATCGCCATCAGCATCGGTCTCACGGGCATCGCCGGTGGCGCGGCTGTGATCGGCGGTGCGACTCAGATGCTCGGGTTCGCTATCATGGCGAGAAAGGACAATTCCATCGGGACGGTGCTTTCAATCGCATTCGGCACATCCATGCTGCAATTCAAGAACATCCTGAGAAAGCCCGTCATCTGGATTCCGCCCATCATCGCCTCCGCCGTGATCGGCCCGCTTTCAACCGTCTTTTTCCAGCTTGAGAGCACATCGATCGGGAGCGGTATGGGCACCGCAGCATTGATCGGACAGATCGGTGTCCTGGACTCGATGGGGTATGAGGCGCATGTCTTCATCGGTCTCGGCATGCTGCATTTCGCCCTTCCCATCATCCTCATGATCGCGCTGGATTACCTTTTCCGCCGACGTGGCTGGATCACTGAAGGGGATTTCACCCTTTGATTCATCAAGCCTCTTGAAACACAGAGGCTTTTTTCTTTGAGAGTTATTGACATATGCCATAAATAGGGTTATACTGATTTTGTAATCGACATATACCAAAAACAAAGGAGTGATTTTCATGCCAAAAGGCGACGGCACCGGTCCGAAAGGACAAGGTCCCATGACAGAAAGCGGCTGTTGTGAAGGCCGTGGTCGCACTCAACGTCACGAATGCGATGAAAAAAGGGCCCATGCACATGGACACGGTTCCAAAAAAGGGGCGAACCATGAAGAAGGTTGCTGCAATCACGAGCATAAACACAACCACCGGCATGGCAAATGCGACCATCACCACAAACATTGATTGAAAGGGAGAGATCATGCCCAGACCCAGAAAATGCAGACGTGTGGCGGGACCACCCGGCCACAACCGTTTCGGCCCTGTAGGCAAAGCACCGGCGAAAACGCCCATCGTCCTCACGATCGACGAATATGAAACCATCCGGCTCATCGACCATGAGAAGCGCACACAATCCGAGGCCGCGACCATGATGGAAATCGGGCGTTCAACCGTGCAGGCCACCTATGACAGGGCGAGGGAGAAACTCGCTTCAGCCCTGGTCGACGGACAGATGATCACGATAGAAGGCGGCGATGTCCGCTATGAAAAAGTCTCCTGTGAAAGAGGAAGATGCAAAAAAGAAGACAGAATGAAGCGGGTACGCTGATTCGTCTTCTTTTTTTGAACGCGCTGGGGGAATGTTATATAATAAAGTTAAGAGAGGTGATAACATGCGCATAACCACATTGCTTGAAAACACCGCTTCAGACGAACAATTCGAAGCGGCGCACGGAATCAGCCTTTACATTGAGACGAAGAAACACACCATCCTTTTCGACATGGGACCGAACGAGACGTTCATCAGAAACGCTGAAAAGATGGACATCGACCTCAAACAGGTCGACATCGCCGTGCTCTCACACGCACACTACGACCATGGCGGAGGCCTAGAGGCCTTCATGGAGCTGAACGACAAAGCCACGATCTACATCCATGAAGAGGCCTTCAACAACGTCTATAGCGAAAGAGAAAGCGGCGAAAAGGTGTACGCGGGACTCAAACAGGCTCTGAAAAAGAGCGACAGGATAGTGTTCACATCAAAATACAAGCACATCGACAACGGCATCGCCACGTTCTCGGGCGTCAAGGCACACCGTTTCGTCCCCAGGGGGAACAACCACCTTTACAAGCAGATCGGCAAGAAGCTCATCAAGGATGATTTCTCCCATGAACAGAACCTCATCCTCAAGGAGAACGACCGATCTGTCCTGATAAGCGGCTGCGCCCACAACGGCATCATCAACATCATGGACCGCTTCAAGACCCTCAGGGACTATTATCCGGATGCCGTCATCGGCGGCTTCCATCTCTCCAAAGGACTGCAAGACGGCACGATGGAGGAACTCTTCGAAGCCATGAAAGAGATCGATGCCCGCTACATCACAGGACACTGCACCGGCGAAGAATCCCTCGAGTCCCTCAAGAGGACCGGCGTCCCCGCCGAGGCCCTCTCCACGGGCAAGGTCTTCGAACTGTGAGCCGGGACACCCCCAGGTTCATCTACGGCCCGATCCATTCCAGACGGCTCGGCAAGTCCCTTGGCATCAGCCCGATCCCGAGACTGACCTGCAACATGTCCTGTGTGTACTGTCAGCTCGGACGGATCCGTCACATGACCAAGGACATGGAAGACTTCCACCCGGTAAGTGAGATTGTCGCCGAATTCAAGGAATCCCTCGCCTCGGGCGTCACGTTCGACGCCGTCTCGATTGTCGGCGACGGCGAACCGACCTTGTACAAAAGTCTCGGAATCCTCATCGACCGGCTCAAGGCCCTCACCGACAAGCCTGTCGTGCTCATCACGAACGGCGTGACATTGTCGGAAAAATTGGTGCGGGACATGATTGGACGCGCGGATATCGTCATGCCGTCATTGGACGCGGTCGACGAAGGGATGTTCAAGGCCATCAACCGTCCCCATCCGAGCATCCATTTCGATGCCTATCTGGACGGTCTGCGCCGTTTCAGCGAGACATTCGAGGGTGAGATCCACATGGAAATCATGCTTCTCAAAGGATTCAACGACGACGAGGAGAGCTTGAGACGCTTCAAGGCGATCCTCGATACCATCCGACATGAGAAGCTCTACATCAACGTCCCTGTCCGCCCTCCAGCGGAGGAAGATGTCGGCACACCGGATGAAAAGACCATAAGAAAAGCGGAATCCATGCTTGGAGGCATCGCTTTGGACCTGCTATTCAAGGAAGGCTATCAAAGCGGAGTGAAAGACCCTTACGAGGCGCTCAAAACAATCATAGAGCGCCATCCTCTCAACCTGTTCGAGATCGAGAGTTTCATCCGTTTTAGAGGCATAGAAGACCCCTCGCATCTCTTGAAAAGGCTCAAGGAAGACCCCGAAATAGAAGTCATATCATACAAGGGGCATGAGACATACCGCAGCGTGGCCGGATAGAAAAAACGGAAGACTCAATGTCTTCCGCTTTTTTTCAGGATCCTGTCGATGGCATCGAGGCGCTCCTTGAGGCTTCGTTCGTATTTCCCCGTAGCCGCGGGCACATAGTAGCGGGCCTCCTCGAGGCCGCTTGGAAGGTATTGCTGCTTCACAATATGGGACTCGTAATCATGGGGGTATAGATAGCCCTCCCCTTTATCTTCATAGTTGTCGATGTTGATGATGTGGCTCGGGACCTTGTACATCCTGCCCGCCTCAATGTCCGCAAGAGCACGGTCTATGGCGAGATACGCACTGTTCGACTTCGGAGACAGGGCCATCTCGACTACGAGGTCCGCAAGCGGAATTTTAGCCTCGGGAAAGCCCACCCGCTCGCACGCGCGTGCGCACGCATCCATTTTAGAAAAGATGGAGGGGTTCGCGAGTCCGACATCCTCATAGGCGATGACAGTCATCCGCCTCAATATGCTGTCGAGATCCTCCATCTTGATCAGACGCGCAAGGTAATGAAGCGCCGCGTCGACATCGCTGCCCCGTATGGACTTCTGAAGGGCCGATAGGATGTTGTAATAATTGTCCTCGTCCTTGTCCAAATCAAGTGCGGGGGTGAGAAGCACCCTTTTCGCTTTTTCGAGGTCGACTGTCGTGTTCTCATAGGCAATATCGAGGATCTCAAGCATGTTGATTGCAGTCCTAATGTCCCGGTTCGAGGATTGGACGATATACCAAAGGACATCGTCTTCAAAGTTCGCATTCAAATCATTTTCATGTCGTTCGATGACACGCTTCAGAAACGAAAATAGATCATCGGATTCGATCTCTTTGAGCTTCAGCACATGAGTTCGTGAACGAACTGCCGGGTTCACGCTGTGATACGGATTGTTTGTGGTCAAACCGACAAGGGTGACGGTTCCATCCTCGACATGAGGCAGCAAATAATCCTGGATGTCCTTCTTCATCCGATGAATTTCATCGACGATCAGCAATGCGCCATAATTTTTGGCGGTTTCGATAATCTTTTTGAGGCTGGCTTTCGAATCCGTGCTCGCATTGAACGTGAAAGTGTTGAGACCGAACGCCTCCCCAAGCACGGAAGCGATCGTAGTCTTCCCGATTCCGGGTTTTCCGTAGAGAATGAGGCTGAAATACTGGTTTTTGTCGACCATCTTGCGAATCACGCCGTGTTCACCGACGAGATGGGCCTGCCCGACGACATCGTCAAGGCTTTTCGGACGTATCCTGTACGCCAATGGACGTTTCTGCATGTTCTCACGCTCCTTGTCACAGTCATTATAACATTGATTCGACTTAATGAGAGCCCAACATTGGAATGGGGAAGGAATTATTGCTACAATGGTCTTGTAAGACTGTGAACCCCTCGAAAATGAAACCTGAGGCTTTTCTAGGGATATGGCGGGGAGATACGCCGACAGAACCAGAAATGAGATGAGACATTGAATGAGAGGTGCATCATGAAGCATAACTACCATACCCACCACGAACTGTGCCGCCACGCCCGTGGCACAGCCGAAGACTATGTGAAAGAGGCGCTGAAAGCCGATATGAAGGTCATTGGCTTTTCCGATCACGCCCCGAGTCGCATGGTCAACGACGAGAGGATGTCATTCGAAGAGCTAGAGACGTACCTTGCGGATATCCGGGATGTGAAGGCGCGATACATTGGCCGAATCACCATCCACACGGGCCTGGAGATCGAATACCTTGACCCAGACTATGAATATTATCGCAATCTAAAGGAAAAAGTGGAGTATTTCATTCTCGGACAGCACTTCATCCCTTCAAAATCGGCCAAAAACGGCCTGAGAGGCACAATTGCGATCACAGAAGGGGAAGAACTCATACAATATGCAAAATCCGTAGAGAAAGCTCTCAGCACCGGATTATTCGAACTGGTCGCCCACCCAGACATATACATGGGGGACTACCCGACATTCGACGCACACGCAAAAGAGGCGGCAGAGATCATCGCCGAGGCGAGCCTGACCTATGATGTCCCCCTCGAATTCAACGCCAACGGCGTGCGTAAGGGCCTAAAAGCAAAAGAGGACGGCCTTCATTACCGCTATCCCCGCAAGGAGTTCTGGGACATAGCAAGACAAAAGGGATGTAAGATCCTGCTCAGTGCGGACGCACACGCCCCCACACACCTTCATGACCGCGCCATCAGAAAAAGCGAGGCCCTGATCTGGGAATGGGACTTAACCATTCGTGAGACGTTGATTGACCTTTGATTCAACAGTCGAAATTTGCGTTCTAAGCGCATTTGGCATCCAGTCAGGGTTCGTATTCATCCCTGTTGCTAAAATGCATTCTCAGAGCATTCGCCATCAACATTCCCAGCCGGAAGAAGAACCCGCAAATAAACATAGTCATCCATTTGATTTGACCATGTTTATTTAATTCATGGACCTTGTCCGGTTCACAAAAACATAGCCATAGTAATCATTCCCGGTCCTTTCTCCTAAAAAGAAGGGACCAATTATAGATTCGTATAACTTCCTATAATATATATTATGTTAACTTACGTATATGCTTTGGGCAAGGTTTTTATGGTTTGTTGAAGGTATTATAATATTTTTATCTTTCAAGTCTTCATCGTTATTGACGGCTCGATTGTCCATCCATCCAAAATCGAATTTCAAACGCGTTGTCCCTATCCGAATCATTGATGGTCAAATGATATGTAGAATGCACATGACTTTGATGATATCCCCTATGAATACAGAGATTTCGTGATACAATACTAACGTGACACACAGACAAACAATCCACGAGGTGATCCCATGAAAAAGATTGCGCTCCTGTTCACAGGCGGGACGATTGCCATGAAGGTGAATTCCAAGTTGCAGGGGGCCGTGCCAAGCATATCCCCCAAGGAACTTGTCGAGACGCTGCATGAAGTGACTGAATTCGACCATTTGGAAGGTTATGAGTTCTCTGAGCTTCCAAGCCCTTCCATCACACCTGAGAAATGGCGTCTCATGAAGGACAGGATCGATGATTTCTTGGATGATGACGATTATGCCGGCGTGGTGGTCGTCCATGGCACGGACACCCTTGAGGAGACCGCTTTCTACCTTGACTGCGTGTCTACGAGCCATAAGCCTGTCGTACTCACCGGATCCATGAAAAACGCCTCTCAGCTCGGATATGACGGTCTGACGAACCTTGATGCGAGCATTCGCACCATCATGAGCGGCGAAGCGATGAATCGCGGGGTGCTCGTGGTGATGAACTATCAGATCCACGCGGCGCGTGAGGTGACGAAAACGCACACCTTGAACCTCGACACGTTCAAAAGCATCGAATTCGGCCCGCTTGGCATCATCGATGACGATGACGTGCTCTTTTACCGCAAACAGACACTCAAGAACATCTACCGCCTCAAAAACACCTATGAGGACAAAGTGGGGCTTGTCAAAGTCGTCGTAGGCATGGGGAGCGAACTTTTGGACCATTACGTCGAACTAGGCTACAAGGGCCTTGTGATCGAGGCTTTCGGCCGCGGAAACGTCCCGGCTGATATGATGGACGGCATCAAGCGCGCCAGACAGGCCGGTGTCGAGATCGTCGTCGTCTCCAGGGTCATGGCCGGCCGTGTGCTAGACACCTATGGTTATGTCGGTGGAGGCAAGGACCTTGTCCGACATGATTGCATTTTAGGGCGCAACCTCTCCGGACAGAAAGCGAGAATCCTTCTCATGGTCGCACTGGGCAATCAATTCAAACACGAACAATTGCGTGATATCTTCTCTTGAGCGTTTGTTATTCACAAAGGATGTCGAAAACGGACCGACCGCATTTGTTTTAAACACTAACCATCTGTTTTCTCCATCATCTGTAGATTTCATCTTCATCTCAATAAACCAAAAGGCTTCACACCCATAAAGTTGTGATGCGAACTGAATAGGCGCCATAAAAAAATGATCCCGACGGGATCATTTTTTATTGGTCATGGTCTGTAGGGCATCCTTGATGAGGACGGATGTGTCCTTTTTCGCATCAAGGTTCTTCGTGGCACGTTCGATCTCCTTGTTCTTGTAGCCGAGCGCGCGCAGGGCGTCGGCAACTTCATCGAGTTTTCTCTGGGAACGGATGTTGAGCGTTTCGCTCTTGATTTTCCCTTTCAAATCAAGCACGATCTGCTGGCTTGCCTTCGGGCCTATGCCGGGGAACTTGTTGAGGTATTTGGCGTCGGACATCTCAATCGCGCGGATGATTTCCTCGGTCTTGGCGGCCGCGAGGACGGAGAGCGCACTTTTGGGACCGATGCCCTTCACGCTCAAGAGCTCGTCGAAAAGGCGCTTCTGCTTGAAATCACCGAATCCGTAGAGGGTGATGGCGTCCTCCCTCACGTGTTGGTAGATAAAAAGCCGTTTCTGGGTGTCTATCTCGAATTCGAAAGGATTCGGAACCACGATGTGATAGCCCACACCGTAGCATTCCAGCGTGACCTTTTCAGGCTCGATCTCTGTGATGGTGCCTTTTATGTAGCTATACATGGTATCGCCTGCTTTCCAAAGTCATAGCAATGTCAGGATGAGCGCGCTTGCGAGACCGAAGTAGACTACGAGCGCGGTGATGTCGTTCAGAGTCGTGATGAAGGGGCCGCTCGCGATGGCGGGGTCGATTTTCAATTTGTTGAGGATGAGGGGGATGACACTCGCTTGAAAGGCGGAGACCGTGAGGGATGTGAATATCGCGAGGCTCACGACCAGGCCGATCTGTGTGGGGTGTATGATGCCTTCTCTGACGACGCCCATCGGGGATATGAACAGGAAGGTCGTGGCTGTGACAAACCCCAAGACACCAAGGATGAAGCCGTTGATGACTCCGATTCCGGCCTCCTTGGACAGATGCTTGAAGATGCTTGAGGCGTTTGGGAAGGTTTCCTTGGTGAGGCGCAGTATGGTCACCGCAAGGGACTGTGTGCCGATGTTTCCCGCCATGCCGAGGATGAGCGGCTGGAAGAGCACGAGCGCGGTGATGGCGGCGATGGTCTCCTCGAATCCCGAAAGGACGGTGGTCACGATGAGATTGAGACCGAGCATGAGCGCGAGCCAGGGGAGGCGTTGTCTCGCGGTGAATTTCGCGGTGTCGTAGATCCTGTCTTCAGTGCTGACACCCGCAAGTTTTGCGTAGTCGTCATGGCTTTCCTCCTCGATGGCGTCCATGATGTCATCAAGCGTCAGGATACCAGACAAGGTGCCGTCGGTCTCGACGACCGGGGTGATGGGGGTGTCGTATTTCTGGATCTGGGTGATGACTTCCTGGATGGAGTCATCCACGTGAGCGGTGTAAATGTTCGTATGCATAATTTCCTCAATGGTCGTCGGATGCTTCGCGACGATGAGCTCCTTGAGGTCCACGACCCCTTTGAGGGTGTTGTGCTCATCAACCACGAACAGATTGTCGATGATCTCGACCTGGTCCGCCTCACTGACGAGCTTGCGCATCGCCTCCTTGACATCCATCTCACTCGCAAGAGCGATGTAGCGGGCGTTCATCTGACCACCGGCGCTCAAATCGTCATACCCGAGCAGTCGGCTCAAGGAGGATTGTTTCTGCTTGCTGAGCAGTGATCGGTACGTCTCGGTGTCATTGTCGTCCATGTATTGGAAGAGTTCCGACACTTCGTCAAGCTCCATGTTCTCAAGGACGTTCTTGGACTGTCTGTCATCCAGAAGTTCAATCAGGTCATTCGCGTGTTCCTTCTCAAGGTGTTCGAAGACCTCCGTGAGTCTTTCCGTGTCGAGAAGGTCGAGAATCTGCTTGGCTTTTTCCCGGGGCAAGGCGATCAAGGCCTCCCCGATATCGTGCGGATGGGTCTTGCGAAGACGGTTTCTCAGGGCTGCGGGGCTTTTCCTTTTCATCAGATAGTCCACAAGTTCGACCCGGTTCTGTCTGCTCAAAAAGGGGAATCTAGGCATGATGGCACCTCCTTATCATATGTTGACGAGTATGAGTGTGGCGATGCTGAAATAGATCAGCAGGGCGACCACATCGTTGAATGTCGTGATGAACGGTCCGCTCGCGGCGGCAGGGTCGAAACCGAAACGATGAAGCACAAGCGGGACCAAGGTGCCTAGCAGGCTTGCGACGCTCAGGGCCGCGAAAAGGGCGAGTGCCACTGTCAGACCGACAAGGGGGAGGCTCGCATCCGCCGTGCCAAGAATCGTCAGAAACAAGAAGGTGGTCATGAACCCGAGCATGCCAATGGCGACGCCGTTGAGCATGCCGGCCCTGGTTTCACGCCAGATGAGCGTCTTGGCCTCGTCACGGGTGGTGAAATAGCCGTTGGCCAGACCGCGGATGGTGACCGCGAGACTCTGGGTGCCGGTGTTTCCGGCCATGTCGAAGATGAGCGGCTGAAAGAGTACGAGCACAGTGACTTGCGCCAAGGTGTCCTCGAATCCCGAGATGATCGCGGAGACGAGCAGCCCAAGCCCGAGCAAAAGTGTGAGCCATGGCAATCTGTGAAAGGCCGAACGGAAAAGGGAATCCCGTATTTCGGACTCGGCAGAGACGCTCGCGAAGCGCGCGTAGTCCTCTTCGCCCGCCTCTTCCAGAATATCGGCGGCATCATCGAGCGTGATGACCCCTTGGAGCACAGTATGCTCATCGACGACCGGCAAAAGATATATCTGGTAATTGCGCATGATTCTCGCCGCTTCCTCTGCGGTCGCATTGACACGCACCGCCTCCGGATAGTCCTCCATCAAAGTGGCGATGGTCTTAGGCGAGCGGGCCTGGATCAGCTCCTTGAGGTCGACCGCGCCCGTGAGCACGCCGTTCGATGACGTGACGAAAAGACGCTGGATGCTTTCGGTCGATACCGCGTTTCCGACCAGGGTCTTCATCGCGTCCTTGACATCCATGTCCTCAGAGAGGACGATGGCGTCACTCGTCATGATTGAGCCCGCGCTTTTCTCGGCGTAACCTAGAAATCTGTTCAGGAGGTCCCGGTCCTTGGCGCGCATGTTGTCAAGCAATTTGCGCCGGAACGATTCGTCCATGGTCTTGAGCATGTCGGTCGCTTCGTCCGTGTCCATCTCGACGGTAAGTGACGCGGCTTTTTTCAAGGGCATTTCTGCGAGCGTCTCGCCGACTTGCTGATGATCCATGAAATTGAGTATGTCCGCGGCGAAGATGGTGCTCAGATTGTCAAGGATTTCCTTTCTGAAATCGGGAGCATAGACGCTGAGCCAACCGGCGATATCTGAGGGGTGGTATGCGTTGAGGTTTTGCTCGATGTCCTGTTGTGAGCCAGTTTTCAATAGAATCTCCAGATTTTCCATGGGGCCCTCCTTTCAGTTAGTAAACGAACTTTAATCGATGAATTCGAACTCGACACCGAAAATCCTTATGGTGTCTCCGTGTTCGACACCGAGATTCCTGAGTTCTCCGTCCACACCCAATTCCTTGAGTTGGCGGGAGAAACGGCGGACGGATTCATCCTCTTTGAAATTGGTCATCTCGAAGAGCCTTTCCATGGCGTCCCCGCCGATCTCGAAGATGCCGTCATCCCCTTTGCGGATGGTGAACGGTGTATCCTCGGGTTCGAAGGTATAGGTGACATGCTCTTCAAAATCATCCTGTTCATAAGGGGAGAAAACAGGCTGTGAATCAAGCAAATCCGCAGTCTTTAGAAGCATTTTTTCGATGTTGTGCCTGGTGTGGGCGCTTATCGGGATGATGGGATAATCATCCTCATAACGCGCCTTGAAAGCTTCGAGGTTGGCCTCTGCATCAGGCATGTCCATCTTGTTCGCGATGACGATCTGCGGTCTATGTTCCAGACCGTACCCGTACGCTTTCAGTTCCGCATTGATGTTTTTGTAGTCCTCGAAGGGCTCACGCCCTTCGAATGCGCTCATGTCTACGACATGCAGAATCACACGGGTGCGCTCGATGTGACGTAGGAACTGAATGCCGAGCCCATGGCCTTCAGAGGCGCCTTCGATTAATCCTGGAAGGTCCGCAACGACGAAGCTCCTTTCGTCGGTTGTGCCGGTGACCCCCAGATTGGGCTGTATGGTGGTAAAATGGTAATCGGCGATTTTCGGACGGCTCTTGGATATCACGCTCAGGATGGTGCTTTTCCCGACACTCGGTTTTCCGATGAGGCCGACGTCTGCGAGCAGTTTGAGCTCGAGTCGGACTTCGAGTTCCTTGCCGGGTTCACCGTTTTCGCTTATGCGGGGAGCAGTGTTCCGGCTGGTCGTGAATTTCACGTTGCCGCGGCCGCCACGGCCGCCTTTGAGGACGATCGCCCTTTGCCCGTGTTCGGTGATGTCCGCGAGGATCTTCTTGCTTTCATCGTTGAAGATGGTGGTGCCCACAGGCACTTTGAGCACCCTGTCCTCGCCGTCTTTTCCGTGTTTTTTCTTGCTTTGGCCGTTTTCGCCGTTTTCAGCGGTACGGTGGCGTTCATAGCGGTAATCGAGGAGGGTCGTCAGGTTCTCGTCCCCTTCGAAGATGACGTCGCCGCCGCGGCCGCCGTCTCCGCCTGATGGGCCGCCTTTCGGCACATATTTCTCGCGGCGGAACGACGTCATGCCATCGCCGCCTTTTCCGCTTTTTATCTTGATTTTGACTAAATCAACAAATTTCATGGTGTGTCACCTCAAATGCTGTCAAGCCAGTATTGCAAAGCTTCCCTGTCTTCAAAGACAAGGATGTTTCGCTTGTGTCTCAGCTGGTTGAGCAGACCTTCTATTTTGATTTTCTTCTTATGGAAGAATGCCACGTATTGTAAAAATTCCTGGTCGATATCCTCGATGCAACCCGTGGCCATGTCGCTTCTGTAGCGGTGCTTGTATTGCCTTTCACGTTTGATGATGCCCTTGAGCGCTTTTTGGGTGTCGTATTTGAGAAGGATGATGGTGTCGCTTATGCGGAGTCTGTCCTCGAATGTCTGCGAGTTGGTGTAATTGCCGTCCATGACGAACCTGGGATGCTTCCGCATATAGTCGCGGATCCTTCTTTTGAACTCGGGTTTGGGTAGTGACGTCCAGTTTTTAAGCCAATACACCGTATCCAGATGAAGCACGGGCAAATCAAGTCTTTCGCCGATGACTCTCGCCAGGGTGGTCTTTCCGGTGCCGCTGCTTCCGAAGATGGATACGCGCCTGACATCGCTGAAATCGACACGGCGTTCATAGGCGAGGCGGTGGATGCTTGAAATATACCCCCGGTATTCGAACTGGTGCTTGCGAAGGAAATTCCTCATCTTCGGATTGCCCGGATGGGTATCGATGTGGATGGCTTTCCTGTTCTGTTCCTTCGCGAGTTTCACCACATGCAGCAGCATCTCGCTTGCCACGCCGCGCTGTTCGATTTTTGGGTCGACGATGACACGGTGCAGGATGAGGCTCTCTTTTTGGTGCCATTCGACATCCGCATAGGCGGGCTCATGGTCCAGCACGGCCATGACCCCCAGGATCTCTCCATCCCTTTCGGATACGAATAGGCGGGAGTGTTCGATGTCGTTAAAAAAATGGGGTTTTCTCGGATAAGAAAAATCCCATTGCCGTATCTGTGCGTCCCTCATCGCCCTGATCGCACGTTCGGCAAGTGCGTCGATGGTGTCCAAATCGCTTTTTGTCGCACGTCTGATCATAAGCGTACTCCTTCTCATTCTTCATGGTTCATTATACACGCGCGCAATAAAAATGGCAAACAGGAAAACCTGTTTGCCATGCGGTTATTGGGGATAGACGGAAGCCTGTTTCCGGTTCTTCCCTATCTTTTCATATTTGACGATACCGTCAATCTTGCTGAAGAGCGTATCGTCGCCTCCACGGCCTACGTTGTTACCGGGATGGATCTTCGTTCCCCGTTGGCGGAAAAGGATGGACCCTGCTGTGCAGAATTGACCGTCCGCGGTTTTGAGTCCGAGGCGTTTGGATTCCGAGTCGCGTCCGTTCTTGGTCGAACCGACACCTTTTTTCGATGCCATCATGGGCATGAGCTGTAGATTTATCAACATTGTTCGTCACCTCCGATTTATGACAATGGGATTGAATGTGTTAGGCTTTGATGTTTGTGATCTCAAGTTTTGTGTAAGGCTGTCTATGGCCTTGTTTGCGATGGTAGTTTTTCTTGGGCTTGTATTTGAAAACAACGATTTTGCGTTGTTTGCCGTGTTTGACAACCTTCGCCTCAACGGTCGCGTTTTCAACATACGGGTTTCCGACAGAAAGATTGTCGCCGCCGACCATGAGCACGTGGTCGAACGTGACGGTCTCCCCGACCTCCGCGTCGATCTTTTCCGCGAAGACTTCCGCGCCTTTTTCGACACGAAGCTGTTTGCCACCTGTTTCAATAACTGCGTACATACGTGTGAGCACCTCCTCGTAATTTCAAGACTCGCCATCAAGGGTGGAGTCAGACTCGCTTTTGACCCATTCTGTGCGGTATGCTGCAAGCATGAAAAGAGTATCAAACCAGGTGTGGTTTGTCAATGTTTTCTTTCCATATCAACAACTTCTTGTATTATACACGTTTTTTGCCTTGTTGTAAAGAGTTTAAGCTCCCCATCGCCATCTTCATTCGGGGTACCCGTGCTGTCTAAATGAATGGTAGCGTCCTTTGCCGATAATGATGTGGTCCACCACTTCGATATCCATGAGCCTGCCGTTGTCCATCATGACGTCCGTGATGTCTCCATCGCTCTTCGAAGGGGTCGGATCACCCGAAGGATGGTTATGGACGATGATGATCGAGGCAGCGGAATAAAGCACCGCATGTTTGAAGAGCTCACGCGGATGCACGAGCGAGCTGTTCAGAGACCCGACGAACAGCAGTTGTTTCTTGATGAGCCGTGCCTTGGTATCCAAATAGAGCGCGTAGAACTTCTCCTGGTTCTCCATCTCGACGGATGTCTTCATGTAGGCATACACCTCTTCAGGGCGCGATAAGCGGACCTGCTTCTCGAAAGGTTCCTCCACCATCCGCTTTCCGAGTTCGAGTGCCGCAAGCAGCTGCACCGCTTTTGCGGGCCCGATCCCCCGCATCTTTGTCAGGTCGTGGATGGTGAGGGCGTTCAGGGCCCGGACACTTTTGCAACCCTTGTAAAGCGTCTGGGCGAGCTCGACGACGCTTTGGTCCTTGCTTCCAGTCCTAAGGATGATGGCGATCAGCTCTTGCACCGAGAGCGCTTCGCGCCCATGATGCATCATCCTTTCTCTTGGTCGTTCCTTGATGGGAAGCTCCTTGATCAGAAGCATGTGCATCCCTCCTTCATACCTATGATAGTGAGGAGGGTGCGTTTTTACTTTCCGAAAAGCTTCACGATCTTTCCGTGTGCAGTCGGCAGGCTTTCGAGTTTGGACTCGGGGTGGAAAGCCTGCCCCCCTGTAATGGATATCTCCATGTAAAGGACGCGCATATGCCAGACCCTGTGGGTGAATATGTGTTTGACGGTCCCAAGGGACTCCGGGTTTTCGAGCCTGATGCCATAATCTTTCTCGAAGGAATCCCGGGCGGCGTCGTAGGACACTCCCTCATATTGCGGAAAGGCGAACATGCCACCGAGCAGTCCCGTGTCCGGGCGTTTCGTAAGCAGGAAACCATCCGAGGAGCGAATGACGAAAGTGTGGAAATGCTGTTCATGCTTTGCGGCGCGTCTGGAGACGACGGGAAGTGAATCCTGCATGTTATGTTCGTATGCGAAGCAATAAGCGCTCAGTGGACATGCTTCACAGACCGGTCGCTTCTTGCACACGAGTGCGCCGATTTCCATGAGCGCCTCGGTGAAATCACCGGGATGCGCATGCACGATGACGTTCTTCAAAGACGATTCGATCTCCCTCATATGGCTGTTTTTCTTGATGTCCTTGTCATAGCCCGTCACGCGTGCCATCACACGCATGACATTTCCATCGACCGCGGGACTTGGTTCGCCGAACGCGATTGAATGGATGGCCCTCGCGGTGTAGCGTCCGACCCCCTTCAAGGATTCGATGTCCTTGAGCGCGCTTGGGAAAACACCACCGAAATCGTCGCGGATCATCCGGGCGCTCTCATGAAGAAAACGCGCGCGACGGTAATAGCCGAGTCCCGCCCAAAGCGCCATGACTTCATCAAGGTTTGCGTCCGCAAGGGCCTTGACATTTGGGAATCGGGCCATGAAGCGTTCATAATAGGGAATCATGGTGTCGATCTGTGTCTGTTGGAGCATGAGTTCACTCACGAAGATCCTGTAGGGATCCTTGTCCATACGAAAAGGGAGGTCCCGTTTGTTGAGACGGAACCACCCCGTAAGATCGTGTGCGAATTTTTTAGGGTCCTGGATGTTAGGCATGGTTTCAACTCTTTCATTTTTCTAAAGCATGGGATCGAAGAAATAGGTCAAGGCGCTGAGTGCGCGCAAAAGCCAACGCCTTCCCCTTGTGAGCTCGGCGGGGGTGACGGACTCACGGTCGATGTATGAGCCTTCTGTGTCTACGGCGAGGCTTTGCTGAAGATAGGAATCAATGACTGCGTTGAGCGAGTCCTGAAAATCCTTCGAAACCACGACGATGACGCTTTCAGTGGACAATGATACGCTTCTCGGGTCGAGATTGAACGAGCCGATCACGCTGATGTCGTCATCAAAGGTCATGGTCTTGCCATGGATCGTCATGTCGCCCTGATACTCGTAAAGTGTCGAGTGCGCGGCGATATCTTCGCGGTAACGGCGGTATCCGGACACCGCGAACAGGTTGGTGTTGTCCACCATGTTGTTGGTCAGGACAGTGATGTCCTTGGAATCATATTCAGGCATCCTCTCCCTCATCAGGTTTGAGAAGACGATGTAGGGGGATTGGATGAACCATGTCTCGCTGTTTTCAGCGATGGCACAGAGGGTCTCGAAGACGACGGGGTCCTTGTGCATGCGGTTGAGCGGTCCGTGCACGAACGTGGCGTTCTCGACTTCGACTTTCTTCTCGTCGATGCGGGAAAGCACCGCGTCTTTCGTGTAGGCTTGCTCCGTCCGGTGCGCATGCATCGCCGCTTGCATATTCTCTAGCGCTTCTGTATGGTCATTGTCGGTATCCGGTTCATAAGGTTCTGAATAGGCGTGGTTGAAAAGCTCGTCATAATATGTCCGCATGGCTGTGACGGTCGGATGCGGCCCTGTTTCACTGTGGATGAGGATGTCGCGGTCGTATGTCGAGCTGTATCCGCCTTCGACGCCTTCTTTGAAGAACCGGTCGCCGATGTTGCGCCCTCCCGTCATGCCATAGACATCATCGACGATCATAAGTTTGTCGTGCAGGATGTTCTGGATCGCATGGGGAAGGGCGGGGTTGTAGGGCTCGAATAGTTTGAACCGGACGTTCTCATGCGCCGTGAGCGCATCAAGTGCATCCTTGTCCCTGAACGTCTGCGGATAGAAGACACCGTCAATGATGATGCGGATGGAGACACCCCTTTCAGCAGCCTCGTGGAGCGCGTAAAAGAAGACATCACGGCTGTAGCCGTCGTGGATGCTGTAGTAGGATATGTCAATGGCCTCTTCCGCGCTTTCGATCATGGCCAGACGGCTGTTCAGGGCGAAGGCATTGTCATCGACGACGGTGGCGTAAGTGCCTGAGACCGATTCGTCACGGGACATCATCGCCTCGACATCGTAAGCAATATCACTCGTAGCAGTCAGAGGCACGTTGAACACGAGGACGGAAAATATGAACGTATAGAGGAACCAACCCAGAAACAGCATGGATACTGTCTTAAGTATTTTCTTCATAGCACCCTCCCACTGGTGGACCGTTTCACGATGCGTCTTGTGTCATGGTTTTGACATGTCGTCTCAGAGCACTGATGAAATACAGGGAACCGCATGCATATAGGATGCCGTCGCCGGTATGTGATGTGGCGAGACGGTAAGCTTCCTTGAAATCAGCTTCCGCATTGCAGGGGATCTTATTACAATGCGTCTTCAGCACATCGGCCTTCTCCGCACGGGGCATGTCGACCTCGGTGAACACGATATGCGTGGCGATCTCTTCAAGCGCCTCGACCATGGGAAGGTAATCCTTGTCCTTCATCACGGAAAAAAGCACAGTGACCTGCCTGTTCGGATAATAGGTCTTGATCGCCTCGATTCCGGCCTCGATCCCTTCGGGGTTGTGCGCGCCATCGAAAATGGTGTGGCCCATCCTCTCGAAGCGTCCCGGCATGCTCACTTCACTGAGACCTTTCTTCCTGGCGAGCTTTGGAATCGAGAAACCGGCATGTTTCTCAAGCGCGTCGCAGGCTAGCAGTGAAAGCCCGGCGTTACGGACCTGATAGGTGCCTTCGACATGGATGACGTAGGGCTCGCGGTTGTGGATGAAACTCGTCGGAGGCCCTGGCTTGAAAGCCTTGATTGGATAATCGTCCAGAAAGTAAAGTGGACTTCCTTTTTCGTTTGTGTGCGAAATGAACGACGGTTTCAACTGTGTTTGAGTGATGCCGGTGACCAGGGGGACACCCTCTTTCACGATGCCGAGTTTTTGTTTGGCGACTTGTTCAAGGGTGTCGCCAAGGACATGCATGTGATCGTGCCCGATGCTCGTGATCACCGCGAGCACGGGCTCGATCACATTGGTCGCATCCAGGGTGCCGCCCAACCCGACTTCATAGATGACGACATCGGGTTGCTTGTCCTTGAAATACAGAAAACTCATTAACGTCAGCAACTCGAAAAAGCTGATCTGGTCTTCATGCTTTTTCAGGTAATCCTTCTGTACTTCGTGGATCCGGTTGATGTGATGGAGCAGATCCTCATCGGATATCGGTGCGTCATCGATCGCGATGCGTTCATTGAAACGCACCACATAAGGGCTTGTGAATGTGCCGACCGTGTATCCGGCCGCCATCAGGACCCGTTTGAGGAATTGGACTGTGGAACCTTTCCCATTGGTGCCGCCGACATGGATGGTCGTGATGTCTTTTTCCGGATGGTCGAGCATGTCGGTGGCGCGCACCATCCTGGAGAGGTCGAACTTGTCAGTGAACCTGACCACGCTCTCTATCCATGCCTGGGCCTCATCAAGGCGTTCAAACCTCATCTTCTATATCCTTGAGCTTGCGTTCTACGCTTTTCAGAGCCTGTTTGTAGCCTGCAAGCTTGTCGCGTTCGGCCTGCACCTTTTCAGCGGGGGCCTTATTGACGAAATTCTCGTTGGAAAGCATGCCTTCTGCGCGCTTTATCTCCCCTTCGAGACGTTTCTTCTCTTCTTTTTGACGCTTCAGCTCATCCTCGAGGTCGACAACGCTGCCAAGCGGTATGTGAAGGGTGAACTCCGAGGTCGCGTAGGAAAGGTCGTTCTTGCCTTTTTCCACGGACGTGGCGACCTCGAAGGGGTTCGGATTGACGAAGCTCTCTATGATCCGGCGTTGGCCTTCGAAGAGTCCTGCGGTTCTTTTGTCGCATTCGACCTTCATATGGATCGGGTCCTGATAAGGAAGCTGATAGCTGTTGCGCACATGCCTTGCTTTCTGGATCAATGTCTTGATGGCTTGTGCGTCCGCGATGGCGTCCTTGTCGTCAAAACGCGTGTCTGATTTGACCCAGTCGCTCACCATGATGCTCTTCGCATCCTTGAATGGGAGTTTCTGATAGATCTCCTCTGTCACGAAAGGCATGAAAGGATGCAGCATCTTGAGGACGGATGTCCACACCTTGTGTACGACTGCCTTCGTGTTCCTGATGGTTTTTTCATCGCCGTGTTTGAACGTGAGCTTGCTCATCTCGACATACCAGCTTGCGAATTCGTCCCAGCTGAAGGTGTAAAGCGAGCGTGCCGCCTCGCCGAATTCAAAGCTTTCATAGTTCTTGTCGACCTCGCGGATGGTCTCCTGAAGGCGTGCGAGGATATAGCGGTCCTTGAGTTCTAGGGCGTCCACGTCGATCACGGCTTCCTCTTCACGCATGTCTTCGATGTGCATGAGAAGGAATCGCGAGATGTTCCAGAGCTTGTTGATGTAGTTCCAGCTCGATTCGACTTTCTCGATCTCGAAGCGGAGATCCTGTCCGGGCGCGGAATTGGTGGTGAGGAAATACCTGAGGGTGTCGATGCCATACTCATCCTTGATGTCCATAGGGTCGACGCCGTTGCCTAGAGACTTGCTCATCTTCCGGCCTTGCGCATCGCGGATGAGACCGTGGATGAGAACGTGTTCGAAAGGCGTTTCGCCGGTGAACTCGAGGCTTTGGAAGATCATCCGCGCGACCCAGAAGAAAATGATGTCGTAGCCTGTGATCATCGTCTGGGTCGGATAATACCGTTTGAAATCCTCCGTCTCTTCGGGCCAACCCAAGGTCGAGAAGGGCCAAAGGGCGGATGAGAACCAGGTGTCGAGGACATCCTCGTCCTGGGTGTAGCCCTCGGGCGGGTTGGTGCCGACATACATATCACCATCAGGCCCGTAGTAGGCGGGGATCCTGTGACCCCACCAGAGCTGTCGGCTGATGCACCAGTCCTGGATGTTCTCCATCCAGCGCTTGAAGATTTTCTCGAAGCGTGGCGGGACGAAGTTCGCTGTGGACTTTTCAAGCGCCTGCTTTGCAAGCGGGTCCATTTTCACGAACCACTGCTTGGAAAGCCTCGGTTCGACCATGACCCCCGTGCGTTCGCTATGCCCGACGTTGTGGACATGTTTTTCGACTTTGGTCATGAGTCCTGCTTCCTTGAGGTCCTCGACAAGCCGGTTTCTGCACTTGAAGCGTTCCATCCCCTCATAGTCGCCGGCCAGGCTGTTCATGCGCCCGTCCTCGTCCATGCAAAGAGGCATGCTCAGCCCGTGTCGTTCACCGATCTCGAAGTCGTTCGGGTCGTGCGCAGGGGTCACCTTGAGCGCACCGGTCCCGAATTCCCGGTCGACATAGTCGTCCGCAAGCACGGGCACCGTGCGCGTGGTGCCTGGTATGTAGGCTTTCTTGCCGATGTATTTCGCGCGCTTTCTGTCATCGGGATGGACCACGAGCGCGGTGTCTGCGAAGATGGTCTCGGGACGGGTGGTGGCGATCAGAATATGATCGTCATCCTCGCCTTCGATTAGGTATTTGAAATAATAAAGGGCGCCTTCGGTCTCTTCGTGTTCGACCTCGATGTTCGAGAGCGCCGTCTTGGCCTGGACATCCCAGTTGATGATGCGCTCCTTGCGATAAATGAGCCCTTTCTCATAAAGGGTGATGAAGACATGGTTCACAGCCTTGTTGAGGCCTTCATCCAAAGTGAAGCGTTCCTTGTCATAATCGACGCTGAGCCCGAGCGCGGCCCATTGGTCGCGGATGAAGTCCGCGTACTCCTTCTTCCAGGCCCAGGCCTCCTTCAAGAAGCCTTCCCGGCCTATTTCAAAGCGGTCCTTGCCCTGTTCCTTAAGGCGGGCGTCGATCTTCGCCTGGGTGGCGATGCCGGCATGGTCCATGCCGGGAAGGTAGAGGGCATCATACCCTTCCATACGCTTTTTGCGGATGAGGATGTCCTGCATCGTGTTGTCCCACGCGTGACCGAGATGGAGCCTCCCCGTAACGTTCGGCGGGGGAATGACGATGGTGTAGGGCGGTTTGTTTGTATCACCGCTCTTGAAGAAACCGGAATCGCGCCAGTAGGCGTACTTGCCTTCCTCGACACGTTTGTGTGCATACTTTTTTTCCATATCCATGTTCATTACCTCCTATTTTCGTTTAAAAAAAGCCCTTGATCATTGATCAAGGGCGGAATGTCCGCGGTACCACCTTTATTCCGGCAAGCGCCGGCACTCGAAGCGTTAACGCCGCCGACGGGATTGGCTACTTCGGTTCACCAAACCTACTCCCGGGCTACCTTCGAGGGATCTCCCTGCCAGTTCACAGCACCACTGGCTCTCTTTGAGGGTTGGGCCTCTACTCTTCCCGTTCATCGTATCTGCATGTATTCTACCACACGGGGGCGGGGTTATCAAGTGTTTTGTGGTTGACCTTCCGGGCACACATACTCACCCATGAGCCTCACTCTACACGGATCTTGAATTGTTTCATGTTTTTGAGAAATGCCCATACGACCATTTCGCTTGGCGTGAACGGTACCTTTTTGAATCCGTCCCCCTCTTTTATCGCAAGCAATAGGTTCGGATGGTTTGACTCCGTCTTCCTTTTCAATAGTTTGATCTCGTCTTCACCCTTGAAATGCAGAGGATGTTTCTGGTTGAATTTCTTATTTTTTAATCGATATATGTCTATTAGATCATGATCGGGATGGTCACTGTTCAATGCCTGCTCGATATTGTTCAGGTACTGGTCCTTGACAAAAGATGAGTCCGCCCTGTCACTCAGGGTTCTTATGTTGGCCAGATCACAATACAAATAGAATTGAGGGGTCCCGCCGGTCAAGAGGTCCCGGCCGACAGCCATAAGTTCAATCGCCTCCTTGACATGGTCGGTGTCAGTGTGAAGCGGCAGATAATACCCTTTCAAATACTCCGCAAAAAAAGTGAAAAGCTTGTCTTGAAACGCCCCTTCCATAGCTTCAAAGCGCATATTGAATCTTCTTTTGAATAGGTTCAAAGGAATGCGTCCCATCAATGACGATGCATAATTGCTGTTGCTGACCAGTGTCTTCTTATTCCGCCTTGAGATGATGAATTTGTCATCGGTTGTCTTGACGACAATGTTGAACCCTATGCCGTTCGACATTTCAGATTCCTTCAAATCGGAGAGATATGGTCCGGGTTCAAACCAATCCCGTATCGAGAAGGCGTCCTTGAATTTAAAATCCACACTCCAGTTGGTGATGACTTTGTCAATGTTCTTTGTTTTTGCCAGCTTGATGAACCCGTTTTGGACATCCTGCAGTTTCAAAAGCGGTTCGTTCATTATGTCCGCATTTCTGGACTGATGATACTCGAACGCGATCTTGTCGGCATTCTTTACAAGCAAGGGGTCCAAAGGGACATACTGATTCATGAACTCAATACTCAAAACGGTGTCCCTTTGTTTCCGATACACCATCACATTGGGAAAGTATAGGGGCTCTTCACTGTTGCTATCATGAATCTTGATCATGGATGGTTTTTCCAAATGATATCTTTCTATGACGGGATCAAAATCTGTTTCGAAATGATCGCTATAGTCATGGCTTATCTGGTTAAGCACCATATGCACAATGATATAGGTGATCAATGCTTGGAAAAGCGATGTATATATATCAAATTCATTGAACTCAGATTGTTCAGTCGCTATGGACAGGACAAAATAGACTACAATCACAATGATGACCATAGCCCCTGTTGTCTTTTTGAATCCGATGAAGAGCTTGGAGGCGGCAATCCATTTAATTCGAGTCAGGATGGAGATCAGGACGAAATAAAGGATGATGATCACCGGAAGGTACGTAATAAAATTCAATATCAGCGTTTCGAAAACATTCATACTTGCACATCCTTCTTTATTAAATCAAAAAAGAGTGAATAAGATAAAAGATAGTTTTCACTAAAAATTTCTGCATGTCTGTCCGGCTTTACAGCATTGCAACGAACGTGTTGTTACATGTTTGGATTTTCCAGCTTGCTCCCTTCCTTTAAGAACCAAATCAGGTATCTCGATTTCAAGTCGATTTGAACGGTCGTGCTCAGGCCATGGCTATTGGCTTTCGTGAACGATCTTCTCACGAAGGGCGTCAATGCCCTCATCCTTGGTCGCAGAGACGAAAAGGACCTCGTCGATCGCATCAAGACCAAGCGTCTCACGGATCAGCTTTTCGGCTTTGGGCCGCTGGTTACGTTTGACTTTGTCCGCCTTGGTCGCGAGGATAGTGAAGGGAATGCCGTAGTGCCTTAGAAAGTCGCTCATGAGACAGTCATCCTCGCTCGGCTTGTGCCGCGCATCGACGAGCATGAAGATTCTTCTGAGCGTCCTGCGGGTGGTCAGATAGAGTTCGATCATCTCACCGAACTCCGCACGTTTGACCTTTGAGACGCGGGCATAGCCGTATCCGGGCACATCGACCACCGTGAACAAGTCATTGACGGTGAAGAAGTTGACGGTCTGCGTCTTTCCGGGGTTTTGGGAAGTGTAGGCGAGGTTCTTGCGTCTGAGCACACGGTTGATCAATGAGCTCTTTCCGACATTCGAACGGCCGGCGAAAAGGAATTCGGGCAGGCGTTCTTCGGGATAGTCCTTGGGCTGTGTGACTGTGATTGGCCCTGTGATGGAACGGATAATCATGGTATCACCTCGAAACCATTGTACATGAGGCAAAAGAAAAAGGCAATCGCTTGCGCGATTGCCGGATGGTTCACTCGGGGGTTATGGTCATGGCGTCGAAATGGATGGCCGTTTCTTCCTCACCATCGAAATAATCAGCCATGAATACCAGGTCATAGGCCTTTCCTGTCTCAAGCCCTGTGAATGAGAGCGACGTGTTATCCCCCGCACTCAGGACATCATCCCCATGAACGGCGAGGGGGTCCTCTTCTCCTGATTCAAAAATAAACACGGCAGGGAATGTGACGGTGTGTGCATCGTCGGCGAGTGACGCAGTGAACGTCACCGAATCCTCAGTGAGTTCAGTGACCTCAAGCGTCCCGGATGGCTCTTCATAGACACCGGTCGTGAACGTATGGGTGTTGAGGACCACGTCCTCATCCAAGGTGCCATCAGGATAGATATCCGCGATGACCTTCATGGTGTAGGCCGTGTCATATGCAAGCATGTTGAAGGCGAGTGCCTCGTTCATGCCCAGGCCGAAGTCATCATCCTCGTAAGACAGACGGGCCACCTCGTCATCCTGTTCATCATAGAGGACGGCGTTTACATCATCGAGGATGCCGGATGGATCGCTCAGTTCCAGATCGAAATGGACCGCGTGTCCTTGGACAGTCTCATTGTGTATGGCTGCGTCGGGTTCAATCGCGGGTTCTGTTTCGAACGCCTTCGTGCCCAGTGTCTTCGCTTCGCGTGTCATATGGCCGTCATGGTAATCCGCCCGGACTTCAACTGAGTAATCCGTCTCATAATGAAGATTCCAAAAAGAGACATCCTCATTCATCCCTGTTGACAGTCCATCCGTCTCATCGAGTGTGGTGACCACGTTTCCCTCCGGTCCTTTGAGCAGGACTTCAAGACCGATGACGACGTCCTGGGGGTCATCGATGGACAAATCGAAGCTGATTTCATTTTCATTGACCTCGGCAGCGTCGAACGTTGCATCAAGCTCGAGATACGGTTCCGTCTCAAATGTGACGGTGTCCATCATGGTCTCTTCATGGGCCGTATCCTCAATGGTGTAGTCGGCGTGCACCTTGATGGTGTAGTCCGTCGCTTCGGCAAGATTAGTGAAATATGCGCCTTCAAAGCCCGTGATGCCATCCAAGTCCGTTTCATTCAGGCTAGTCACTTCATTCGAGTCTTCATCCAGAAGGACGATATCCATGACCGAGAGGGTGTCATCCGGATCATCGATGGCCACGTCGAAGGTCACTTCATCTTCTTTAACATCCGCATGCTCAATCGAGATGGATGGTTCCTCCGCTTCACACCCTGCAAGGGTGAACACCACCGCACCTAGAAATAGAGTGTACACAAATCGCTTCATCATGCTGATCACCTCACAAATTATTCTAACAAGAGTTAAAGCGGCCTGTCAAACGCTTACCTGATTGCCGATAGTTACAAAACCGGAGGAAAAGACGTGAAAAAGCTCTCCTGGTCTGAGACAAAGAGAGCTTGTCGAATCGTTCTTAGAGAAGGGTATCAATGATGGTCTTGGTATGGTCCCACGCTTTTTCTTGTTCGATGAGCGTTTCTTTTCCTGAAGGGGTGATGGTGTAGTATTTCCTTTTTTTCCCCGAATCGCTCACTTTCCAATACGACGCGATCCACCCTTTGGCCTCCAGGCGTTTGAACGCGGTATAGAGTGTGGCTTCTGTCAGAATGAACGTTTTTTCAGAGGCCCGTTCGATCTGCTTGTTGATTTCATAACCATAGGAGTCCTTCCGGTTCAAAATTGCAAGGAGAATCATGTCCGTGTGCCCCCTGAGCAAATCACCGGTGAGTTCCATGCTACATCCGCCCTTTGGTTTCGTCTCTTTTGATTCTTGAAAGGATGCTCAGGACCAAGGCGATGACAAGATAGAATGCCATGAGTGTCAACATATTGAAAAAAGATGGAAAATAAAAGGTGTTTTGCAGCACCAGTCCATAGGTGAGCGCATATGCCGCAAAAATCGAGAAAGCGCTGAGATGCATCCATCTATGGGAAGATGAAGGATGCCTGATCACTTTTATGCTTGCAGCCACCAAGGCTGCTTTTGTGACTATGAGAAGCGCGCCGATAAAATAATATCTCGGCGCAATGAGTTCAAACACCATGGGAATCACAGGCCATTCGATATACCCGTTCAGGCCATGAAGCCTAATGGATGTAAACAGTCCGACGAGGAGAAAACCCATCGCAATAAAGGGCAAGGCCTTACGCAAGGTCATGGTCTTGAAAAAACCGTCCCATTTGAGCATCCCCAACCCTTTTTTGAAAGTACCGTCGAGGTGGTCTTTGCCGCTCAAGGAATAGTAGTGTGTCATGATCTTTGCATGAATGTGGTGGAAAAACACACCGATAACCACCGTTGCGATACTGAAACTGAAAAAATAGAGCCCAATGAACGCTGCAAGATCGCTGATGACAAACATGGGGTTGTTGATGCCCTCAATAAAAATGATTGTCCCCGCAATCAATTGTCCGAAGAGGATGGTGAAGGTGATGCCCCAGAAAATGAACGCAGTCTTCAGATGGGAAAAGCTCTTGTCCAAATAAAGATGAAATCGGTCGATATCCCCGTTCACTGTCTTTTCATACTGGGCCTTGTGATAGGTATAATATGCGCTCGACACAAACAAAACGATGGATACGACCGTCAACAGGAAAGCGAGCGACGCATGTAGGAAGATCGCCACCAGGCCGAAGAGGCCAAGCACCACACCCACAAGGAGACCGGCATCATGAAGTTCAGGGGTCAGGGTGTATGCGGGATTGTAATCGCGATCCACATCTGTGAAGTCCCCCATGCGGGCAATGGTCTCACGGTAGGCACGCGTTTCATCATCATAGGTATCCTTCAGTTCCTCGAAACGTTCCAACAGGTTACTGGTGACTTCTTCAATCAAATCGTCTTTCTCTTTTCCTCTTTTGTTTCTGAAATGGTACGCGACATACTTTCTGATCTTATCTTCCATGTGTGTTCCTCCATATGCATAAATAGGTTATGTATAGTATAGGCTATTATGCATAGGCTGTCAAGGTATGTTAACGTGATATGTCCTTTAGCGTATTTTATATCCGAGTCCTTCTGTCATGGTGTCTGTGTGATGCCAACATATCAACTTCGGACTTCTTTTCACCCTGAAAAAAAAAGGACGCCGGATTATGATTGGCGTCCTTTGGTATTCAGTCTAGAAGGGTGTAGCCCAGGACATCATCGATGCTGGTGACACTCTTGATGGTGAGGGCGTTTCTGACTTCTTCGGGAATATCGTCGATGTCGCGTTCGTTCTCTTTGGGGATCAGGATGGTCTTGAGGCCACTCCTGTGCGCGGCGATGGCTTTCTCCTTGAGACCGCCAATAGGAAGCACGCGGCCTCTTAAGGTGATCTCGCCGGTCATGCCGACGGTGTTGTCGACCCGGCGCTTGGTGAGGGCGCTCACCAGGGCGACCGCGATGGTGATGCCCGCGGATGGTCCGTCTTTTGGGACGGCGCCCTCGGGGACGTGGATGTGGACGTTCGAGTCATCGAAGAGTTGCTTCTTGATCTCGAACATCTCGCTGTTGGCGCGCACGTAGGAGAGGGCCGCTTCAGCGGATTCCTTCATGACGTCGCCGAGCTGTCCGGTGAGGGAGAGTTTTCCGCTGCCCTTGTAATAGGCGACTTCGACTGTCAGGGTGTCGCCTCCGAACTGGGTGTAGGCGAGCCCGGTGGCCGCACCGATCTGTGGTTCCTTATCGGCTTCGTGGGAGGTATATTTCGGTTTTCCGAGGAAATCCGTGAGGTTGTCGTTCTTGACGTGCACGTGATCGGCTTTCTCAGAGAGGATCCGCTTGATCGCCTTGCGCACGATGGTGCCGAAGAGACGGTCGAGCTGACGGACCCCCGCTTCCTTGGTGTAGGAACGGATCATCGTCATGACCGCGTCGTCGTCGATGGTGAGTTTCTTCGCTTCGAGGCCGTGGGTCTCGATCTGTTTGCTCAGAAGGTGTTTTTTGGAAATATGGAATTTCTCGATCTCGGTATAGCTTGAGAGCTCGATGATTTCCATCCTGTCGCGAAGGGGGGCGGGAATGTTGTACAGATAGTTCGCGGTGGTGATGAAAAGCACTTTCGAGAGGTCGTATTGGTCCTCGAGGTAATGGTCGGAGAAACGGTGGTTCTCCGTGGGGTCGAGCACTTCAAGCATCGCGGCGCTCGGGTCTCCCTTGTAGTCGCTTCCGAGCTTGTCGATCTCGTCGAGAAGGAAGAGCGGGTTCAAGACCTTCGCGCTTCTCATCCCTTGAAGGATCCTGCCGGGCAGGGCTCCGAGGTAGGTCCGCCTGTGACCGCGGATCTCGCTTTCGTCCTTGACGCCGCCGAGCGACTGCTTGACGAATTTACGGTTGAGCGCCTCGGCGATGGATTGGGCGAGCGATGTCTTGCCGACTCCAGGTGGGCCGACAAGGCAGAGGATGGTCTGCGGGTTCTTTCCGGTGAGCAGCTTCACAGAAAGGTATTCCATGATGCGCTGTTTCACCTTCTCAAGTCCGTAGTGGGTCTTTTCGAGGGTGTTTTCGGCCTTGTTGATGTCGGTGGTGTCGTCGGTCTCCTCGCTCCAAGGCAGGTCGATCAGAAAATCGAGATAGGTGCGGATGACGCCCGATTCCCCGCTCGAGGCGGGAAGGGTCTCATAACGGGAGAGCTCATAGAGGGCTTTCTCCTCGATATGTTCGGGCATGCCCTTGTTCTTGATCTGTTCCCTGAGGTTCTCGATCTCGCTTTCCTTCTTGGCCTTGTCACCGAGCTCCTCCTGGATGGCGCGCAATTTCTCGCGCAGATAGTATTCGCGCTGATTCTCATCGATGTTCTTCTTCACGGTGCGGTTGATCTTCTCTTCAATCTCGCTCATGTGGCGTTCTTTTTCTATGTCTTCGAGAAGATAGTTGAGGCGCTTGTCGATCGAGGAAGTCTCGAGATACTTGAACTTCTTGTTCTCGGGGATCTTGAGGTTGCTCGCGAGGCGGTCTGCGAGCTTGTCGCTCGACATGCCGCTTTGCGCGTCCTCGACGGATTTTTTGGGGTTGTTGAGGATGGACTGCGCGTTTTCCATGATCTGTTTGACGACCATGCGCACAAGCGCGACTTCCTCGTCCGGGTCGTCGATTGTGGCTGGGCGTGTCTCGAAGTTCACGGAGAAATAGGGGTCCCTTTGTTCAAAGGAATCGATTTCAGCACGCATGACAGGGTCGAATTTGACCTTGAAGTTCCCGTTGGGGAGCTTGATCTTGATGCCGATCTTGGCGATGATGCCGTAGTTCAGCATGTCCTCCTCTTTAGGGTCCTCTACAGAGGGGTTCTTCTGCACGAGCAGGATGACATAGGAGTCATGGTTGCGCTCGGCTTCGAGAAGAGCGGTTTTGGAGATCGAACGTCCGACCTCGGTGCGTACGTCTGTATTCGGAAAAGGCGCTAGGCCTCTTATGGCGATACCTGGCAGGGTGCCTGCTTTTTTTTCAGTTGGTTCATACATAGTTGTTCACCTCTTATTAATCAACTTGACGCTATTTATAATATACCTTATTTCCTTGAAAGTTGCAAAGCAAATACTCAATGCAAATGCCCGCATGAGTAGTGTTTGTCTGCATTCAAAAAAACAAGGTTCGCCATATCAATAAAAAAGTGTGTTAGGCGCAACACACTAATTTAGCTGGGTGAGATCGAGTTCATCCATTGCCTTGACCAAGGCGTTCAGGGTGTTCTCCTCATCGTCTCCAGTGACGGCGATGGTGACTTCCGCATGTTGCGGGACACCGAGGGACATGACCCCCATGATGCTTTTGAGGTCGACCGTCTTTCCATTGTAAGTGAGTTTGATATCCTCTTCGTATTTTGCAGCTTCCTGTGAGAGCTTGCTTGCGGGACGTGCATGCATGCCCGCTTCATCGGTGATCTTGATGGTCTTTTCCACTTTTTCCACTCCATTCTCAATTTTTTAGAATATGTTTGTAAAGCGTGTCCGCCACGCCGTCACGGTCGTTTTCAAGCGCCGTGATATGCGACGCGGCTCGCTTTGCTCTTATTGTAGCATTTTTAAGCGCAAATGATAAGGGAATCCGCTCAAGCATTTGTGCATCATTGTCATTGTCGCCGAATGCGACGGTCTCTTCGGGTGCCACATTGTAATGGTCCATGAGAAAGCGTGCGCCCTCGCCTTTCGTACCGAGTGGGGCGACCACATCCAAAAGGCCTTCATTGCTTTGGAATGAAGTTGCCTGGTCGAGGGGGGCGATCAATTTTGAGGCTTCTTCGGTTTTCGTCTTATCCTCTATTGCCGTGAGGATCTTGTTAGCCTCGATGGCTTTAAGCGATTCGACACCGTCATGGATATGGATGTCGACTCTGTCCTTGGGATGTTTCTCGTTCCAAGCTTCATAGACCGCGATGCGTTCATTTTGAAGCGTATGGGCACCGGTGGTATTGAAGATGACGAAAGGGTACTGGTGGGACGCCGCAAAATCTATCATGCGTGCCTGCGCCTCCTTGCCGATGGCATGCGAGGCGAGGATGCGCTTGTCGGAAAGTTCGTGGATGATGGCGCCGTTGCATGTGACGACCGGCCCTTCATAAAGGCCGAGTCTTCTCAGATATGGCGACACCATCTCATAATTCCTTCCGGTCGCGACCGCGACGGTCACACCGCTTCTCTTGAGAGCCTTGACGGCTTCAATGGTAATTTTGCTCAATGTCTTGTCTCTTCTGAGCAGGGTACCGTCAAGGTCGAATATGGCCAGTTTGATCATGTCATCACCCATTCGTAAAAAACACTTCCGTAGAAGTGTTTTTTTACGGGATTTATTCGCTGTCTTTGTCTTTCAGGTTGTCTACGAGGAAATCGATGGTCTTTTTGAAGACGACTTCCTGTTTGACCGCGTTGTCGTTGACTTGGGACTTGACTTGCTCAAGGTCCATGTTGTGCTGGTCTGCGAGTTCCTGATATTTCGCTTCGACTTCTTCATCTGTCGCGTCGATGCCTTCTTCCTTGGCAACCTTGTCGATGGTGAGGTTGTAGCGGATGGAGCGTTCGGCGTCATCTTTGAGACGCTCTTCGAACTGCTCTTTGCTCATGCCGGTGAGCTGAAGGTAGGTGTCGAGGTCGAGTCCGTACTGCTCAGCTTGTTTTTTCGTGTTGTCCATGAGACGGTTCTTCTCTTCTTCGATCATCTCGTCCGCGATGGTCATCTCCGCGTTCTTGCTAGCGGTGTCAACGGCAAAATCAACCGCTTTGTTCTTGTTGGTTTCCTTCTTCTGGTTCTCAAGGGTCTCGCGGGTGTCCTTCTTGAGGGCGTCGACCGTGTCGATGCCTTCCTTGTCGAGGTCCTGGACGAACTCATCGTTCAACTCCGGAGTCTCTTTTTGCTTGATCTCATGCAGTTTGACCTTGAATGTGGCTTCCTTGCCGGCGAGATTCTCGGCCTGATACTCCTCTGGGAAGTTGACGTTGACTTCTTTTTCTTCTCCAGGTTTCATACCGATAAGCTGTTCTTCGAAACCGGGGATGAAGGAATTGCTTCCGATTTCAAGTTCGTGGTTTTCAGCTTTTCCGCCTTCGAAGGCCTCCCCATCGACGAATCCTTCGAAATCGATGACGGCGGTGTCGCCGTTTTCGACCTTTCCGTCTTCCTTGACGACGAGTTCCGCGTTTTGCTGTTGAAGTTTCTCGATTTCCTGTTGAACTTCATCCTCGCTGACTTCGTCGCTGGGCCTGTCGTATTCGAGTCCTTTGTATTGACCAAGGGTCACTTCGGGTTTCACCGCGACTGTCGCGGCGTAGGTGAAGGGCTTGCCTTTTTCGACATTGTTGATGTCGAGGTCGATCTTGGGCTGGCTCACAACTGCGAGGTTGTGTTCCATGACCGCGTCTGTGTAGGTTTCCTGGATGACATGGTTGAGTGCGTCCTCATAGAGGGTCTGCACGCCTTTTTGCTGTTCGTAGACTTTGCGGGGAACTTCGCCTTTTCTGAAGCCCTTGATCTCCACGTCGTCCTTGATCTGTTCGTAGGCGTGGTCGAGTCCGTGTTCAAGTTGCTCCGCGGAAACCTCGATGGTGAGTTTTACGCGGGAATTGTCGAGTTCTTCTAGTTTAGCCATAAAATTGATGATACCTCCTAAATTTAATCCTTGTTAATTATAACACATGGGTTCTGTTTGTAAACTGTAATACTAATATTGGTCCGGATTGTATGCGCTCGGTTCAAACGGAGTGGATGAGACCGAGCAGCTCCCGGTTTTGTATGTTGGTGCCATGAGGGTGGTTGCTATGGTTGTGCGTGAGAAGTTCGAGCGCTTCGTCGACCGGTCTTATGACGGTTTCGAACCCGAGCGCCTGCTCTTCTTCTGTAAGGGTCTTTTTTCCAGTGTCGGAGAATTGATCCACATCGACTTTGAAAAAGTGATGATGCCATGTCGAATCGGGGAAATGCTCTTTGAGCAAGAGCGTCTCTTCAGCCTTCTTGACTTCCAGCCCGGTTTCCTCCCTGACCTCCCGCTTGAGCGCTTCACAAGGGGTCTCGCCCGCTTCTAATCCGCCTCCGGGAAGCGTATAGAGGTTGAGCTTTTTGAGATGCACGAGCATCACTTTACCATCCTTTACGATGACCGCTCGCGCGCCGAGGTTCGGCGCGGCATCAGGGATGCTCGCGCTGTCCAGGTTGTCGGCGTAAAGTGTCAACACCGGGCGTTCGGTTGTGTTCATGCTCATTTGTCGACATCGATCAGGACCGGGATGACGATGGGTCTCCGGTCGGTTTTGCGATACAGGAATTTCCCGACTTGTTCGCGGATTTTCTCCTTGAACTTCTTCCAGTCGAGACGCTTCTCGTTGAGCATCTTGTCCGCTACGTCCTCATAGATCTCGGTGACCTCACGGATGAGGTCTTCATTTTCTTTCATATAGACGAAGCCACGGGATACCACTTCTGTCTTTCCGACTTTCTTCTTCTGTTTCGCGTTGATATGCGCGATGATTAGAAGCAATCCGTCCTGCGAGAGGATTTCACGGTCCTTTAGAACGACGTCTGACAGGTCGCTTTCGAGGATGCCGTCGACGAGGATGTCGCCACTCTTGCGTTTCGCGCTGATGGGCAGGGGCTTGCCGTCTTTGAACCTGAGGATCTGTCCGTTCTCGAGCAGTTTCACCCGGTCCTCGGCGTAGCCCTGCTGCTTGGCGATCTGGCTGAAGGCATAGAAATGACGGTATTCACCGATGACGGGAACGATGTATTCCGGGTTGAGGATGTTCATGAGGAGTTTGATGTCCTCGCTTGATGCGTGTGATGGCGGCATGATGTCACGGGAGATCTTATGAATGCTGATCTCGTGCCGGGAGAGGATGTCAAGCGTTCTCGCGGCGATTTTCTCAGTGCCTGTCACAGGCGGGGTCATGAGGATGACATTGTCCGTTTCATTGAGATGGATGAGGCGGTCGATTTTCCTCACCATGCGTTGGAGCATGAAGAAAGGCTCGTGACGCTCACCCGTGACGAGGACGACACTGTCGGTGAGTTCGTTCTTGTTGTGCTCATCGATGAATTTGAGGCTCAGAAGCTTCTCATCGGGGATTTTCAAGACTCCGAGGGTGATGGCGATGTCGACCATGCGTTGGGCTTTCCGACCGATGATGGCGATGCTTTTGTCCATGGATATCGCGATGTCGACAACTTTTTGGATGCGGAAGATGTCGGTCGAATAAAGCGCGACGACAATGCGTGCGGGCGCTTTTGTGAATGTGCCCTTCAAATCCTCATCGAGCTGTCTTCCCGCACCGCCGTGCCCGTAGGACTCGGCGCCGAGACTCTCGCTCATGAGGGCGAGGACTTTCTTGTTCGCGATCTTGGCAAGACCTTCGAAGGAGGTCTTGTAAGGTGCGTTCACATTCTGGTCGAATGTGTAGTCAGGACTGTATACAATGACGCCGTCCTCGGTCTCGAACGCCATCCCGACCGATTCCGGGACGGAATGGGTCGTCTGATAGAAAGACACCTTTGTGTTCTTGAATGACAGCTCCGTGTCTTTTGTGATGGTGTGAATCTTATAGTCGTCGATGTTCATCGACTGCATTTTTAGTGCGTCCTTGAGCATTGCGAGGGTGAAATGGGTCCCGTAGACGGGAATGTTGATCTCTTTTAATAGTTTCGGCGCTGCGCCGATATGGTCCTCGTGACCATGACTTAGAAAAAGGCCCCGGATCCTGGACTGGTTCTTGACCAGATAGGAGTAGTCCGGAAGAATGGCGTCGACGCCATAGAGTTCCTCTGAGGGGTATTTGAGGCCCGCATCGAGGATATAGATGGCTTGGTCAATTTCCAGACAGTACATGTTCTTGCCGTCCTCCCCCAGTCCTCCGAGGGCGAAAAAATCGATTTGGCTCATGGGATGCACCTCCTTTTCTTGATATAGTTTGTAGGATTCATGACTTATACATTATAACACACGATAGCAGAAATCGTAGTCTGACACAATAGGTTTTTCTATTTTTCAACCCTTTTGAGGGGGATGTGTGATAGACTGAAACCGGGTGATGACATGATACGCTATCCAAACGGCAAAAAGCCGAAAACCACGTCTTCTGTGAAGACGAGTGTCAAGAACCGGGGGATGTCCCTAGAGAAAATGATCGATCAGTCAAATGCGTTCTATCTCGAGCAGAACCGGGCGGTGATCCACAAGAAACCCACACCGATCCAGGTCGCGAACGTCCACTACCCGAAAAGAAGCATGGCCAAGATCACTGAAGCTTATTACAAGACTCCCTCGACCACAGACTACAACGGGATATATAAGGGGTGGCATGTGGATTTCGATGTGAAGGAGAGCCGCAACAGAACCGCTTTCCCGCTCAAGAACATCCACCCTCACCAGATCGGGCATCTGAGGCGAATCGAGGCCCATGGCGGCCTTGCGTTCCTCATTGTGCGCCTCGTCTTTGACGACACATTCTGGCTGCTTCCCTTCAACCGTCTCGAGCCTTATCTGGACCGGGCGGTGAAGGGCCGTAAATCCATGACCGTCGACGAAGTCAAAAGTGAGAGTGTCGAAATTTTTGAGGGGTTTCGTCCGAGGCTGGATTACCTCCGTGCTCTTGATGCGTTCATGAAACAAGGGCGTGAGTGAAACGCATCTTCCCTGCATTGAAGGGAAGATGCGTTTTTTTACATGCGCCCCCTATAGGCGTGGATGCTTTCAAGCGCATGCCTCACTGTCACCACCCAGATCATGACTTTGAAGTCGTGGGTCTTTGAGGGGACGGTGTAGGCAGGGTCGCCGAAGAGCTTCAGCCACAGGTTCCTTGACGACTCGATGATGGTGTCAAACACAACGGTCTTCACCCCTCGTTTTTCAAGGGTTTTGAGCACATGGATGAGAAGGGCATACCCATATCCCTTTTTCTGACTGTTCGGATCGATATACAAAGAGCCGATCTCCACCTCATGTTCAAGCGCATGGCCCGTCCGCTTGAGGATGCCCTTGTTGGGTGGGCTGCCATAAGCGATGGTGCCGATCATGCGTTCTCCTTCAAATGCCAGGTAATAAGTGGCCCTCCCATTCTTCATGTCCTCATCGAACTGACGCATTTTGAAATCCGTTTCCTGATGAGGGGGGACAATGGTGAGGTCTTTGCGTTCATATACATCCTCGATCACACGGCTCCAAAGAGAACGGATCCTTTCACGGTCACACGCTGTGGCTTCGACAATTTCAAGGGGTTCATGTTTCATCATGGCGCCTCCTGATTGGGTGTCGGATTCAATTTATCGTACCTCCCCACGATATCACGGTTTCATGGCTTTTGTTGAGCGGTGAATTTTGATATAAGAAGCCCTTGTGCAGGTTTGGCGTGTCAAGTCTTCTCCCCATGCCGGCCCTTGTCGGTGGGTTGATCGCCGGGGGAGGCATCGCATAGCTTGAAGCCATCTCCATCGTCTTTAAAATCAGCTTTTCGGTACCTGCGAGCCAGGTAAGCCAGGCTTTTACCTGGGGGCCGGATCCGAGACCTTCATCACCATCTTCAAAAACATTGCCTCCCTTTTGATTCATTTCCTCTTTTCCACGACGGTCCTTCTTTGAGAAAACCTTGACATTCAATGAAAACACGCTTCCGGTATGCATGATGAGCCGGAAGCGTGTTTTTTTCTTGGGCGTTATTTGAGTGTGTCACCGCTATTCAAACGCTTGTCGGTGAACGTCGCGGTGGAATGGATCCGGCAGTTTCTCGGGATGATGGTGTCCTCGGGGATCCTGACCCCTTTGGCGATGACGTTGATGCCGCTTGATAGGAGGTCGGGGCGTTCCTTGTTCGCGGTATAGTCATCTCCATGTCCGATCCTGACGTTATGGTCGACGAGCACATCCTTGTCGACGATCGCGTTCTCGATGACGGCTCCCGGCATGATTTCGGTGTCGTTGAGGATGACACTGTTCTTGACTGTCGCGTTGGGATGGATGACCACGCCTGGGCTGATGACGCTTCTTTTGACACTTCCCGCGACAATCGACCCGTTGGAGATCAGCGCCTGGGAGATGTTGGCCTTGCTGCCGATCTTGACGCTCGGCATCTCCTCACTTTTCGTATAGATGCGCCATCCTCTTTCATACATGTCGAAAGGGAGCTTGTCAACGGTGTTCGTGAGTTCGAGATTGGCCTCAAGATAAGCGTCGTAGGTCCCCACGTCCTTCCAGTATCCGCGGAAGATGTAGGCGAAGAGCTCACCGCCGATCATGTGCGGGATGATGTGCTTGCCGAAATCAAGATTGTCAGCATCCACCTCATCGAGCGCCCTTAAAAGGGCGTCGGTGTTGAAGACATAGATGCCCATCGAGGCGAGGTTGGAGTCTGTCTTTTCGGGCTTCTCCTGGAAGTCGATGACCTTTTGGTCCTCATTGGTGCGCATGATGCCGAAGCGATGGGTCTCTTCCCAGTCGACTTCTTGTACAGCGATGGTCAACTCGCCGCCTTTTTGCTTGTGAAAATCGATCATCTTACGGTAGTCCATCTTATAGACATGGTCACCGGACAGGATGATGACGTATTTCGCGTTCGAACGCCGGATGTACTCCAGATTCTGCTTGACACTGTCGGCCGTGCCCGAATACCAGGCCTTGTAGGGCTGGAGCAGGGACAGCTTGGTGTCACGGCGGTCGAGGTCCCAGGGTTTTCCCACACCGATGTGTTCATTCAGCGACAAGGGATGGTATTGCGTGAGGATGCCGATATGATAGAGACCGGAGTTGCTGCAGTTGGAGAGCGAGAAATCGATGATGCGGTACTTCCCTGCGAAAGGGACGGCCGGTTTGACTCTTTTCTCACTCAGAAGGTCGAGTCTCGAGCCCCTTCCGCCCGCAAGGATCAGTGCCAGTGTGTCCATGCAATCATCTCCTTATGATGGATTGATAAAGGGTTTCATAGCGCTTCGCGCTCTTTGACCAGGTGAAGCGTTTCTTCATGCCGCTTCTTCGTACGCGCCTGAAGGCCGCCGTGTCACCGAAGAGTTCCAACGAAGACTGGATAGTGCGTTTCAAATCTTCGGCGTCATAATTCAAGAAGCCGAACCCGTCGCCCTCGTCGGTGAACTTGTTGTAAGGTGTCACAGTATCCTTGAGGCCGCCGGTCTGTCTCACGATCGGGACGCTGCCATAGCGCATCGCGATCATTTGCGCGAGGCCGCACGGTTCATACCGCGAAGGCATGAGGAAGAAATCGCTTCCCGCATAGACTTGGCGTGCGAGGGGCTCGTTGTAGCCGAAATAAAGGCCGACCTTGTCCGGGTATCTCGCCTGCAGGTCCCTGAACGCGTTCTCGTAGTCCTCCTCGCCGCTCCCCAGGACGATGAGGCGGAGCGCATCCTCCTCGAGGAACGTTTCAAGGGCGTTCAAAAGGATGGGGACACCCTTGTGCTCGACAAGTCTAGTGACAATCGCATACAAAGGTTTGCTGTTTGCTTCGAGATCGAACTTCTCCATCAGCATGACTTTGTTCCAATCCTTGCCCTTGATGTGGTTGTGCACATCGAATGCCTTTGCAATGTGCGGATCGTCTTTCGGGTTGAAGATGTCATAGTCGAGCCCGTTGATGACGCCATGGACCGTATTGAACCGGTCCCTCAGGAGTTGTTCCATGCCGTAGCCGAAATAGGCGTAGGTGATCTCTTCGGCGTAAGTCTCCGATACGGTGGTCACGAGGTCAGCGGTGAGGATTGCGGTCTTGAGGAAATTCACGCCGTGGTCATATTCGAGTCTCTGGTCGTAATCGAGGTTCAAGTAGGGGATGAGCCCTTTGTCGAACTGTCCCTGATAGGCAAGGTTGTGGATGGTGAAGACCGTACCCGGGGTATAGTTCAAGGGGTTGTGTTTTTTGAGAATGAAAGGAATCAGCCCGGTCGTCCAGTCGTTGAGATGCAGGACATCGAAAGAAAGGCCCAGCGTTTTGATCATGCTGAGGACGGCGTGGTTGAAATAGGCATATCTTTCACCATCGTCAAAATCACCATAGAGATTCTCGCGGTAGCCGAAATAGTATTCACTATCGATGAAGTACACATCCAAGCCTTCATGGATGAGATGTTGGAACCCCGCATATTCACGCTTCGTGTGCACGGGAATACGGGCCTTCCCAAGTGTTTTCAATTTCGAATCGAACATTTCCTTGGTCCGCATGTGTTTCGGCAGTACGAGCGACACGTCGTGTCCGAGGTCCAAGAGCGCTTTCGGAAGGCTCCCCAAGACGTCCGCAAGACCACCGGTCTTGCAAAATGGTGTGGCTTCACTTCCTACAAAAAGTATTTTCATTTGCATCCCTCCAATTTCATTATACATGAAAGGCTGGCGTTTATCGATACTAAATCATATCGAATTGATGGACCACACTTTATAAATCGACCATAAAAAAGGACCGCTCCCGCGGCCCTTGTCGCATAAAACAGGGGAAATTGAAATTATTCGCTTTGGAGCTGTTCTTTGAGTCTCACGAAGAGCGCGGCACCGACAAGCAGTGTGATGATGATCGAGGGCACCATGTAGGTGCCGTTGTAGATGAGTGAATATATGGGTACGGGTTGCCCTTCAGGCGCGTATTCCCCGAAGAGGATCACACCTGAGAGGAAATGGAAGAAAAACCGTCCCATCATCGCCACGAACATTCCCAGCGTGAAGTACTTGATGCTGTCTCGGTCGATGCGGAAGATGAGCGCAGCGGTGCCGAGGACGCCGAAGGCAAGAAGATAATCCAAAAATACGACGCCCCAGTGGATGCCGACGAACGTGAAACCACTGATGATCATATTGAGGATCGCAAAGACGATTCCTGCGAGAACACCGGTCTTGAACCCGTGTCTATAGGCTATGAGCAGGATTGGAAGCATCGAAAGACCGACACTTCCGCCTTGAGGCTGGCGTGGCAAAAACATTGCGATGATTTCCAGGACCGCCGCGAGCGCAAGCATGATGCTCACTTCGGCCATGATTCTTGTGTTGATTCTGTTTGTATCTGACATGTTGTTTCCCCCTTAAAGTATAAAAGTCCCACCCAGCGCGGGCAGGACTTTCGTTAGAAAGATATGCATCCTACGCTGGCATTACCCAGATCAGGTAAGGTCCATTCTAGTATCAAGAATGTCTCAGCCTAGTTCTCTAAGCTCCCTGTTTTATCGACAATTGAATTATAACACACTCATGGTGAGTTTCAAACAAAATACTGTTCAATCCAGAAAAGTCTGGAATTCGAGCTCAATGCCTTCGGGATCGCGCAGAAACGCATGGTAGATGTTGAAATCCGGATTCTTTTCAGGAGGCCTCAACACTTCAAGGGTGTTTCGCACTTCCGCAAAAACCTCATCAACCTTCTCTTTCGAATCGTACACGAGGGTGATGCAGGTGGAGGCCGGAGGGTTTTTCGGGTGATGCGTGCAAAAACCGATCTTGCCGTGTCCGTGCGTGTCATAGATCAAGCACTTCCCTTGGTCCTTGTAAAGGGAGAATCCGAGCAGTCCGCCATAGATTTCCCGGATGGTGTCAAGGTTCTTGGCGGGATAGAAATGGATGATGTCCTGCATGGAATGCCTCCTTAGTCGATAATATCTAGAATCAGTTGTTTCTTCTGGACTTCCTCTTCGGTGATTTCAAATGATTGTCTCACTTTCTCGCTTTCCTCCGAGATGTCCTTGTCGCCCGCGTATAGGTAGGCGAGAACCTCTTCTTTTTCGACCTTGTCGCCGACTTTCTTGTTGAGCACGATGCCGACATCAGGATTGATGGTGTCGTCCTTGGTTTCGCGCCCAGCGCCGAGACGCATGGCTGAGAGGCCAATCTCGAGGGCATGGAGCGTCTTCACATAGCCTGCCTGTTCGCTTTTGACGGCGACGATGTTGTCGGCATGGATGTAGTCGTTGAGTTCCGGATAGACACCATCCTGCGCTTTGACAAGCGCTTTGAAGGTGTCGGATGCTTCAAGCGAACTGATCTTCTTGGCGAGCATCTTCTCCGCTTTCTCAAGCGAATCGGCCAACCCGGCCTGATGGACAAGATGTGCGCCGATCTTGTGGCACAGTTCCTCGAGGTCCTTCGGACCGTTCCCTTGCAAAGTCTGGATGGCCTCAACGACTTCGAGCTTGTTGCCCACCGCGAAGCCAAGCGGTTCGCTCATGTCGGTGATAAAGGCGACGACCCGGCGGCCGAAAGCCTTACCGATCTTGACCATGAGCCGCGAGAGCTCGCGTGCGTCGTCGAGCGTCTTCATGAATGCCCCTTCGCCGATCTTGACATCCAGCACGATGACATCGGCGCCGGAGGCGAGCTTCTTGCTCATGATCGAACTCGCGATAAGGGGAATTGACGGGACCGTCCCGGTCACATCGCGCAGCGCGTAAAGCAGCTTGTCTGCAGGCGCAAGGGATTTCGTCTGCCCTGCGACCGCGATGTTGATCTCGTTGACCTGCCTTATGAAACGGTCGTTCTCAAGAGAAATGTTGAACCCCTCGATGCTTTCAAGCTTGTCAAGGGTCCCTCCGGTGTGACCGAGCCCTCTTCCGCTCAATTTGGCGACTTTCGCTCCTGTCGAAGCGACGAGGGGACCCAGTACGAGGGTCGTCTTGTCGCCGACGCCGCCTGTGGAATGCTTGTCGACTTTTGTCCCTTCGATCTGTGAGAGGTCGATCATGTCGCCGCTGTTCAAAACGGATTCAGTGAGGTGGACCGTCTCTTCTTCACTCATCCCGTTGAAATAGATGGCCATCATCAGGCTGCTCACTTGATAATCAGGGATGTCTCCATCGACATAGCCGTTGATGAAGAAATCAATCTCCTCTTTTGAAAGGGGATGATTGTCCCGCTTCTTCTCTATGATGTCTACCATTCGCATGTGCATCACTCCTTAAATTGGTTTAACGGAATATTTTATCATAATTCACGTCTGTTTCAAGCGGAATTCCGCTTGAATCATCCGTTTTTTTCAGTTTCGAACGATTCTATCTGTGTCTCGATCATGGCCTGGACCTGGCTGGCGAGCCCGACAGTGTTCAAATCCTCATAGTCCGCATGTTCGATCACGGGATGGAAATGGACACGAAGATGTGCTCTTTTGAAAGGCCATCCGCGCCAGACCTTGTGAAAATCATAAAGGGTCGCCACAAGGATCGGGGCCTTGGGTTTGGTCGCGAGCTTGAATGCGCCCGGACGCATGGGGTTCATGGTGTTTGAGAAGCTGCGCTTACCTTCAGGGAAAATGGCGACGACTGCGCCTTTCTTGTATTGTCTGACACCTTTGATGATCGCTTCGGCCGCGCTTCTGTCAGCCAGTTTGTCGATGGGGATGTTGCCGATGAGTTTGGCCCAGTGTCCGATAATCGGCCATGTGAACACCGGCCGCTTGGCGATATAGACCATCGGTTGCTTGATCAGGTGCTTCAAGACGACGACCTCGTAATAGCTCTGATGGTTCGCCATGAGGATGAAATTCCTGTCCGCGGGGATGTTTTCCTGTCCGCTTATGTGCAGTTTGATCCGAAGAAGCCTCATGATGAGAGGGAGAACGGCGCCGATGAAGCGGTGGTTCCGCCTGTTCATCGTCTGGTCGCCTTTTTGCAGGCGACCATAGAATATGTAGGGTATGAGCATGGTGAGCACGGCGAGGATGAAACCCACAATCAAAGACAGCAACCATATGATTGCGTTTAGGACATCAAGTGAGAACGCATCGAAAAGCCAAATGAAGAGCGCAGTATAACACGCCCAGAAAAGCATGAACACAAAAGTCATCATGAAGCGCTCCTTTCATAGACGGAGAATGTAAGCGGGGGAACGTGTTCTTCTTTCACCTTGTCGAACATCGAGAAATCGATGTCCGGAAAATAGGTGTCCCCCTCGTATTCCTCGTCGATGTGCGTGATGTAAAGTGTCTTGACGTATGGCAGGGCGAGCGCATAGACGTTCGCGCCCCCGATGACGAAGACCTCCTCGTCCTTGCGTGAGGCCTCTTTGAAATAATGGGTGGCGTCACGTATCACTTTAGCACCATCAACGGCCTCCATGGAACGCGAAAGGACGATGTTCTCCCGATTCGGAAGAGGCCCGCCCAGCACATCCAGAATGGACTCGAAGGTTTTCCTTCCCATGACGACGGTATGGCCCGTGGTCATTTTCTTGAAATACCTCAGGTCCTCTTTGAAATGCCAGGGGAGGGTGTTCTTGTTGCCGATGAGACGGTTTTTGTCCATCGCGACAATAAGGGATAGACTCATACGCTCACCTTCCCTTTGAGTTTCGGGTGGGGGTCATAATTCAGAAGTTGGATATGCTCATAACGGAAACTGAAAAGGGAGGTCACAGAAGGATCGAGCTTCACGCTCGGAAGCTTTCTCGGGGTTCTCTCAAGCTGGGTCTTCACCTGCTCGAGGTGGTTCTTGTAGATATGGGCGTCCCCGATGGAATGGATGAATTCCCCCGGCTCGAGATCGAGCACGTGGGCGACCATCAGAGTGAGAAGCGCGTAGGAGGCTATATTGAAAGGAACCCCGAGAAAGGCGTCCGCGCTTCTTTGATAGAGTTGACTGGATAGGACGCCATCCTGGATGTAGAACTGCACCATCATGTGGCAGGGAGGAAGGGCCATCTTATCGATGAGCGGCGGATTCCAACTGTTGATGACAAGGCGCCTCGAAGAAGGTTCCTCACGCATCCTTTTGAGCACTTCCTGCAATTGGTCGACGGTTTTCTCTTTGCCTTCGAAAGCTCGCCATTGAGCGCCATATACTGGTCCAAGGTCGCCCCACTTTTCAGCGAATGAAGGGTCATCCTTGATTTTTTCGACGAACTCCTTCTTGCTTTCCCCTTTGTATGCGTCACTGTTCTTATAGGTTTCAAACGGCCATTCGTTCCATATCCTCACACCGTTTTGCACGAGGGGGCGGATATTGGTGCCCCCTTCTATGAACCATAGAAGTTCGTGGACGATGCTTTTGAAGTGGACCTTCTTTGTCGTCAGAAGGGGAAACCCCCGAGCAAGGTCGAATCGCATCTGATAGCCGAATGTGGAAATCGTTCCGGTGCCGGTGCGGTCCGGTTTCTCTTTTCCATTTTCAAGAATATGTTCTAAAAAAGCCTGATAGGTTTCCATGGTTATCACTCCTACAACAAGTATACCATACAAGCCCCTGTGTTGGGCAGCCATCAAGAAAAAAACGTCCCGGAGGACGTTTAATAAGGAAGGTTATTCTTTGGGTTTGGGACTTATGAATGTCACTTTTTCCGCAATGACTTCGGGGTATGAGAACGACTTGTCCTCATCGTATTCGAAATACTTCTGTTGAAGTCTCCCCTTGACTCCGATGGTCGAGCCCTTTTTGCAATAAGCCACTGTGTTTTCCGCAATGCCGCTCCAAAGCGTGCAACGGATGAAATCTGTCTCGTAAGTTCCACTTTGCGAACTCTTGAAGCCCCTTTGCAACGCCAGTGTCACCGTTGTGACTTTCTTACCGCTCTCCAGTTCCCTCAGTTCGGGATCATAGACCAGCCTTCCGACCAATATGACCTGATTGACCACAGTATCGCCTCCTTTAAATGTAGCATACCCTTTTGGAGGCGATACGTCAGTTCGCATTCCGGGCGTTTTTTTCCATTCATCACATGAAATTGAACACCTGAGGATTTTTAGGCCAAGAAAAAAGAGCGAAGGATGTCAACTTCACTCTTCAAATCTCTCATTTCAGTTTTTTCGGTAAAATCAATCCTTGAATATCTCGCGGTTCAGATTCAAGGACCGGATGACATCCTTGAAGATATCGAGGTCCTCCTTGAAAGACTTGATGGCCGTCTCATCCAGTGGACGGAACATGGTGAGGGCGAACGTGTCGAGATTGTTGTTGATGGCGATATTCAACTTGTTTCCGATGAAACTGAAAGACAAGTCCCCCGGATGGTTTCTTTCGATTTTGAGAAGCCCCTCCATGATTTGGGGTGTGAGCACATAGAAGGCTGTATGGGAATCGGTCGCGTAAATATTGAAAATGTCATTGAATTCACCGCTTTCAAGCTCGACTTCTTCAGTGTCGTACTGAGTCTTGGGCTCACCTTTTTCCATGACGAACACGCGACCGGTGAAAGACTTGTTGAATTCGAAATTGAACACGCGACCGGAGAAAAACGCCCTGCGAACCCTGCTCACCCGTCTGCCTGTCGAGACCGTTTCATACGTCGACAGGGTCACATCACTAGAAACGAAAGAGACTCCGTCTATGGATCCGCTCAAAAAATCCTCAGTCCTGACATCATCCGCCTTATCCAGACATTCGCCTTGATAGATCTGATTCGCACTCAGACCCATGCGCGGATTGTACTCCCCATCCTCGACACTTTCTTCCAAGATATTCTTGAGCACTTGGTTCTTGAATTCACCCTGTATCGAAGAGTAGGACGAGTAACCGAGAAACAACGTGACCGCCCCTGCAATGAACAGGGCGAACACAAGAAAGAAAAAAGCGATGTCGAAGACAAAAAGCATGGTCGAGATGATCAAAAGGGCTCCACCCAGTATGACCATGGTCTCCGAGCGGCGTTTCCTGTTCTGGAATGCTTTGAGTTTTTCGTTCATATCGCATGACCTCTATTCGGTGTTTTTTACCATTATATCGGATTCTTTCTTGAAAATAAAGCGCGCCTTCAATAGTTTTGACAAAGCCTTTGTGGTTGCATTTCATGTATGAAAATAATCCAGATACATTTTTCAGGAGTTTTGGAGTCACGACTTCAAAAAACCGCCACCCAAAATCTTTTGGATGGCGGATTGGTTTTTGGAGTGTCTTGGTGTGGGTCTTCAGGATTCTGTCACCTTGAATCCTGGCGTCTGTCTTCTATTCTGGACTGATACTGGGAACGAATGTCTTCAAGGTTCGCTTCGACATCGTCTCTGATCTGGTCGAAATCAGGAGCGCCCACGTCTCCGTCTTCAACCGCTTGGCGATGCGCTTCCACTTTCTCCTGAGCCATCTCTTTCATGGCGTGCTTGGTTTCCAGCGCTTCATCCTTGCGTTGCTCGATGAATGCGTCCATTTGTGCACGATGTTCATCGATGAGGATGGTCATGATCTCGCCATGGTCCATCTCAAGCGCCTCTTCGAATTCGAGGTCATCGTCGAACTCGACCGCTCTAGAGATCAGTCGGGCACGTCCTACGCTGATGTCATGCTCCTCGGCGAGTGCCTGGTATTCCTCGTTCATCTCGCCTGCGAAGACCGCCGCGCCGATGGCGCGCGATTCAAGGATGGATTCGATCTCGGCCTTCTTCGCGGTCTCTTCATCCTCGTCGTCCGAAGTCACCGTGACGATGTTCTCGTTGCTGTCCACATCGATATAGCCTGTCTCTATGGCCGCGTCGATGAACAATTCAAGTGCCTCGTCACTAGGCTTCCCGACAAGGTCGAGGTCTGCGGCCACGATCTCCGCGTCCTCGTTGATAAGAAGCACGCTCTCTACATGGCCGTCCTCGTCAAGGACGAACTCAACACCGGGGTTGATCTCCAGTGCCATGTAGGATGTAGCGTCTTCAGGCGCCTGTTCCCTTGCATCCTGGCGTCTGTCTTCTATTCTGGACTGATACTGGGAACGAATGTCTTCAAGG
>CAZCTR010000002.1:15599-24432 GCA_964501715.1 uncultured Candidatus Izemoplasmatales bacterium | reverse complement strand
ATCCTGGCGTCTGTCTTCTATTCTGGACTGATACTGGGAACGAATGTCTTCAAGGTTCGCTTCGACATCGTCTCTGATCTGGTCGAAATCAGGAGCGCCCACGTCTCCGTCTTCAACCGCTTGGCGATGCGCTTCCACTTTCTCCTGAGCCATCTCTTTCATGGCGTGCTTGGTTTCCAGCGCTTCATCCTTGCGTTGCTCGATGAATGCGTCCATTTGTGCACGATGTTCATCGATGAGGATGGTCATGATCTCGCCATGGTCCATCTCAAGCGCCTCTTCGAATTCGAGGTCATCGTCGAACTCGACCGCTCTAGAGATCAGTCGGGCACGTCCTACGCTGATGTCATGCTCCTCGGCGAGTGCCTGGTATTCCTCGTTCATCTCGCCTGCGAAGACCGCCGCGCCGATGGCGCGCGATTCAAGGATGGATTCGATCTCGGCCTTCTTCGCGGTCTCTTCATCCTCGTCGTCCGAAGTCACCGTGACGATGTTCTCGTTGCTGTCCACATCGATATAGCCTGTCTCTATGGCCGCGTCGATGAACAATTCAAGTGCCTCGTCACTAGGCTTCCCGACAAGGTCGAGGTCTGCGGCCACGATCTCCGCGTCCTCGTTGATAAGAAGCACGCTCTCTACATGGCCGTCCTCGTCAAGGACGAACTCAACACCGGGGTTGATCTCCAGTGCCATGTAGGATGTAGCGTCTTCATCGTCTTCCAATGCACCTCCGCAAGCCGCAAGTGTCAGGGTGAAAACGGCTGCGAGTGTCATGGCTAATAACTTTTTCATAAATGATTCCTCCTTTTTAATCTTTCACCCTTAAAACAACTGAACGGCAAATTTTATTGGATTTTTTTGAAATTCTTATATGTTCGATAGACATAGTGATTTAAGTGTACAGTGACAATAACGGTAAAAAAAAACGATGACCGGTAACCGGTCATCGCTTATTGGATTTTCTGAAACGTTGCGATGCAACGCTTCACTTATGATGTCTTGAAGGCAGGGCGGCGAAAGTGCTGATCGATGAAGGGTCAAGGTCTTTAAGCGCCGAGTCAACTGCCTCTTTCGTGACGGACTCAAGGATTGTGAATAGATCGTGATAGAGCAGGTTGAACTGAAGGTGGTCGGCGATTTCTCCAGCCAGCCTCTCGCTGCTGTCGAAGACCCGTATGAATTGACCCAGCATGCTTCTTTTGACGCGGAGGAAATCTTCCATCGGGAGCGCTCTAGGCGCCTCTTCCGTGATGACCTTAAGCAGTGCTTCTCTTAGGTCCTCGGGATAGTCGGTCTCCGCAAAAAGCAGTATGTTCGCATACGAAGGTTCGAAAACCACGTCAATGTCATATGCATCGTTCACAAGTTTATTCTCAAGGAAACTTTCATATCTCTGTGACGTTGAGCCAAGGAGCGCTTCAATCGCAATGGAATATGTGAGGAAACGTTTGATCGGTTCTTTCGAGGCGTAGATCTCGGGGCCGAGCTTGAGCCCCATCATCAGTGATGGGGTCATGATGTCGAAGCTGCGGCGCTCATAAGCGCTATTCACGGTTCTGACGTTCTCTTTTCTAATCTCAAGCGGCGTTTTCTTTGAAAACCCTGGGAATGAAACGCATTTTTCAAGATGGGCATGAAGCGTGCTTGGGGCGATGTTACCGACCACGACGACATGCATGCGCACGGGGTCGTAGTAGGCCTCATGCATCGCCATGAGGTCCTCAGGGGTCATGGAGCCGATTGAGGAAGCGGTCCCCAGGATGTCATCCTTGAGCGGGTGCGTGGCATAAAGATTGTTCATGAGCCCGCGGTATTGAAGGTAGAACGGGTCGTCGTTGTGCATGTTGAGTTCCTCGGTGATGATCTGTTTTTCCTTTTCGACCGTCTCCGCGTTCAATTCCGGAAAGAGAAGCATCTGAAGAAGTCTCTCGGTGTGCGCTGCGACCCCGGCGGTCGCACTGAAAAGATATGTGGTGGCGTGGTGGTCGGTGAACGCATTGATGGAGGCCTCTTCACGGGCGAAAGCCTTGGACAGGTCTTCCCCATTCCTTTTGAACATGGCGTGTTCGAGAAAATGGGCGACCCCCCTGGGCACATGATGGATGGTGCCGTCATGGTCGCGATACCCTTCATGAACGCTTCCAAGCGGCACGGTCGCACTCACGAACGTCTTCGCGGAATCCGGCTTATGCACGTGATAGACCTTCAGACGGTCCTTGATTTCATAGGTGTGCAATGTCTCGTTGAGTGTCTCATAGTGGTGTTCACGCATCAGTCTTACCTCCTAGGACATAGGTGAAGACGAATTCAAGCGACTTCGCGAGCCGGATGATGTCGTCCCTTGTGACCTTGTCGATCTCGCTTAGGACCGTGTCCTTGTCAATGGGGGTCCCGAAGACACTGTGGACCAGCGCTTTCGCCGCCAAAGCCCCCTGCAGGTCATAGCTGCGTTTGATGGCTTGTTTCTGGTATTGCTTGGCGATCAGGAGCGCGTCATCACTGAAGGTGCCTTCCCCAATGCTATCCCGTGTTTTTCGGATCAGCGTCTTGGTCTTCTCGACATTGGCGTGCGAGACCCCAGCCATGACCATGATGAGCCCGGTCATCGGCTGATAGCTCGAATGGACCTGATAGGCGAGACCATGCTTCTCCCGCACGGAATCGAATAGCAGCGAATCACTTCCGCCGCCTAGCATCGTATCAAGGACGCGCATCGCGTAGACATCCCTGTCCGTGTAGTAGACATCGCTTTTGAGCGTCATGAAAAGCCGGTCCTGTGAAAGGTTCAATGTCTCCAGCACCGATTCCTTCGCCTTCAATTCATGGCGGACAAGCAAATCCGCGGGCACTTGCGGGACGTAGGGTGTAAGTTTATCGGAAATGGCATCCAAAAGCGCGTCGTCGACATCCCCGACGACAGTGATGAACACCGTGTTCGCTTTCATGGCACGGTATGCTTCTGTGATGGCGTCCAGAGTCACGGAATCGACATCTTCAGGCCTGCCTAGCGCGCTCACCCTGTAGGGGTGGTCACGGAACAGGAATTCCTGGTAACGCTTGGACGCATAGACATCCTTGTTGGCGTATTCACTCGCAAAATGGGCCTTCAGGAACCGTTTCTCCTCATCAAGGGTTCTTTCGTCGAAATGCGGGCGTTCAAGGATGGCTCGAAGCGTGTCCGTCACCTTGTCGAGATAGCCGGTTGCCTCAGAGACATAGTCCGGATGGATGAATCTTAGTCCAACCTCGGCGACATGCTTTTTGCCGAACTTGCTCGCTCGGGTGGAAAGCTGAGCATCATATAGGCGTTCGAGATGATTCTGCAGGGCTCTTCTTGAAGGATGGTCCTTCGTTTTCGCGCGCATCATCGCAAGCATGAGCGCGCGTTGGGAAACCGTCTTCTCACTCAGGGGTTCGAAAAACCTTAACTGGACCTTGACGGTCTTGAATTTCTTGGTCCTTATGACTTTGATGCCGTTCACTGTCTCTACATTCATGGGCTGCCTCCAAAAAAAAGTGCCGAAGCACTTTTTTTATTGTCGTTATGCAAGGGATAGCGCGATTTCCATCATTTTCGTGAAAGCTGTCTGCCGTTCTTCCGCTGTCGTCGCCTCGCTCGTCACGAGGGAATCGGAGATGGTGAGCAGGCACGCGGCCTTCTTGCCGGTGACGGCGGCATTATGGAAAAGCGCGAAAGATTCCATCTCGACGGCCAACGCCTTGTGCTTCTTATAAATGGTCTTGAAATCATCCGGGTTCTCGCGATAGAAGACATCGCTGGAATGGATGACACCGGTGCGGATCGGGATGTTCAAGTGTTCCGCGGCGGCTTTGAGTTTTTCATTGAGCGTGTCGCTAGGATAGGTGTAGCTTGAATTGTAGTCGCCCGATTGGACTTGCGCATAACTCGATTCGCTGTAGGCGCTATCCGCGAGCAACACATCATAGAGATTCAGCTCGTCGGTGTAAGCACCCGCGGAGCCGACACGGATGATGTTCTCCACATCGAAGAACTTGTAGAGTTCATACGAATAGATGCCAATCGAGGGCATGCCCATGCCGCTGCCCATCACACTGATGGGACGGCCGTTGTAAGTGCCGGTGTAGCCGAACATGTTGCGGACGGTGTTGAAACGTGTGACATTTTCGAGGTAGTTCTCAGCGATGTATTTCGCCCTGAGAGGGTCACCGGGCATGAGCACGGTTTTTGCCACATCGCCTTTTTCTGCCTTGATGTGCGGGGTTGCCATAACTTATCCTCCTAGACAATCAATAGTTTTCTTTTCCGGCCTGGCCTTTCATGAGCGCCACGCCACTGCTTGCGCCGATGCGTGTCGCTCCGGCCTCGACCATCCTGTTCAAATCCTCGAGGGTGCGTACGCCGCCGCTGGCCTTGACTTCCTTGTCGCTGCCAGCGACTTTCTTCATGAGCGAGACATCCTCTACTGTCGCACCGCCGCTGCCGAAGCCCGTGGACGTCTTGACGAAGTCCGCACCGGCCTTGATGGCGGCATAGGCGGATTTCTCGATTTCCTCCTTCTCGAGGAAGCATGTCTCGAGAATGACTTTGAGGGTGTGTGTCTCGCATTCTTCCTTGACGGCCTTGACCTCTTTTTCCACAAGGTCGTAGCGGCCGTCCTTGACCCAGCCGATGTTTTGAACCATGTCGATCTCATGGGCGCCGTTCTTGAGGGCGTCCTTGGTCTCATAGACTTTGGTCTGCGTGGTGCTCGCGCCGAGTGGGAATCCGATGACCGTGCAGACGAGCACGTCGGATTTCTTCAAACTCTCCGCGGCGTATTCAACCCATGTCGGGTTGATGCATACGCTTTTGAAATCATAGGTGATGGCTTCCTCAAGAATCGTGTCGATATCGGACTTGGAGCCGATTGGTTTGAGGTAAGTGTGGTCGATCAATTTATTGATCTTCATGAATGGACCTCCTAATAATGGTCAGATATAATTGTATGAACGGTCCGGTCGTGAGCACCAGGAACGCGGTGCCTAGATAAAGTGAACCGATTGTGCCTTCGAAATATCCTGTCAGGAGCACGCCTATGACGACAGGCGAGAGTTCGAGAAGGATCCGTACAGTGATGAGTTTCTTTGTCTTGAGCAGTTTCATGAGCACGAGCATCAGCTCTTCGAAGACGCCCGCGGGATACTTGCTGATGATCAGGAGCACACCGCCAAGCGGCATGAGCACCGCTCCGGAGAGGAACGAGACCATCCGGGTGAGGCCTTCGGGTTCGAAAGCTGCCAATAGCCATAGGTCCAAAAGGTCTATGAAAAGGCCGACCAGTACAATCGGAACCGCTATGAAGAGATAGCGCCAAGATTTTCGCGCCCAGATGATGAAAGCGGTGATCGAGGCCGCGACAAAGATGGTGGCCATGCCAATGGTGAGGGGTGTCACCGTCGCAAGGGCCACATGAAGCACATCCCACGGGGTGGTTCCGAGGTCGCTCCTGATAAGCATCACGACTGAAAAGGCGATGACCATGGCGCCAAGCATGTAAAGGGTCATATGGAGCAGGTCGTTCTTGCTGATTTTCCTCATGATCCGATGTTCGGTTTTCTCATTTGCGGTCTTGGTGGGGTGGGTCAGATTCATTATAAATCACTCTTTTGTCGGACTCGGATAGTCATGCGGACCTTACCCCCGTTCCGGGTCGCATGCCACTTGAAACTTTTTCATTTGCCCTTCCCCCAGGACGACGTTCAATGAATGCGTTTCACATAAACCATTGTACTTTAAAATGTCGGTAAAATCAATCACCTTGTTCCTGAAGCACCCTTTCGCAACGTGGACAGACATGGTCGTCATTGACTTCCCCAACCTGCCAGCAGCGTTCGCACTTCTCGCCTTCGGCTGGTACGACCTTCACATTCACGCGGTCGAAATCGTGTCCGTCATTGCCGTTTTTCCTCAACTCGACCTGGCTGACGATGAAAAGCCGTGCGAGGTCGAAATCCTTGAGGAGGTCATACGTCGCATCATCCTTTGCGCTCAGGGTGACCTTGGCTTCAAGGCCCTTGCCGATGGTTTTTGCGTCCCTGGCTTCCTCGAGGGCCTTCATGACATCATGGCGGATGTCGAGGAAGGCTTTGAAGTTGTCCTTGAGCGCCTTCTCCTTCGGATGCGCACGCTCAGGCATGTTCTCGAGATAGACGCTTTCCTCGGGATGGTCGGGAAGCTGCTGGTAAGCCTCTTCGGCGGTATGCGGGATGATGGGCGTGAGCATTTTCAAAAGCGCGTGCACAGTCTTGTAGACGACGGTCTGGGCGCTTCTTCTCGAAGGTGCGTCTTTCGCTTCGATGTAGACGATGTCCTTGATCACATCAAGGTAGAACGCGCTGAGGCGGTTCGTCACGAACTTGGTGACCTCACGGGTCACATCATCGAAACGATAAGCGATGTAGTGTTCGTTGGCCTTGAAGGTGAGGTCGTCGAGTTCACTCAGCATGAAACGGTCGGTCTCCGGCATCTCATCATATGCCACAGAATGGCTTTTGGGGTCGAAATCCCCGAGGAGGCCGAGCATGAAACGTATGGTGTTGCGCAGTTTCCTGTAGGTCTCGGTGACTTGTTTCATCATGCGGTCGCTGATGCGCACGTCAGCCTGATAGTCCACCGACGCCACCCAGAGGCGGAGAATGTCCGCACCGAGGGAGTTCGCGACATCATTCGGATCGACGACATTGCCGAGGGACTTGCTCATCTTGCGGCCTTTCTCGTCCATGACGAATCCGTGTGTGAGCACACTTCTGTAAGGCGCCTTGCCTTTCGAGGCGACCCCGGTGATCAGCGAGCTGTTGAACCAGCCCCTGTATTGGTCGGAGCCCTCGATATAGAGGTCGGCCGGATACGGCATGCCATGGTCGGTCATGCCGCCTTTATGGCTTGTGCCGCTGTCGAACCAGACATCGAGGGTGTCGGTCTCCTTGGTGAAGTTGCCGTTCGGGGACTTGTCGCTTTCGTAGCCTTCAGGCAGCAGCGATGGCGCATCCCATTCGAACCAGACGTTTGAGCCGTGTTCGCGGAAAAGTCCCGCGACGTGACGCACGACTTTTGCGTCTAGGATCGGCTCGCCGTTCTCATGATAGAAAACAGGGATCGGCACGCCCCAGATACGCTGGCGGCTGATGCACCAGGATTCACGGTCCTTGACCATGTTCTCCATGCGGGTCTGGCCCCAGGAGGGGATCCATTCCACGTTCTTGACCTCTTTCACCAGGTCATCCTTGAGTTTCTCGATCGAGGCGAACCACTGATTGGTCGCACGGAAGATGACGGGCTGCTTGGTCCGCCAGTCATGAGGGTAGCTGTGCTCCATCCATTCCATCAGTTCAAGATGGCCCATCTCTTCGAGGTCCTTGACCACTTCCTTGGAACATTTCTCGACGAACATGCCCTCGTATTTTCCGGCTTCCGCCGTCATGTGGCCGCGCCCGTCGACAGGGCAGAGGACCTCAAGACCGTTGTTCTTGCCGACAACGTAGTCGTCCTCACCGTGACCCGGTGCGATATGGACAAGTCCGGTCCCGCTTTCGATGGTCACGTGATGTCCTGAGACGATCGGTGACACGCGGTCATAAAGAGGGTGTCTGTAGGTCATGCCGACAAGTTCGCTGCCCTTGGCACGGCGGACAATGTCCGCCTTTTCAAATCCGAGCTTGGCCTTGAGTTCGCCCATAAGGGCCTCCGCCATAAGATAGACGCCACGCCCGGTGTCGACGAAGACGTAATCGATCGCATCCGCAACCGCGGTTGCGAGATTCGCGGGCAAGGTCCATGGGGTGGTCGTCCACACCAAAAATTTGAACGGGCCTTCGAAATCCTTCGTGTCGACTGCATCGAACGTCCAATAGATCGAAGGGGATTTCTTGTCGCGGTACTCGATCTCGGCCTCCGCGAGCGCGGTTTCGCTCGAAGGGGACCAGAAGATCGGTTTGAGGCCGCGGAAAATGAGACCCTTCTCGACAAAGTCGGCGAATACCTCGAGCTGACTCGCCTCATAGTGGGGTTTCAAGGTGAGGTAGGGATTTTCCCATTCACCGAGGACCCCGAGCCGCTTGAACTGGCCGCGCTGACGGTCAACCTGACGCAGTGCGTAATCCTTGCAAAGCTCTCTGAATTCGGCTGTATCAAGGCTCTTCCTGTCCACGCCCTCATGCTTGGTGAGCGCAGTCTCGATGGGCAGACCATGCGTGTCCCAACCGGGAAGATAGCGGGTCTTGAAACCGCGCATGTTCCTGTCGCGCACAATCATGTCTTTCAGGATCTTGTTCAAGGCGGTCCCGATATGGATGTCGCCGTTCGCGTATGGGGGGCCGTCAGGCATGACGAAATCGGGGTTCTTCTCATTTTTCTTCAGACGTTTCTTATAGATGTCGTTCTCCTCCCAGAACGCCTGGCGGGAGGGTTCGTTCTTGCCGAGCTTGCCACGCATGGGGAAATCCGTCTTCGGCATGTGCAGTGTGTCTTTGTAATCCTTCATGACCATCACTCTCCTATGGTATGGTTCCTGATTCGTCCGGTTAATAAAAAAAGCATCCAGAACAAGGACGAACATGAAAGTCCGCGGTACCACCCTGTTTCCGGTTGCCCAGCACTTGATCCCTTAACGCGGGTTGACGGGACGGTTCAACCGTCCGTCTTCACGGTGATGTCTTTCAGTGGGCTGTCCGGAATTCCCAGCGTCATCCGGTCTCTTCAACAGCTTTCAGTGAAAGCGCGTCCGTTTCACAGACATTGAATATGATTCTTAGTTATTATAAATAATCCGCGGATAAAATGCAAGGATATTGTCAAAGCGATGCGACGAACTCT
>CAZCTR010000002.1:0-15499 GCA_964501715.1 uncultured Candidatus Izemoplasmatales bacterium | reverse complement strand
TTGTCAAAGCGATGCGACGAACTCTCCGAATGCGGACAGTCCGAAACGGTAAAGCAGGAACCCGAGGATCGGGGTGAAATCGAAATACCCGAAGACGACGATGCCCCGGAAGAATCTGAGGTAGGGGTTCACGATCACATGAAGGTAATAATAGAGCTTGCTTTCACGGATCGAGGGGACCCAGCTCAGAAGGATGTAGGCGATCATGAGAAAAAAATATATCTCAAGTATGTTATATAGCAGTTCAAGCATGAAAATCATAGCAATTACTCCTTGTATTCATTGATGAATTTCCGGAGGCTCTTGTCCTTGAGGTCCGGTTTCGTCGCAAAGACGAAAATCTTGTCCCGGATGACCTCGACTTCACCATCAAGCGCATAGACGACTCCCGACAGGAAGATGATCATGCGGTTGCTCTCGACGGTGTCGAAATTCTCGAAGTTGAGAATGAGTGGAATCCGGTACATCAGTTTGTCAGCGAGGCTGAACACATCGCTGTCGCTGTCGATCTTGATGAACTCGGTGCGGCTGTAGGCGTCTTTCGTCTTTTTTTTGCTCATAGAAGTTCCTCCGATATCAGGATTCTTCCCAATCTGAGAATGGTCGCGCCCTCATCAAGGGCAATTTCATAATCCTGGCTCATCCCCATGGAAAGACCTTCCACTGTGGGATAGGTTTCACGGATGTCCTCCCTCAGCTCGCGCAGACGCCGGAACTGTTCGCGGATGCGAGACGCGTCATCTGTGTCCTCGGCCATGCCCATGAGGCCGATGACCTTGATGGTTTTGAAACGCGAGCACACCTCGGAGATGAACGATTGCACCTCATGGATCTCGACACCGTGTTTTTGGGGCTCCTCCGATATGTTCACCTGCACGTAACATGGCAGGATGGTGTGTCGGCGCTTTTCGATCTCCTTCGCGAGACGCATATGATCGAGGCTGTGAAGGACATCGATCTCGTTGATCATCTTCTTGACTTTCTTCGATTGCAAAGTGCCGAGGAAATGCCAACGGACATTGGTGTGCTCAAGTTCGGGTTTCTTCTTGAGCAACGCTTCAACCCGGCTTTCCCCGAAATCCCTTACCCCGGCACGGATATAGGGGTCAAACTCCTTCGCGTCGAGATATTTAGACGCCATCACGATTCGCACAGCCGGATGGTCCGCCTGCAGTTTCCTGATGAGGTTCCTATTCACGGCAGATCCCTCCGAGCATAATCATTTGAACCTGGATTTGAGCCAGGAAGGAATGTTTTCCTTGGATGGTTTCTCTTCCTTGTCTTCATCCTGCCCGTCTGAATCCCGGTCTTTTTTCTTGGTTTTCTTTTTCTTCTTGTGCTTTTCCTTCTTGTCTGATGACTCCGAATCCTCTTCTTCCTTCTCAGACGATTCGTCCACACTGACATAATCACCTTCACCAAGCGCCTCGATCTCGATCTTTCGATTCTCGTCAAAGCCTGCGGCGATGACGGTGACGATGACATCGTCCTCGAGGTCCTGGTTGATTGTGGTGCCATAGATGATGTTGATTTCGGTCGAGGAGGCGGCCTGGATGGCCTCTATGGCCTCGGTGACCTCCCATAAGGCGATGTCGGTGCCGCTTGTGACATTCACGATCGCATCGGTCGCACCGTCGATGTTCGCATCGAGCAATGGCGAATGGATGGCTTTCTTGGCCGCTTCGGTGGCACGGCTGTCCTCGTTTGAGATGCCGATGCCCATGAGGGCCGTACCCTTGTCCTTCATCACGGTCTTCACATCGGCGAAGTCGACATTGATGAGGCCTGGGACGGTGATGATCTCCGCAATCCCCTGGACCCCTTGTCTAAGCACGTTGTCCGCTTCCCGGAACGCCTCGAGCATCGAGGTGTTGCGGTCGACGACATAAAGCAGCCGGTCGTTCGGGACGATGATCATCGTATCCACGTATGGCTTGAGGGCGTCGAGGCCTTCAAGCGCCGTCGCGACGCGCCTTCTGCCCTCGAACTTGAAAGGTTTGGTGACGATGCCGATGGTCAGGCACCCCATCTCGCGGGCGATCCGGGCGATCACAGGCGCTGCGCCCGTTCCAGTCCCGCCACCCATTCCGGCGGTGATGAAGACCATGTCCGCGTCCTGCAGCATGTCGCGGATTTCATCCTCGCTTTCCTCGGCGGCACGTCTGCCGGTTTCCGGGTCGGCACCGGCGCCGAGTCCGCGGGTGAGCATCTTGCCGATCTGCAACCGGGTGTCGGCTTTAGACAGGCGCAGAACCTGTGCGTCTGTGTTGATGGCCACAAACTCCACACCTTGGACTTCGTTCTCTATCATGCGGTTGACGGCGTTTCCTCCGCCGCCACCGATGCCGATGACTTTTATCGTGGGTTTTTGGTTGAAGTGCTCATTGGATTCGAACATTATGATACCTCCATCCGGTCTTTGAGTACATTATAACGCATTATGGGGCATAATAAAATACTAAAGTCTCATTCGCCTTTCGAGCCCTGGTAGGCTCTTAGGAAATCCTGTTCAAAAGCTTCAAACCGATCCTCCTTGATGGCCTCGCGGATGGCGCGCATGAGTGCTTTGAAAAAATAAAGGTTATGGTAGGTGATGAGTCTTGCTGCGAGCTGCTCACCCGCCTTGAAAAGATGTCGGATATAGCTTCTAGTATAGGTCGTGCATACTTTGCATCCGCAGTCCGGATCGAGGGCGCCAAGCGACTCGGCGTGCATGCGTTTGGAGATGTTCACGCGGCCAGCCCATGTATAGGCGGTGCCATGCCGTGCGAGACGGGTGGGGTTCACGCAGTCGAACATATCCACCCCGCGCTTCACGGCCGCGAGGAAATCCTCCGGTGTGCCCACCCCCATGAGATAGCGCGGCTTGTCCTTGGGCATGAGTGGCGTCGTCTTTGAAAGGACACGGTACATCTCCTCTTTCGTCTCGCCCACAGAGAGTCCTCCGATTGCGTAACCGTCGAACCCGATTGAGACCAGGTCCTCGAGGCTTCTTTTCCTCAGGTCCATGTGCGGGCCTCCTTGCACAATGCCGAAAAGCGCCTGGTCGGTTTTCACATGGGCGTCCTTCCCGCGGCGTGCCCAACGACTCGTGCGTTCGACGCTTTCTTTCATGTAGGCGTAGTCGGCGTCGAAAGGCGGGCATTCGTCGAAACTCATCGCGATGTCCGCACCGAGATTCTCCTGGATTTCTATGCTTTTTTCCGGGGAGAGGAAAAGCGGCGCGCCGCTTTTGTGGTGACGGAAATGGACGCCTTCTTCCTTGATGGTGCGCTGCGCGGAGAGACTGAAGACCTGATAGCCGCCGCTGTCGGTGAGAAGCGCGTGCGGCCACTTCATGAATCTACCGATGCCACCATGGGTCTTGACAATGCCGTCGCCCGGTTCCAACCAGAGGTGATAGGTGTTGCCGAGAATGAGCCCTTCGCTCACAGTCTCTATCTCGGAGGGTTCCAGCGTCTTCACGCTCGCCTGGGTGCCCACCGGCATGAAGACCGGTGTCTCGACTATGCCACGGGGCAATGAAAGGACGCCCGTCCGGGCGTCGCAGTTCTTTTCTTCATGGGTGATGTCGAAAGTCAATGGTTTCACGATTGTTCACGCTCGCTTTCACGGAACTGTCTGAAGGCGTTGGAGACCATGAGATTGATGCGGTTGACCTGGTTGATCCTTGAGGCCGATGTATCATAATCTATGGCGACGATGTTGCTGCTTGGGTAATGGTTCTTGAGCTTTTTGATCATGCCTTTTCCGGCGATGTGATTGGGCAGGCAGCCAAAAGGCTGCGTGCAGACGATATTCGGGGCGCCATGGTGAATGAGGTCGATCATTTCGGCGGTGAGGAGCCAACCCTCTCCGACATGGGTGCCGACATTGAGAAAACCGTGCACAAGGCTTTTGAGTTTCTTGAAGGAAATCGGGGCCTCGAAACCGTACGCACGCATCATCTTGCGGATTTTCTCACGCCTGATCTCGATATAACCGATCAACATCTTATAGACAGCACGTTTGATTTTCGAACCGCCATAATGCTTGATGTCATGGGCGGTGGCGTCGAAACTGTAAAGAAAGAAATCATACAGAGGGGGGGTGATGGTCTCAACCCCTTCCTTCTCAAGCGTCTCTTCGAGATGGTTGTTGCCCAGGGGGGAATATTTGACATAGATCTCGCCGACGATGCCGACTTTCGGCTTCTTCCCTCCAGTCGTCTCGATGTTACTGTATCGTTTCAGGATGTTTCTGCATGTCTTTTTATTCTTGTGCCATGAGAAGACGCTGCTGTGGTTGAAATAGAGCTCGAGTTCCTTGTTGATCGTCTGTCTCAAGGCTTCGGTCTCTCCGGGGTTCTTCTCATACGGTCTCACCTGCGTGGTGAGACTCATGATGAGGTCTCCGAAAAGCATCGCGTCGTGAAGCTTGTGAAAAAGCCTCGGTTTGATCTTGAAGCCCGGGTTCTTCTCAAGCCCTCCGGCATTGAGGGAGATGACGGGGACAAAATCATATTCGGCCTTCTTGAGGGCTTTTCTGAGCAGGGCGATGTAGTTCGAGGCCCGGCATCCGCCGCCGGTCTGAGTGATGACAAGGGCGACTTTGTGGATGTCATAGCCTCCGCGCTTGATCGCGTCGATGAACTGCCCGATCACCAGCATCGCGGGGATGCAGACATCATTATGGGCGTATTTCATCCCTTCCTTGATCAGCTCATAGTCCGTGGTTCTCAAAAGTTCGGCGTTGAACCCCTCGCTGTTGAGCGCACTGACGAAGAACTCGAAATGATAGGGCGCCATCTGTGGGACCAGGATGGTATATTCTTTGCGCATCTCCTCGGTGAAAAGAAGGCGGCCGTCTTCGGTGTATTCAAGCGTCGCCATATGGTTCACCACCCTCCGTCATGGTCGATAGAAGGCTTCTGAGACGGATGGTCACAGCGCCGAGGTTGGAAATCTCATCGATTTTGACTTGTGTGTAGAGCTTGCCTTTCGATTCGAGGATCGACTGCACCTCGTCACTGGTGATCGCATCGAGTCCGCAGCCGAAGCTCACAAGTTGCACGAGATTGACATTGTCCATGGTGCTCACAGCCCTGGCGGCGTCATAAAGGCGGGTGTGGTAGGTCCATTGGTTCAAGACATCGACCTTGTCCTGGTCGGCGAGATGGTTGATCGCATCCTCGCTCAAAAGGACGACATTGAAACTTCTCACCATCTTCGGGATGCCGTGGTTGATCTCGGGGTCGATATGATAGGGCCTTCCCGCGAGGACGATGGTCTTGAGTTGATGGTCCTTCGCATATTGAAGGGCGCGTTCCCCCTCTTTTTGAACATCCTTCCTGAACGCTTCGTAGGAAGCCAAGCCTATGTCATAGGCGCGTTTGATGTCGCGTGTGGAGACTTTGGCGAAGGGTTTTAACGCCTTTTCCATCGCTTTTGTGAATTTCCCCTTGTCATTGAAGGTCAGATAGGGCATGGAGAAATCGGACAGGTCGAGATGCGTCATGTTCGCATCGACGACCTCCGGATAATGGGCGACCACGGGGCAGTTGAAGTGGTTGTCGCCATGACTCTTTTCCTTGACATTGAAGGGCATGTTGGGATAGAAGATGAAATCGGGGTCTTTCTCATGCAGGTTCTCGATGTGGCCATGCACGATCTTCGCGGGATAGCAGACCGTGTCGCTCGGAATGGAATCCTGCCCTTTTTCATAAAGCTTCTTCGTCGAACGGTCGCTGTAGACGACTTTGATGCCAAGGGCGTCGAAGAAAGGCTGATAGAAGGGGATGTTCTCATACATGTTCAAGACGAACGGAATGCCGACAGTCGCCTGATAGGTCTTGGACGGGTCGGGTTGGTAGCCGCAAAGTCTTTCATATTTATATAGGTACAGGTTGGGGATCTGGTCGTAACCTTTCGTGATGCCCGCACCTTTCTCGCAACGGTTTCCGCTGATGTATTTCTCGCCGCCCGAGAAGATGTTTATGGTGAGGGGACAGCGGTTCTCACAAAGTTTGCACACGGCATGTTTCGTGTCGTAGGTGAATTCGTCAAGGCCGGTGTCATCGAGAATGGTGGAATGGTTGTCGGGACGGGACGCCCTCTGCGCAAGCAACGCCGCACCGAAAGCTCCCATGAGGCCGGCGATCGATGGCCTGGTCACGTCCGCGCCGGTTTCTTTCTCAAACGCCCGCAACACCGCGTCATTGTTGAAGGTGCCACCTTGGACAAGGATCTTATCACCGTACTCCTCCTTGACATCATGTGCACGTATGACCTTGTAGAGGGCGTTTTTCACAACACTCATCGCAAGCCCCGCACTGATGTCCTCAGTCGCGGCCGCTTCCGCCTGGGCCTGCTTCACACTTGAATTCATGAAGACCGTGCAGCGGCTTCCGAGATCGACCGGGGCTTCGGCCCTAATGGCAAGGTCGGAGAAATCGCCGATCTCATACCCCAAGGATTCGGAGAACGTCTCGATGAACGATCCACATCCGCTGCTGCAGGCCTCGTTGAGGATGATCGAGGTGATGACGCCATCTTCGACCTTGAAACACTTCATGTCCTGTCCCCCGATGTCGACGACGAAATTCACATCGGGTTTGAAGTGTTTGGCCGCCTCATAGTGGCAGATGGTCTCGACTTCGCTACCGTCCAGGTTGAAGCCGTGGGAGATGAGTTTCTCCCCGTAGCCCGTGCTGAAGGCCTTCTTGATCGTGATGCCCTCATGCATGCGGTCATACATGTCCTCAAGGGCCCGTTTGACCATGTCGACGGGATTGCCGCGGTTATGGGCGTAAAATTCGAAGAGTTTCTCCTGGTTCTCCCCGATCAGGATCATCTTGGTGGTTGTGCTTCCCGCATCGATGCCGAGGTAGGCGTTGCCCCGATAGTCCTCAGGGTCGACATCTGGAAGTGAGGCATGGTTATGGCGTTTTTTAAAGGCTTCATAATCCTCGTCATCCTGAAACAAGGGCTCGACACGTCGGCGCGTGCCTTCCTTGTGGCGAAGGCGGTATTGCTTGATCTTATCGATGAGCGCATCGATGGTCATGGGCGTTTCATTGGCTTCGAGGGCCGCGCCCATGGCCACGAACACTTCACCGAAATCAGGCATGTAGACATCTTCAAGGCCGAGGGTGTCGATGAACCGTTTCCTCAGTTCGCTTGCGAACGTGAGCGGACCACCCAAAAAGGCGACCCTCCCCTGGATCTTTCTTCCTTGAGAAAGGCCGGCGATGGTCTGATTGACGATCGCTTGATAAATCGACGCGGCGATGTCCTCCTTGCGGGCGCCCTGGTTCAAAAGGGGCTGGATGTCGCTTTTGGCGAACACCCCGCAACGTGAGGCGATATCATGAAGTTTCTCGTGATGTTTGGCGAGTTCGTTGACACCAGCCGCATCGGTGTCGAGAAGCGAGGCCATCTGGTCGATGAACGCGCCGGTGCCACCGGCACAGGTTCCGTTCATGCGCTGTTCGACGTTGGGTCCGTCGAAAAACATGATCTTCGCGTCCTCGCCGCCGAGTTCGACGGCGACGTCAATGCCCTCTATATGGTGCCTAAGCGCGGATGTGGCGCTGATGACCTCCTGGGTGAACTGAACATTGATGGCTTTCGCAAGGTCCAATCCCGCACTTCCGGTGAAATTGAAATATATCGCTTTATTGCCAAAGCGATCGCTTAAATGCTTGAACATTTTCTCCAGGGATTTGGAGATGCTGCTCATATGACGGTCATACGTCTTGTATATCATGGTATCGCTTGAATCCAGCACCACAACCTTGATGGTCGTGCTGCCGATATCTATCCCTGCCCTTAGGTTATCCGGCATGGCAATCACCCTGCATTCCTTTGTTTGACTCATTCCATTATAAACCATAGCTTTTGATTTTTCCACTCTCAAGAATCCATGTTTCAATCTCGTCAAAGAATTTATATATTTCAAGCAATATTTGTCACTTAATTTTATTGTGTAATTAATTTTTTAAATTACTTGATTAACTTAAATGATATTTTGCTTGACTAATTTTCGAAAACAACTTATAATAACCCTGTATTTTTCAAATTGCTCATGGATTTTCTAATCTGGGGAGGCGCTCTATGAGAGAACATTCCGTACTCAAACAACTCCATGAAGGAGACATAAACGCCTTTCAAGCCTATTCATTGCTTGAGAGCCGCGGACGCAAACTGAGCAAGCCGAAAAGGGCGCGCTTTGTCAAATTGAGCGTCTACCCTGAAGAGGAATCTAGGAAAGTCCGGCTTCTTCTTTTCTTTCTTTTCGCCCTTCCCCTTCCGCTCTTCATCGCCCGATGGGCTTTGGACCGGGGGCTCAAGGACAAGATCGACGAGGACACCGGGGACGCTGTTGACATCGAATCGTTCAAAAGCCTTTTAAGATACGCCAAAGGGACGACCATCGATGTGGACTCCAAAGATGCCAAAGTGAACGTAAAAATATTATGAGGAGTGATACCATGCCCAAACAAGTCATCGGAGAATGCCCGATCTGCAAACATGACCTGTTCGTGACCAAACTTGAATGCTCGAATTGTCACACCGAGATCAGCGGTGAATTCCAACTGTCGAAATTCAATTACCTTTCCAAGGAGAATCTTTATTTCATAGAGCTCTTCATCAAGAACAAAGGCAGCATCAAGCAATTGGAGAAGGAGTTGAACGTCTCCTACCCCACAGTCAAGAAACAGCTGAACGAAGTCATCAGCGCCCTTGGATACACAGTGAACGAACAAGAGGAGCCCATGGACGCCGAGAAAAACCAGGTGCTTGAAAAACTCTCGAGAGGCGAAATATCCAGCAAGGAAGCGTTGAAGATGCTTGGAGGCGAGAATGATGAATGAGGAAAAACTGAAAATCCTCGAAATGATCGAGAAAAACCAGATCACCCCGCAGGAAGGGGCGGAACTTCTCAAGGCGCTCAAGACCGATGAGCCAAAAGATCACAAACCACCCAGGAAACAGGCTTTCAGGATGTTCAAGATCAGGATACTCTCAAGCGACGGGGACAAGGTTAACGTTCAAATTCCGCTTGAGTTCGCGAAAATGGTGCTGAAATCACCCGGCAAGAAGGGCATCCCCAAGCTGGACAAACTCAAGGAGATCGACCCTGACATGGATTATGACAGGATTGTCGACATGATCGATGCCGGCATGTCGGGAAAAATCGTCGACATCCAATCCGAGGACGGCGACATCGTCGAAATCGTCATCGAATGAATATGACAAGGCAGACCGAGCGGTCTGCCTTGTTTTTATGGATGGGTCAGTCGAACTGGATCCCTAGCATATCAAGGGTTTTATTCATGAGCGTTTCAATCTTGGCTCTATCCTGCGCATGCTTGGAATAAAGATGGGGCTGTCCCAGATGGAAATACGGGAGTGCGGACTGGACATCCTCCTCATACACAAGAAAGCCGTAGGTGTAGACAGCGCGCGAGGGTTCAAGTCCTTTTCGGGTGAAAAGCCGCCACATGAGGGCGTGTATCCCCGACGTGTGCTTGGTGCCGATCTCCGTTTTGACCCTGCCCGGATGCACACAGTAGGCATCGATGCCGGCTTTACGGCCGTAAGTGTCGTTGAACCCGATGGTGAACATCAGGTTGTAGAGCTTTGTCCTAGCGTAACTGCGAAGCGCATGGTATTTTTTTGTGGCTTCAAGGTCTTCTGGGTCGAAGTCGGCTTTCAAGTGGGCGTCGCTTCCAGTCGTGATGATACGGCCCCTTCTTCTCTTGATGAGGGGGAAGAGCCCATGGGTCATGAGCACAACCGCAAGATGGTTCACTTGAAACTGAAGTTCGTAGCCATCCTCGGTCATGATTTTCCTCCTGGGCACGATCGCGGCATTGTTGATGAGGACGTCGATGCCCTCCGGAAAGTCACGGTTGATCGCTTGTGTGACTTCGCTCACATCTGAAAGTCTGGCGAAGTCGCTTTCATAAAGCGCATAATCGTTGTGTTCAACGGTCTCATCCAAAGCATTGAGGCGCTCAGGGTTGCGTGCGATACCGATAACATACTCCCCATGATTCAGAAAATAATGAAAAAGCGCTTTTCCGATGCCACTCGTGACACCGGTGATCACGATACGTTTTTGCATGGGTCTCCTCCTCTTGCAAGCGGACTGAGTCTCGCCCTTATGATAAATAAAAATCGCTTGACTTACAAGCGACGGATTCAAAGAAATATGGTGCCGCTTGCTGGATTCGAACCAGCAACCTCTTCCTTACCATGGAATTGCTCTACCTGTTGGAGCTAAAGCGGCATTGTGCGATTAAGACCTTCTACATTCTAACACGAAAGGGTGGGTCTGAAAAGCCCTTTTTTTCATTATTCTAAATTTATTGTATCACGCTTCAATAAAAAAATACAGGTCGCGCAATCATGGATTCAACGTGAATAAACATTGACTTTTGATGTCGCTTTGAACGATAATTGTCCATGAAAGGGAATGATGTCTCCCTGCGCCAAGCGCGAACCGCCCACGGCTGATGACTTCTGCACTTTTTTATATGCGGATACACACATGAAGGAGAATTTTATGCTGCTATCCCTCGCGCTCATCATCATCATTGGCTTCACCTTGTCCGAGACCGCCCATAAGCTTGGTCTCCCGAGAATCATCGGGATGATGGCCACCGGAATGATCCTCGGCCCTTACGCCCTCGACTGGCTCTCTATCGAACTGATGGCAATCGCGCCTGATTTGAGGCGCATCGCGCTTGTGGTCATCTTGCTCAGGGCCGGACTGTCTTTGGACCTGAGAGACCTGAGACGGATCGGAAGACCCGCCTTCAAACTTGCGTTTCTGCCCGCGACATTCGAACTTGTCGCCGTCATTTTGCTCGCACCGCCCATTTTGGGCTTCACCTATCTCGAAGCCGCCATCCTCGGCAGCATACTCGCAGCCGTGTCCCCGGCCATCGTCGTACCGAGAATGCTTCGCATGATGAAAGAAAATCACGGGACGAAACGCGGCGTGCCACAGATGATTCTCGCAGGCGCATCGGTCGACGACATCTATGTCATCGTCATCTTCGCAGCCCTCATCGACATGGCCACCACCGATGTTTCAAACTTTCTGAGCATCGCCCTCATTCCCGCCTCGCTTCTTCTTGGGGGCGCGGTGGGCGTCGCCTTTGGCATCCTGATGGTCCGCCTTTTCAAGCGATACCACACCCGGGATACCAACAAGATCATGATCCTTCTCAGTGCTTCGCTCTTCTTCCTGGTGACGGAGGACCTCATTCACGATACCGTTCCGTTCTCCGGATTGATTGCAATTTTCGCGATGGGCATCACCGTGCTTGCGAAATACGAAATTCTGGCGTCGAGACTGGTCGGCAAGTACGAGAGAATATGGGTGTTCACCGAACTTCTGCTTTTCGTCTTGGTCGGTGCCGCCGTCAACATCGCCCTTGCATTTGAGATCGGCCTTCTCGCGGCCGTGCTTGTCGCTTCTGTATTGATCATAAGGAGCTCTGGGGTCCTCCTCGCGACAGTCGGGAGTGGGTTCACCCCGAAGGAGAGGGCGTTCACTGTCTTCGCCTATCTCCCCAAAGCCACAGTGCAAGCGGCCATTGCCGGCATCCCACTGTCCCTCGGCATCAGCAACGGCGAGACGATGCTTGCCATCGCCGTGCTCGCAATCGTGCTTACCGCGCCGCTTGGCGCGATACTCACCGATCGCACCAAGAACTGCCTGATTGACAGGGACCGCAGTGAGAAGAAGCCTGCAGTCCTGTGATTTTCACAGCATAAGCCTTTGACAATCCGCTTTGTTGATGAAAGCTCTTCATATCATATTGAAGGAACAGTGTAATGGCTCACAACTTCATAACAGGGATTCATACTATGAAAATGGTCATCGATCATGGGGCGGAATGATGAAGCATTCAAGGAAACATGGCAACATCCATGATGCTTTAAGGACAAAAGCTATGAATGAACTGTGAAAAAATCAGGAATTTCATTCGTTTCTTGCAAAAAAAATGCGAACTGATATAATGTTATGATACCCTTTACAACCAATAAGCTTCCTAAGGAGAATGCCTATGTTCACACTCAAGATCAACAACGAAGAAAAGACTTTCGAAGAGAAGGTAAGGCTCATAGACCTGATCGACGACCCCAAGAAGGATTACTACATCGCGTTGGTAAACAACCGTTTGCGCGAACTCTATTACGAAGTCGATTACGATGCGACAGTGGAATTCCTCGATTCGACCTCCCCAGAGGCCGTCCACACCTATGAAGCCTCCCTGAGGTTCCTTTTGGCCATGGCCTTTCACAACATCTACCCCGAGTTCTCATTCAAATTCAACTATAGCATCTCAAGGACCATTTTCTGCCATATACACAACCTTGAAAAAGGCAGTGACATGAGCAGGATACTCGAAAACCTGAAACAGGAGATGAACCGCCTCATCGAAGAGGACCTTCCCATCAGGCGCACAAAGATGGATACAGAAGAAGCGAAGGCCTTCTATAAGAAACACGGTTATGACGACAAGATCGATGTCATCCAATACCGTCCCGAGGACACCGTCCACTTCTACAAATCCGGCGACTACATGAACTACATGTACAGCCTCATGGTCCCATCGACAGGCTATCTCAAGCATTTCAAGCTGAGGGCCTATCCACCGGGGTTCCTCATTCAGTACCCGAGGGCCGAAGTCGGCGGAAAAATCCCCAAATTCGAGGACGCGCCGACCTACGGACGCACACTGCGCGAAGCCAATCGCTGGGCGGAGCGCATACAAGCGCAGAACATCGCCCAGATCAACCGTTACGCCGAAGGCGGTGACGTCACCGATTTCGTCCATGTCAACGAGGCCAAGCACAACCAGATGCTCTCGGAGATCGGTCGCACCATCCATCAGAACAGCGACGACATCCGTCTGATCGCCATTGCCGGTCCCTCCTCGAGCGGAAAGACCACATTTTCGAACCGCTTGCGGGTGGAACTTCTCTCCCACGGACTCAAACCTGTGATGATCTCACTTGACGACTATTATCTGAACCGCGAAGATATCGAACCCGATGAGAACGGCAAGATCGACCTCGAACATATCAACACACTCGATATCGACCTTTTCAATCAGAACATGCTCGACCTCATCCAGGGCGAGGAAGTGAAGATTCCGAAATTCGACTTCATGGAGAAGAAACGGGACGGCTACAGAACCATGAAGATCACCGAGAACAACCCCATCATCATCGAAGGCATACACGCCCTCAATGAGACTCTGACTGAACTCATCCCACAACACCAGAAATTCAAGATCTTCATCAGTCCCCAGCTGCAGATGAACATCGACAACCACAACCCGATCAGCATCACGAACCTGCGACTTCTAAGGCGGATCGTGAGGGACAAGAAATTCAGAAACGCCCCCGCCAGCAAGACCATCGACATGTGGCCTTCGGTGCGTAACGGCGAGTTCAAATGGATCTATCCGCATCAGGAAGGCGCGGACTACATCTTCAACAGCGCCCTCGCCTACGAGCTTTCCGTGATGAAGAAATACGCGTTGGAACCACTCATGGAAATCCCGCGTGAGAGTGAACACTTCATCACCGCGAACCGTCTGATCAAATTCCTCAAATACTTCAAGGACATCGACGACGCCCATGTCCCTTGCGACTCGCTTCTGCGCGAGTTCATCGGCGGCAGCTGTCTCGAATGACATGACTTTTGAAACATTCCGCCCATCCGGTTTCCGGATGGGCTTTTCTCACGCTCGGTCCAAAGTTGTAAAACCCCTTCTTTCGGCGTATAATAATATTGCTTATACATTATAAGAGAGGGGGATTTGCATGAAAAAACTGTTTTTCATTGCCGTAGGCGTCATCATCGGACTCTTGGTCGGATGGTTCCTGCGTGAAATGCTTGAAATCGACCTGGTCGGTGATCTATTGGACAGATTCATAGACTGATGATTGTATACCAACGCAACAAACCTGAGAAAAGCATGTCGTCATGTGATGCCGATTCTTCAACAGTGTTTGAAAGAGGGTTATACCTAGGGATATGTCTTTAAGGATACTATACCCGGAATTTTGAGGTTCACATTCGAGTGCACAGACATATCCCGTGTCAATGATCGTGCGCCGTTGCTAACCATCGTATTTGCATAACAAAAACAGCCCATCAGAAGTGAACCGCCCCCTGTCAAGTAGACAGTGAAAATAATCAAAAAGTCTGTAAGGCCTGATTCCGATATTCAATCGGGGTCAGGCCTTTTAATACGGGTGAGAATCGTTGGTCGTTGTAAAACGTCATGTACGCATGAATGGCTTCTCTAAGTTCTTCGGTGGAGTAGAAGTCATTGAGATGATACATCTCTGATTTGATGATGCCGAAGAAGCCTTCCATCGGTCCGTTGTCGATGCACCGACCGACCCTGGACATGCTTTGGACCGCTTCGATGTTCTCAAGTTTCTTTTTGAAGACACGACTGGTGTATTGGAACCCCCGGTCACTGTGGAAGAGCGGCTTCGCATCCGGGTTTTTCTCGACGGCCTTGTCGAAGGTCTTGAACACCAGCCTGTTGTCGTTTCGCTTCGCGATCTCGTAGGCGACGATGCTGCGGTCGTAGAGGTCGAGGATGGCGCTGAGATAGAGTTTCTTGGATGTGCCTTTGACTTTGAACTCGGTCACGTCCGTGAGCCATTTCGTGTTCGGCGCTTCAGCGGTGAAGTTTCGCTTCAGAAGGTTCTCTGCGACCGTTTGCGGTGTGGATTTGACATACCCTTTACGCTTCTTGCGTATCTCCGATTTGATGCCGAGATATCGCATGAGCCTTCGGATTCTCTTACGGTTGTAGTGGGTCTGGTTGAGCCTGTTCACGTAGAGGGTCATGCGCCGGTAGCCGAGAATCCGGTTGAACGTCTCATGGTATTCCAGGATGATCCGGGCCAGTTCTTCATCTTGAGCTTCCTTTTCAGGGATATCGCGGTTCAACCACTGGTAGTAGCCGCTCCTTGCGATACCGAGCACCTTGCACATGAAGGTGATTGGATAATGCTTCTCCGCGTGAAGTTCCTGAACCGCAAGATATTTCACTTCTTGCCGGACTTTTGTGAGGCGCGCCTCCTTTCGATTTCCTTCAACTTTTTTAAGACATCACGCTCAATCGTCAAGCGTTCGTTCTGCCGCCTCAGGCGTTCATTCTCACGCTTGAGTTTCTCGGTCTCAGTGAGATCCTCTTCGCGCTTGGTCTGCCCTCGGCGGTCGAGAAGGCCTTCTGCGCCCTGTTTCTCGTACTTCTTCACCCACCGGTAGACCTGGTCATAGGACACGTCGTATGCTTCGGCGGTGTGGGTGTATTTCCTTTCGTTTCTTAGACAGTAGTGTACGATCTCCAAGCGTTCCTCATACGTTGTCTTGCGATTTTTGGCCATGTATACCTCCCCTTTCGGGTCATAATCTTTTAGTTCTACATGGTCATTATACTTCTTTACCCAGTTGCGTAAAATACTTG
>CAZCTR010000001.1:188970-208184 GCA_964501715.1 uncultured Candidatus Izemoplasmatales bacterium | reverse complement strand
CGGGTCACCATCTTTGTATTCAAGCTTGCCTTCACGGTAAGTTTTTTTTATTTGGATTAGCTTCTTGTTTGTATGAAATTGAGGTATACTATGGATAAGAGAATATCTTATGCGAATGGAGGGGTCAATGATGACTGCAATTGGATTTCTTTTCGGATTCCTAATACTGCTAGTAGTCATAGTCGTTGTCCTGGCAGTAGTCCTTGTCGGCGGCGGCAGAAAACCGGACGATCCGGACGACACCCGTCTTTAGAAACTGTTTTCATCTCATAATCAATTGTGATATCATAATAATAGAATGATACATTACTATGATTTGGGAGATGAACGCTATGCTTGAGAAACAGATTTACGCCAATGGTCAGAAAGTATACGACCTTCAGGATGATTATCTTAAATATTACTTCAAGAATGGTGCGGTCAAAGCCGAGGGTCCGCTTGATGGCAATAAGAAAAGCGGGCTTTGGACCTTCTATCGCAAGGATGGTCACATGTGGAAACAGGGCACATACCACAAAGGCAGAAAACATGGGCGTTGGCAAAGATTCAGCTCGGATGGCCAAGTTGAATCCGATGCAAATTATGACAAAGGAAAAAGAATTGAATAACTTTTCTTAAAGGGGTGCGATGCACTCCTTTTTTCACTTGAAGGGGGCGAGGACATGTTAGAGACGAAAATCATACCGATACCGCTCGGGGAAAGCCCGAGCGTCCATGCCTACCTCATCGTGACCTCGGGTGAGGGTGTGCTTATCGACCCAGGTCGTTTTCAGCATGCAGCGACACTTCTAAAGGCGATCGAGTCCCATATCCCCATCCATCGTGTGAAGCATGTCATCCTGCAATGCACGCACTGTTCGAACACCGCGTCCCTGCATTATCTGAAAGAGCGAGGTCTATCCGCCACGGTTTATCACAACCATGAAGGGTCGCTCGATATCGGAAAGGATTTCGAGGAAAAACGTGTGCAGGAAAACCATCATGAATTGTCGCTAAGACACGGGGAGAAACTGTTTTTCATAAAGGCCCCTTTCCTTCCGTTTCCTGATGCGTTCATGACGTTCTTCTCCGAAAGGAACGCGCTTTTTTCCGCGAACGTCTTTTCACAGGATTCCGAAGACCATGATTCACATGAGGCGCTTGAGCAATCGTTAAGGACCTATCACATGAAAACCATGCCGAGCAGTGAATTTCTAAGGCCCGTGCTCAAGCAGCTTGAGGCTTACCCTGTTCGTCATATCTATCCGTCCCGGGGCGAGTCGATCAAAGGCGACTCTCTGCGTGCAATATTCTCGTTTCTACGGCAAATCGACTTTTACAATACCGACTTGGTTCGTCACAGCACGAAAACCAAGAGAAGAGCCTACAATTATCCTTTGATCTTGAATCATGTGCTCAAGCAGTTGGAAAAACATTATGACTCCTCTGAAATCATGGAAGTCTTCAAGGATTCTCCGATCACACTCGAGCATAATGTCGCTTTGGAAATCAAGCATAGCTCCCTTTCCGGGTATAAGCTTTGGAACCGTTTCTTTGAGGAGATATATCGAGAAAAAGGGCTTGTGTGGCTTACGCTTTTAGAACCGGTAATGCGCAAATATACACGTCTTTACAATATCAGGGTCCCATCGATATATAAATCGGAACTCGTTCAAAACAAATTGAAAGTCAAGCAGCTCAGCGAGGAAAAAAGCGAACTTGAGAGCCGGTTCGAAAAACTTAATCAAACGCTTGAAACAACGACGGAACAGCTTCTCCGCTGTCCGATCACCAATCTTTACAATGCGCAATTCTTCAAAAGACACCTTCAAAACAGACTGGAAGAGGGATTGAACGGTGAAAAAAAACATGGTTTTCTCACTGTGCGGATTGATGGGTTCAAGGATTTGAACAGGAAGCACGGTAAGACCGTGGGTGATGAGACACTACAGAACGCGGCCTATCTGATTGAGCGGTTGAAACCCGAGGAGGCGTTGCTGTTCAGGAGTGAAGGGCCGGGGTTTTATGTGTATTTTGAGGACACTTCACACAAGACCATGCAAGAAGTGGCGGTGAAGCTACGAAACGGTATCAGGGACTCGTCCCTTTTCATCGAGACCGTCCAAGTCTCCATTGCGCTCATGACTGTGGACGAAGTGGAAGACCATGACCCTGTCGTGCACACAAGGAGATTGTTGGACCTATCGAACGAACGTCTAGAGCTTTCCCTTGAGAAAGGTGGGGGACAGGTCATTGATTCTTCCAATCGGACGTCACTCCGAAAGGATGGCACGATCCTTCTCGTGGATGAAGATGAGACCATTCAGAATCTCATGGTCCAGATTTTTTCAAGGGTACGCTATGATGTCCGCATATCGAAAGACATATATGAAGCCTATGATTTTCTGCAGGAGAACAGGGTCGATGTCGTCATATCCGAAATCAATCTATCCAAACTGGATGGCTTGCAGTTCAAGCGCTGGATGAACGACTCCCACGCTTTTCAAAACATCCCTTTCATCATCGCCTCACACCATAAAAACAGGGAGGTCATCAAAAGGGCTAATGCGCTCGGTGTGGAACTGGTCTTGAAAAAACCCTTGATTCCAGAAGAACTTATCGGGCATGTGAAAAGGATGCGGGAAAGAGGGCGAGGCCTATGAGTCCTGTAATGATCGGTATTATCCTTGTGCTCGCCATTTTGATGAGTATCGCGTGTCTGATCATGTTCATGATTTTTGCGCAGAAGAACAGGCATGAACGCTACGCCGAAAGATCAAGGAAGGCTCGCAAGTATATACTCGACTTCTATGCGGGCAAGGACCCTGAGGAAAAACCCAAGCTATCGAAGCGGTTTTTCATCGAGGCACTCATTGAAGTTGAAGAACAGATGGTAGTGGATGATGAAACAAGGCAAGCGGTGCTCAACGCACTTCTGAACGACAGGGACATGTTGCGCTTGAAGAAGAAGCTTCACGCATGGTCCAGGTCCAAACGTAAGATGGCGGTCTATCATCTCGGATACCTCAGACGTTCGAAAAGCGACCGCTGGCTGTTCGAGAGGTTCACAAGGGAATCAAGCCAGACGGTGAGACTGTTGATTGTACAGATGATCATCCGGTCTGTCGATCAGAACCGCATGAATGCCATCATGGAGAGCCTTTTGGAATCGAGACCGGTCTATCAATTCCGACTCAGCGTCATTCTGGGGAACCACTTTGATGATGTGGCCCCTTACCTCCAAGCGTTTCTGGATCGTGAGGAATATGAGATCATGCTCGCGCTAGTGAGGATTTCCAGCTTTGTCACGGATGTGAACATGATCCAATTCGCGCAGGACCGCCTTTATTGGATTGTCGAAGAGAAACCATATGATGCGTCACAAAACAAGACACTGAAGTCCATCATCATGAAGACGCTGCAGAACCGTTCCCCCGAGCGGATTATGGACCACTGGCATTTGAGTCATTCGGACCCCGTCATCCAGCGTCATGCGATTTTCGCGTTGGCGGAAAGCCCGACAATAAAAGCGATGCATTCGCTTGTTGACACCATGGACCATTCCGGCATGGATGATGTCCGTGCAGAGGCAATCTCCCGCATGGTCTATGATCACAAGGAATGGTTGGATGAACTTCTCACCCGTTTCAAAACACTTGATGACCATCGCAGGCACAAGCTCATCAAAGTGTTCTCACATCGCATCGATTATATTCTTGTCAAACAAAAATACAATATGGGTGACTCAGTTAAAGACATTCTCTCAATGATGGTCGAGCAAGACCGGGTGGAACCGCTGATTGATTTTCTGAACAGGAACAAAGATGTCTCCTTGGAAGATGCCATCGTGTCCATGATCGGACCGGTGGTCTCCGGTTCGATCGAGACCGTGGAGGCGTTTGAACACTATTTGAAAGAACGCCCGCTTCACAAACTCGGATTGGAGCCAAGGCCGCATGAGACGAAAGAAAAGGCGAAACATCCACTGGAGACCAGGAAAATCATATGGACTGCATTCTGGATTGTTGTGAACCTGTCTGCCTTCCCCGCGGTGTTCATGCTTCGTAACGCACCCTTTGAAGGCGGATTTTCGCTTCCCGACCTCTTTCATTATATTGTCGAGGTCAATTATTATCTCGCCATCTATTTCGTCATTGTGAATACGATTTATCTCGTGTTGCTTTTATTCGCGTGGTCAGGATCGAAAAAGCAAGTGCGACAATCAAAAACCAAGAAATATTCCATGCTTTTCATGCAAAATCTGCTTCCCGGTATATCAGTGGTCGCTCCGGCTTTCAATGAAGAGAAGACGATTGTGGAGAGCGTGAACAGCCTTTTGAATTTGAAATACCCGGACTATGAGGTCATCGTGGTCAATGACGGGTCGAGGGACAAGACACTTGAGACTTTGGTGAACCATTATGAACTCCAGCGTAAACACCCCTTTTTCATCCAGACGCTTCCAACAAGAAAATTGCGTGGCGTATACGTATCTCCCCATATACCTAACCTTATTGTGCTCGACAAGGAGAATGGAGGGAAAGCCGATGCGCTTAACTTGGGCATCAACGCGTCTAAAAACACCTATGTCTCCGGAATCGACGCTGACAGTGCCCTTGAGGATGATGCCCTGTTGAGGATCGCTTCTTCAACGCTTGAGGACACCAAGCCCTTCATCGCCCTCGGAGGCAATATCTTTCCAGCCAACGGCTTCACATTCAAACACGGAACCGTGGCTTCAAAAGCGTTGCCACAGAAGATGTTGAGCAGGTTTCAGACGATTGAATACCTTCGCGCTTTCACAAGCGGACGCATTGGGTGGAGCGAACTCAGAAGCCTCATGATCATTTCCGGAGCATTCGGGGTGTTCAGACGTGAAGCGCTTATTGAGACTGGTGGATATTTGACCAGCAGCGGTGTGCATCACAAGGACACAGTCGGTGAAGACATGGAGCTTGTTGTAAGACTCACACGACAAGCCCTCGAGAAGGATCGCGATTACCGTGTGGCGTATGTTTATGACGCCTATTGCTACACGGAATTGCCTGAGGATATGAAGACCCTTCTGAAACAGAGAAACCGGTGGCAAAGGGGATTGATCGACATCCTCTCATATCACAGGAAACTGATGTTGAAGCCGAAGTACCGCCAGATAGGCTTCCTGGGCTATCCCTATTTCTTCTTGTTTGAATTCATGGGCCCTTTTTGGGAGGCTCAGGGCTATGTGATGCTTCTGCTCGCTATAGTTTTGGGACTGGTTACACCGGAAATCATCCTCGCGATTTTCACCGCTTCCATCGGATTCGGCATTGTCATCTCCCTGGCCTCGCTTTTCATGGTCGAGAGGGAGAGGCTCATCCTGTCAAAAAAAGAGACGTTCATCCTCGTTCTCTTCGCGTTCTTGGAAAATTTCGGATACCGTCAGCTCGTGAGTCTGCATCGCGTGAAAAGCACCTTCAATGCCCTATTGGATAGTGGAAGCTGGGGCGCACAGAAGCGCAAGGGATTCAAGACCGGAAAATAAAAAAGAAATCCCGCCTTGGCAGCGGGATTTCAATATGGAAAGGAGGCTTAGACGAGATCGTTGAAATACTTGGAGACTTGCTCCCAGTTGACAACGTTCCAGAAAGCTTTGATGTAATCGGGTCTGCGGTTCTGATAGTTGAGGTAATAGGCATGTTCCCAGACATCGAGGCCAAGGATCGGCTCGCCCTCTGAGAAAGGGACATCCTGGTTGGCGGTATCCGTCACTTTCAGTTTACCGTCATTGACGACCAACCATGCCCAGCCGCTTCCGAAGCGGCCTTTAGCGGCATTCTCGAATGTCTCTTGGAAGGCTTCAAAGGAGCCGAAATCCCGTTCTATGGCTTCTAGTAGCGCACCTTCGGGTTTCCCTCCGCCTTCGGGGGACATGACAGTCCAGAAAAGTGTGTGGTTATAATGGCCGCCACCTGTGTTCCGTACTTTTGTGCGGATGTTTTCAGGAACTTGTTCGAGGTTTCTGAGGACTTCGTCCAGGGGTTTGTCCTTGAGATCCTCATGACCCTCCAGCGCCGCTTCAAGTTTGTTGATGTAACCTTGATGGTGTTTGGTGTGGTGGATTTCCATGGTGCGCTTGTCAATATGGGGTTCAAGCGCATCATAAGCATAATTGAGTTTGGGTAGTTCAAAATTCATTTGAAATTCCTCCTTGTTTTATCTTCAATTGTATTATCGCAATTAATTAGAGTGATTTCAAATAAAACGCTTGTGCATATTTTGGACACTAGAGTGTCCGGCTTCAACTTCAACTAATGGGAATGAATGGAGAGTGACTGCATGCGTTATCGATGGATCGAAAATCCGCACATAAAACAGGATATCTGCGAAGAGGTGCTTAAGGACCTGCCGGAATGGTTCGGGATTCCTTCGGCTTTGAAAGCCTACGTGAAAGGTGTCAGTAACAAGCCTTTTCTGGCTGTGTATGACACCCGGGGTGAAACGGTCGGGTTTTATGCCTTGAGAGAAGAGAACGCACATACGCTCGATATGTATGTGCTTGGAATCAAGAAGGCGTATCAGGGGCAAGGTGTCGGGAGGCGACTGCAAAACATGGTCGAACAGTTCGCCCGGGAGAAGGGGTACCATCAGCTTATTGTACTCACACTCAGTGAAAAGGCAAATTCAGACGCGTATCGACAAACCAGGGCATTTTATAATCGAATGGGATTCAAGGCGCTTTATCAAAGCGATGCCATCTGGGGTGAGAAGAATCCTTGTTCGATTCTTGTCAAACACATCGATGAAAGAAGCATGAAAAAAGGACCGGCCCTTTTTCTTGAAACCCAAAGGCTTTATATCCGTCCTTACAGAAAAGAAGACCTTGAAGCTTTCCATGAAATCTTCAGCGATGAGGAAGTGATGGATTTGTGTGAAGAGACTTATTCAAAAACGAAATCCGAACGTGTCTTGCGACATTTCATGGATACCATGATCGCCTATGCGGTCGAACACAAAAAGGAAGGCCGCATGATCGGACACCTGCTTTTCAAGCAAGTGCCCTCTTGCGATGAAGGGGTCTTTGAAATCGGATGGATCTTCAATAAGAGGCATTGGAACAAAGGATTCGCCTACGAAGCAGCTTTCGCCGCCTTGGAATACGGGTTTGAGACGCTCGGCGTCCACAAGGTCATAGCTGAAACCATCGATCCGGTCAAATCATTATCCCTGATGAAGAAACTCGGTATGACTCACGAGGGAACCATGCGCCAACAGACCTTTCATGCCGGTAGATGGAACGATTTGTATATGGCCGGGATTCTGTGCAGTGGGTTTCCTAGTCAATGATTTGAAAACCACTATATGGTGTGGCATAGTTAAGGTAGAGGATGCTTTAGGAGGCGATACCATGCGTTGTTTCAAACATTCCATGCGATTCACCCCGCTCAACAGGGACGCAGTGATCACCGTCTGTCTTCCCGAAGGGCACAAGGACAGTAACAAACGCTATCCCGTCCTTTATATGAATGACGGTCAGAATATTGTGGACGCCTCAAGAAGTTATGATGGTGCCACATGGAGGGTGAAAGAGAGTTTCGAGACCATTCCGAACCTTCCTGAAGTCGTGGTTGTTGGTGTGGATTGCGCTGAAGGCATGAAACGTCTTGATGAATATGGTCCTTTTCCGTTCACGTTTGAAAGCGAGTCTTTCAAAGACGAGAAAGGGAGGGTTCCGGGTGGTAAGGCCGAGACATACATGCAATCACTAATCTCCATCGTCAAGCCGTTCGTGGATGCGACCTACCCCACCGACCCCAGCGCAAAACAGACCGCAATCATGGGCAGTTCCATGGGTGGGGTCATTTCACTTTATGCAGTCGTGGCACACAGCGATATGTTCACGCGTGCCGCGTCCCTTTCAGGCTCTTTCTTTGTGTCGATGGAACCATTTACAGACCTTTTGAAACATGCGGACCTCTCCCACGTCAAAAAAGTCTATGTCGACACCGGCGACCGTGAGGAGGCCGGAGGCACACCGAGCGATTATCTTGCGTCCAACCACGGCATACACGCTTTGCTCGAGGACAGGCTGGATCATCATAAGCTTAAATGGAGGATCGTGCAGGGTGGGAGACATCATGAACGTGATTGGGCGAGAAGGTTTCCGGATGCACTGCGTTTTTTGTTTTCAGAGTAGATCGTTTAAGCCCCTTTTTAAAGGGGCTTTAACAATGATGATGAATTAGAATATGTTAAGGAGTAAGAACAGGAATGCATCCATTCTGAGAATCATACCATGAATAATTCGAATTCCATGAAAATAAACCTTGCTTTTAGTCGGATGGTTTGGTATTATGATTTTCGGTTGTCTTGACATTGCAAGACAAATCACTATGTGTTATAATCTTTTTGCAATTAAGGAATCCGAAATGATATGCGCCCATAGCTCAATTGGATAGAGCGTTTGACTACGGATCAAAAGGTTAGAGGTTCGACTCCTCTTGGGCGTGCCATCTCGGGAAGTAGCTTAGCTTGGTAGAGCGCTTGGTTTGGGACCAAGAGGTCGCAGGTTCAAATCCTGTCTTCCCGACCATCAAAAACACTAGGGCCATCCTTCACCGAAAGGTTTTTTTTATGGCTTTAGGATAGACATCAGAACCGCTTAAAGCTGTTCAGATCATGAATTTCCTTACTTGATATCACTTCTTCGGAAGTGATTTTTTTTATCAGGTGTGGACCTCCTTGAAAATCCGTGCTAAAGTTATAATGGATTCACAAGGGGTGAAGTCATGGTTTTCTACAGTTCTAAAGGACCGCTGTATTACGAGTGTAGCGGAAATGCCGATCACACTGCCATCCTTTTTCTTCATGCGCTCGGAAGCAATCATCATCTGTTTGATGATCAGAGCGATCGTCTTCAGGACGCCTATTATGTGATCAAAGTGGACCTGCCCTGGCATGGGGCGTCCTATCATCCTGATCATCGCCTTGATTTTGATGAGATCACCTTGGTCTTAAAAGAGCTTTTGGATCATCTGAAAGTAGAGTCTGCTTGTGTGTCGGGGGTTTCACTCGGTGGCTATCTGGCTCAACATTTGGCCTTTATGCATCCTGAGCGGGTTGAAGCTGTCCATATGAACGGAGCCCATCCTCTCCATATGGATTTCAACCGCTTTATCCAAGCGGCTGCGCGGGTGCATTCGGCCATAACGCACGTGCTTCCGAAATGGATGATCTACATGATGACAAGTGTGATTCTCTCGACTGACAAACCATCACGGCATATGGTGAAATCACACTTCAAAAATTATGCGAGACGTCATCTCATTCATCTTTCAGAAGGCGCTAAATATGGACTATTGAAAGGCATCGACAAACCACTCGGATTACCGATGTTGATGACCATAGGCGAACAGGAGTTCGGCTTCATTCGCAGACGTTGCGAGAAATGGGCCTCCATTGATGATGAAAGTGTTCTTCAAGAGGTCTCGGGAGGAAACCATCTTCATATCACCCAATACCCACAAGCCTCTGAAGCGATGCTTAGAGGATTCATCGAGGGGTTGAAGGACAAATGATTTCGTGTGTCATCATTTACAAACCGTTTGTTTTACAGTAGAATATAATAGGCTTGAACATAAAATTTCGGGAAGTAGCTCAGCTTGGTAGAGCGCTTGGTTCGGGGCTAAGAGGTCGCAGGTTCAAATCCTGTCTTCCCGACCATCCTTTAAATGACAAACACTTCGTTATGGAGTGTTTTTTATAACGGTACTCCACAACATTCGCCTTGTCAAGTTCAACATGTTATTCAGGCAGTAATCATCTTGAATGAAAAATGCGACAATGCCATGAACTCTTTGCATTCAATCCGGCATTCAAACAATCTCAAGGCGTTTTTGCTATAATATGTGAAACAAATGTAAAGGGTTTGAATTGTCTATGATAAGTCAAATGTGATACTATAAAGATTATTTAGCATTACGTTTAATGATAAACTCAGCAAAGCATTTTATAAATTGTGTAAGACCCTATTCTATGCTATAATATTGTAGATTAAATGAAGGATTTTTAATAAGGGGGTGAGCACGTGCCGTACGGACATTTCTTTTTGACGAATGGAAATACAACGCTTTTAGAAACCATTTCCCAATTGTTTATTCCATTGATTGAATTCTTCAAAAGATTCGGGGAATATGGTCTTTTCATCTATTCCATCTTGGAAACGATTACACCGATGGCAGGTGTCGAATTCATTCTTTTCCCCCTGTTGGTGGCCAATGCTGACCGCTGGTGGATGATTGCCCTCAATGTTGTAGTTGCGAACACGATCGGCGCCTTCATCGTGTATTTTTTCATGGCTAAAGAGGATAACAAACTTTACAATAAAGTGGTTTCGAAAAGAAATCAGGCGCGGGGGAAAAAACTTTTTGACCGTTATGGCTTCTGGGCGATCTTTATCTTTGCCATGACACCGCTGCCCTTTTTTGTCATCCTGTTCACTGCGGCAGTTGCGAAAATGAAATTCATCCCCTATATCTTTGCCGCTTTCCTTTCACGTGGAACCAGGTTTTTTATCACTGCTTACGCAGTTGTCTCTTTGGAGGGGCAGGCAAGACAAGCCAATATCATTTTATGGCTAGCTGTTGTGGGCGTCGGGGGTGCACTTGTATTGATGTTCATTCAAAGCAAGGTGCTTTCTTACTTCGAGAATAAAGCGAACACACCGGAAGAAGAAAAGGTCGAGGACACTTACGAGCAGCCTCGCAATGAATCTTGACAGAGCGGAAAAATGTGTTAAGATAAAATAGCTGCCAAAAGGTCCCGTAGCCAAGTGGCTAAGGCAATGGACTGCAACTCCGTGATCACCGGTTCGAATCCGGTCGGGACCTCCAATTTTAAAAACAAGACACCGGTGGGTGTCTTTTTCATAAATCCAATTCAAGCATACGGCGTATAGTTGAAAGACATATAAACAGAAAGCACAGGTGATGACATGTATAAAGAAGCCATCAGGAACTATGTTCCTAAAACTGAACAGGAAAAGATCGACAAGCGGCTCATGCTGGATTTTGTCGAACACAATGATGATGCTTTGTATCGTTCGAACCTTGCTGCACATATGACATCTTCCGCAGTGGTCACAAACACTTCCGGGAACAAGGTGCTGTTCGTCTATCACAACCTCTATGACTCCTGGTCCTGGGTCGGTGGACACAATGACGGCAACCCAGATCTATTGGAGGTCGCCGTCAAGGAAGCGAAAGAAGAAACCGGTGTAAAGAACATATGGCCGGCAGACAGCAGGCTTTTGGCTTTGGATGTTGTGCATGTGACAAACCACTATAAACATGGCGAGTTCGTACCTGATCACCTTCATCTTAATGCAACCTATCACCTGATTGCCGATGAGAATGACAGGCTCAAAGTGAAAGAGGATGAGAATTCAGCCGTTCAATGGTTTGATATTGACCGTGTCCTTGAGCATGTGGATGAACCGAGAATGGTTCCCCTGTACAAAAAGATATTCCATTACATCAAACAACAGACAAAACATGAACCGTCTTTTTGACGGTTCTTTTTATTGTGTCATAAATTTTTGAAAAGTACGACATATCCGCCATGTTCATCCATATAATTATATGATATAGTATTTTGAATGGTTATACAGGAACGTTTGCGCGAATACTACCCTATATAGACATCATGTCTTGAATAACTACTGCGAGTTATATGAAAACGGTATCTTTACATATTTTTGTAGAAATCTGTTTGTGGTATAATGAAACTGACACAAACATAATGAGGAGGCTTAACAATGAAAAAGGAAACCTTGAATGTCACCGCAACAAATGAACGTGTCTTGAATGTATATGCCTATCATCCAGAAGGGACATCAAAGGGCATTGTGCATATTCTTCATGGCATGGGGGAACACGCGGGAAGGTATGACCGATTCGCAAAATATTTGGCGGATCAGGGACTCACTGTATACGCACAAGACCACAGAAACCATGGGAAAAGCGTATCGGACTCAGAACACGTAGGGATTTTTGATAAACAAGAATCATTTGAAACGATGGTCGATGATGTTTCCAAGGTACAGGAATACATCCGCAAGCATGAATCTGACAAACCTATGACGATCCTTGGGCACAGCATGGGGTCTGCTCTACTGCGGAGGTTTTTGGAGAAAACGGACAAAGCACCGGAAAAGGCGATCATCATGGGGACCATGCCTCGCTACAACATCCTATCAGGTGGTGTTTTATACATTCTTGCTTCTGTCAGTGGCCTGTTCTACAAAAAAACAAGCAGGAACCGATTTGTGAATTTCCTTTTGAATAAAAGCATGACGGGAAAAATCCCTAACGAAGGGTCCGATTTGGATTGGCTCTCTTATGACGAGTCCAATATCCAAGCCTATCATGATGATCCCCTATCAGGTTTCGTGTATAACAAATATTTTTATAACAGCTTCTTCAAATCACTCATCACCCTCAACAAGGCTTCTGAAATCTCTAAGACACCGGCTGTCAAAACGCTTTTCATATCGGGTCATGATGATCCGCTTTCCAAAAATATGCGGGCGATAAATAAATTAGTGCATAGTTATGAAAAATATGTGGATGGATTCGACGCCGAAATCAAACCGATCTATAAAGCGCGTCACGAAGTCCTTAAAGAAGCCAATTACGAGTATACCTACGAATACCTTCTCGATTGGATCTTAAACAAGTAACAACAAAGGAATGATTGGCACAACCACAAGAGGGGATGCTTTATGGGAGAGCTTTATCCTAGACAATTTCTAAAGAGTTTAGGTCCGTTGTTTCAAGGCAAACGAAAGGAATCCGGTTTTTCTGTAAGGGATATAGCACGAAGTGCGAATATCGCACACACCATAGTCTTTGACATAGAAAACAAGAAAATCGTTCCCAATCCGGAAACGCTTGAAGACTTATTTGGCACATTGGGCATTCCTCTTTATAAGAATGCGGAAACCCTATGGCCCCTTAGGGATACATTGGATGCTTTTTTTGAAGCCTTTCACCAGGATAGGATTCATGAGATGACACTGTATTACCAAAGCTTGCGCAAAGGAGAAGAGATTCTTATGCACTCTCCCTTGCGCATTGAATACATGTTCACAATCATGATTCACAGCCTTGTGATAGAAGAACGGAACGTCCTTTCACATATACATGACATGGAATCTCTAAGAGACTGTTTCACTGATTATCTGGGACACACCTTGGAACTTCTTAAAGGCATGAACTCTTTTATCGCTGAGGATTACGATGCAGCTTTCGAGAAACTGATCGGAAACGAGAAGCGAACAACCTTTGAAACCATCCGCAATCTGACTTATTATTACCTGGCTTTCATATCCGACAGGCTATTCAAAAAAGAACTTTCCTTGTATTATGCTCGCATAGCTACAGAGAATTTTTCCGACGCCAACAATTTTAAAAGGAAACTAGACCTTGACTTGCTGCTGGCCAAAAACATGATTGAAGTGGGAAACCTCCGAACAGCACAGGAATACCTTGACAGCATACGCTACGCGATCACAAATTCAGATGCGGACGGATCGGACAAGCAATGGTTCAGAAACCTTCAGGCTTTCCTCAGTTATATCAGGAAGGATTATGATGAGGCTTTTGAATTCATCAAAGAGGCTAAAGCCGATAATTTTAGTGCTGCACTCCTGAAAGCGTTCATTGCATACCGAAAGGAAAATATCAGCGAAGCCAAGAATCATCTGAGGTCCATCAACGGCATAAAGGAACAGGGTAACCGCCTATATGCACAAAGCGCGACGATATTCTTGCATCGCCTCGGGGAAGAAGTGGATCCTGAAAAACTTGAGCACGCCATTCACTATGTACTTGAACATCCCTTGAACTTTGAGACGCTGCATGCCAGGATGTTTTTCACAAACCTTATCATCGAGTATTATGAAAACATCAGAGACTACAAGAGGGCTTTGGAAATAGCCAAAACCATCATTCCCTTGCGTCGGTGACCCACGTATGAAACAAACCATATAAAAACATTGCTTAAGCAATTCATGTTCATAGTTGTAAACTAACACCATTGACTTGTAATATTGTATAATCTGTTGCATAATTGTAAATGTAACAGGTGGATTAAGGACAGGGAAGGGATTTTTTCCATCACATTTCACAGGCTCCTTTTTATTTTTTTAATCACCAAGCTTTGGCTTGGTGATTTTTTTTGGTGTTTTTTCTGAGTATGCATGGGGTTGGCTCTGCATATGTGTTATAATACCAAGTGATGTAAGCGTTATTAAAACTTCTTAGGAAAGAGGGAGAACTTTGGCTAAATCGATGCTCTCAATGACAGCTATAGTAAAGGACAAACCTGAAAAAGGATTTTCTATCACCAAGAAGAAACTGGATTCTTCTTTGAAATCGGATGAGGTTCTCATAAAAGTCTTGAGAGCTTCTTTTTGTGGGACTGACTACCATATCTACAGTTATGATGAATGGGCCGAAAGCAGGCTTGAACTCCCGCTCACTGTCGGCCATGAATTCGCCGGGAAAGTAATGGATGTAGGCGAGGCTGTGAACGATGTTTCCAAAGGAGACATCGTGAGTGCGGAAACCCACATCATTTGTGGTGAATGTGAATTCTGTAAAAGAGGCGAAGGCCATATCTGTGAGAACACCAGAATCATCGGTGTTGACACAGATGGATGTTTTGCCGGATATGTCAAGATTCCGGCAAAGAATTGCTTCATCAATGACAAAGATACGAACATTGATCACTTATCGGTCCAGGAACCCTTGGGCAACGCCGTGCACACGATGAACCATTTTGACCTTGAGAACAAGGATGTCGCAGTTGTCGGAACGGGCCCGATCGGTTTGATGGGCATCGATGTGGCAAAGGCGTATGGCGCCAAGAAGATCATAGCCCTTGAAGTGAATGCTTATAGGCGTGACCTTGCGACGAAGCTTGGAGCGGACACCGTCATCAATCCTCTCGAAGAGGACGTTGTCGAGAGGGTGATGGCAGAAACCGACGGCCGTGGTGTCGATGTGGTCGGTGAGTTCAGCGGCAACAAGGATGCAATCGAGAAAGCCTTCAAGTATGTCAAGAAAGGCGGGGGTATCAGTATGCTTGGCATCCCCTCGAAACCGATTGAACTCGATCTTGCAAACGATGTCGTATTCAAAGGCGTCAGTGTTTACGGTGTGACAGGCAGACGCATCTATGACACTTGGCACGAAGTCAAAGCGCTCATTGACAAGGGTTTGCTGCATCTTGATGACATCATCACGCACACCTTTCCCCTCAAGGATATCGAGAAAGCCAGTGAGATCATGGGCAGCGGAAACAGTGGAAAAATCGTTTTGATACCAGAGGAGGAAGATTATGAGTGACAGACTTAAATTCATTGATGAACGCATTCAATCATTGAAGGACGAGGGAGTGTATCGAAAACTCCCCGTCAATTACGGTCCGTGCGACCATGTGATCGATCTTGACGGAAACGAGGTTGTGAATCTCTCCAGCAACAACTATCTCGGCCTTGCGAATCACCCGCGTGTCAAGAATGCCTCCAAAGAGGCTGTAGACAAATATGGCGTTGGCGCAGGAGCCGTGAGGACCATCGTCGGCAATCAGGACTTGCTTGAAGAACTTGAGAAGGTGCTTGCCGATTTTAAGAAAGAAGAGGCTGTCATAAGCTTTCAATCCGGCCTCAACTGCAACATAGGAACCATTCAGGCCATCGTTGACAAGGGGGATTTGATCATCAGCGATGCGCTCAATCACGCCTCCATCATTGACGGCGTCCGTCTTTCCAAGGCGGACAAGGCTGTATATGAACACAACAACATGGATGATCTGGAACGCATACTGAAAACGCGACGCAAGGATTATAACAACGTTTTGATCATTACGGATGGTGTCTTTTCCATGGACGGGGACCTCGCGGATCTTCATACGATTGTCAGGCTCGCAAAAGAATATGACTGTCTGACTTATGTGGATGACGCACATGGAAGCGGTGTGCTTGGTGAGAGTGGAAGAGGAACAGTCGATCATCTCGGACTGCACGGCGAGATTGATTTCATTGTTGGCACCCTCAGCAAGGCGATCGGTGTTGTCGGCGGCTATGTTGCGACTAGACAGAATGTGAAGGAATGGCTGCTTCACAGGGCGCGCCCCTTGCTTTTTTCCACTGCGCTTCCACCAGCGGCCACCGCAGCGACCATTGAAAGCGTGAAGATGCTCATGGAAAGCGAGGAACACACTGACAGGCTCTGGGATAATGCCCGTTATTTCAAGGAAGGCCTTGAAGCCATGGGGTTTGACATCGGTCATAGCAAAACACCCATCACTCCGGTGATGATCGGTCCGGAAAAGAAAACCATGGAATTCTCGAAAGCCTTGTTGGAAGAAAAAGTGTTCGTCTCTGGCATCGTGTTTCCGACTGTTCCCAAAGGCACGGGAAGATGTCGCGCCATGATTAGCGCCGCCCATACGAAAGAGGACCTCGAACACGCACTAAAGGCATTTGAGAAAGTGGGGAAAGCACTGAACGTCATCTGACGTTCAGTTTCCTTTTATGAACCGTTGGATTGGTTTTGCGATTCTCACCACTTTCGTAGGGGTCTTTTTCGGAACCACCTTGATCAGTGCTTGGAACATACATTGGCTTGCGTTCGTCTCGGTGATGCTGTTCGCTATCTTTGCCTTGATAGCCATTGTGAACATCTTCAGACATGTTCCAAATCTGCCTAAGGCCTATGCATTATTCAGCTTTGAGGCAATGAAGGATTTTCTTGGCGTCTTCACCGGCGGCGTGCTCACTTATGTGCTCTCCGCATATGTCGGCGTGAATGTCGTGCTTGCGAGTGGAATTGTAGGAGTCCTTGTCGCAATGTTTCACAAACCGCTCGCGGTGCCGGTTTTCTGTGGCAGTTTCATCGGCATGAGCAGTCCGGACCTATTGAACCTGCCATATTTCCTTATGGCCGCAATGGCGGCTTCAGTCATTTTCGTGCTTTCAAAGGATGTATATAATGGCGTCGGAGGGAAACTCGGGACCATTGCGCTGACCGGCGTCTTTGTCGTCTGTTTGCTCATCGGGCAGCCGTTCTTGCCCGGAGACTCCATGGAAGGCAGAATGGTGCTCTGGGTGATTGTTTTCGCTGTCTTGGGCGCTATCGGATCCAACATTTTGAACATACGGCTCTCACAGGGGGCCGTCATGGGCAGTGCCTTCATCGGTGTGGTCTTTGGCGGGTTTTTGCCGCTTGTTTTTGGTTCCCAAGGGCTGACATTGGCGGTTGTGGCTTTTGGCGCCTCGTTTGCCGGCATGTCCTCAAGGACCTATTTGGAACATGAGGGATGGACAGGCCTCTCAGGGGTTCTGTTCGGCCTGCTTTTCATCTATAGCGCGCAGTCTTTAGGCGGCGTAGGAGGGAAACTCGGTACCATCGCTTTCGCATCCGTCCTGAGTGTGAACGGTGTGGTTTTTTTTGCTCGTCGTTTTTTAAAGAGCGTGTTACAATCAAGATAACTTCATGGTAAAGGAAGACGCTTATGACTTTCATCGACATCATCAATCAGCCTTATCATAAAAGACAGTTCGGCATGATTGTTCGGCTCTATCGCATCCGACAACAGCATTCATTGAGGACGCTTTCGGAAAGATCGGGCATATCCCATGCATATCTCAGACGCATCGAGAAAGGACAAGTCAACCTTTCCGAACAAATCTATGACCACCTCACACAGACATTAAAAATAGAGGTGCGATATGATCCGGATGAAGAAAAAGCCTTTTTCGAAAATGTTCGGGATGTTTTCAACAACATTCTGTATTTCGACTCCATCGAGTCCGAAATCAACATGACCAAGCTTGAGATCAAGGCCGCATATCATGAGCAATCGCTATGGATGGTGGATTTCCTCATCATAAAAATAGCCTATTACAATTTCATGATGGACATGGATTTTCAAGAAACCACGACGCTTTACCGGGAATTGAACACCATACGGGATTTGTTCGATCCGACTCAGCTCCAGGCTTTCCTGACTTATGCCGGAACCTATTTTTTCAATGTTTCCGATTATGATGGTGCGATGAGCCATTATAAAGAGGCGGTGGAATTGAATACAAACACCCACCTCAGTGCTTTCAACGAATATTTGATCGCTCGGACACATATGCTCAGACACCACTATTCGAAGGCTATGCGAAACCTCAAAAGAGCGCATGAGATATTCAAAACCTACAATAACTATGTCAGGATCTCTCATACGCGCATACTATTGGAGATCATGAAGTTGATGACTTCGAAGCGCAATGATCCCGTCACACTTTACAAGGACAGCTTGGACTTTGCCAAAAAACACAAACTGCGCGGCGTAGAAGCCTTTATCCATTTCACATTTTCCTTGTATCATTATCAACATGAGGAATACGAAGCCGCAATTGAGAAACTCCATTGCATTGATGGCGACAATATGCAATATGCTTATTACGAAGGGATGAACCATCTTAAACTGGGCAATAAGGAAAGGGCATTGAAAGCGGTCAGAAAAGGAAGGAAGCTTGCAAGCAAATACGAAAAGAATGCATTGCTCTACAAATACGGCCTAGACATGATCGAATCGTATTTTCAGAATGGCAGCGACCACCAAGAGGATACCTTGTCGAGATTTTATGAGCAAGCCAAAACCATGAACAGCTTCACAGAAAGCAAGGACGCCTATCGGTTCTATGTCTCCTGGCTTGAAAAGAAGCGCCGGTATAAGAAAGCCTATAATCTCGCTAATGAGTTTACTGACCTTACGTTAAAGGCGCTTCATTGAAAGGTGGTCATTGTATGAAACCCTGCCCATTTTGCTCGTTTGACCAAAGCTCGGTGCTCCATGAAAACGAATACGTGTATGCAATTTCTGATGGCTACCCTGTCACAAAGGGCCATGCGCTCATTATTCCCAAACGGCATGTCGCTTCCTTTTTCGATCTGACTGACGAGGAAAGACACGCCGCATCAGATGCCATCTTTACAGTGAAACAACAACTCGATGCATGCCATGTGCCTGATGGATACAACATCGGCATCAATGTCGGAGAGGCGGCAGGCCAGACGGTCCATCATGTGCACATCCATCTCATCCCTCGCTACAAAGATGACATGCAGGATCCTAGAGGAGGCGTACGCGGCGTCATACCCTCCAAGCAGAAATATGTCAAGTGAACACTTGTG
>CAZCTR010000001.1:167423-188870 GCA_964501715.1 uncultured Candidatus Izemoplasmatales bacterium | reverse complement strand
GGTCCTTGGATGATGAAGGTTTGATTTTGCAGGTGTTCTTTTCAATGCTGTAGAGGATGTAGACAAGACCAACGGCGAGAAGACCGATCAATATCAGTTTCCAAAGCAGATTCCCGTTGGGAAAGACAATCGGAGTGAATGATATGCCGATCGCGGCGAGAAACGTCACCACACAAGGTGCGCATCCGAATGTGAGAAGTCCGAAAATGAAAGACAGAAAAGGAATGCCGGTAGCACCTTTCGGCTCACTCTTGGTAAGGTTCAGCTTGATTTGGCTCAGTGAGATCATGAGTGCGCTCAAAGAGGCCATGAACACATTGATGAAAAGATGGATTGCAAGAAGTGAGGGACCGAGATTGGAAATCAAGGCGCCCGCCGATCCATGTTGGAGGATGTCAAGGCTGCTATATAGAATGAATATGAGTGCAAGAATGCCCGTAAGCATCCATAAGTTCTTGGTGTCCTTTTGTTTATTCAACACAAGTTTCAGCATGGAATCACCTCTTATATTAAAGATATCATATTCATTTTTCTTACAGGCCATTGACGCTTGTTTATTGATTCGCGGTACTATCTATTCGCTCATTTTGTGTATTAAAAAAGTGTTCTTCGTGTCGGCATCCTCATTATATGATATTTTTATAAGTAGGAGAGTGATGCTTTATGAGCAGCAAAGTAGTAGTGATAGGGACTGGTTTCGTGGGCATGTCTTATGCCTACGCCCTTGTGAACCAAGGCACAGTGGAAGAGTTAGTGCTGATAGATGCGGATAAGGAAAAAGCCATAGGTGAAGCTATGGACCTCAATCATGGACTGGCTTTTGGACCGAGAAAAATGGCCATACGCGCAGGCGGATACGAAGAATGTAAAGATGCGGACCTGGCGGTGATCTCTGCTGGGGTCAGTCAAAAGAAAGGGGAGACCCGCCTCGAGCTTTTGGAGAGAAACGCCTCCATCATGAAAAGCATCACGAAAAGCCTGATGGCTTCTGGATTTGACGGGCTGGTTCTTGTCGCATCGAATCCGGTCGATATACTCACCCATGTCATATATAAAGAATCAAACTTGCCGAAAAACCGCATCTTCGGAAGCGGAACAAGTCTGGATACGGCAAGGCTGCGTTATGAAATCGGCAAACAGATCTCGATTGATGTACGCAATGTCCATGCCTACATTTTAGGTGAACACGGAGACAGCGAATTCGTTTGCTGGTCGAACGCGAACATAGGTGCAAAACCGATAGGTGATGTGATCAACAGCATGGACAGCATCCGTTTCGATGACATGGAGCACATCGCAAAGAGGGTCCGTGACGCTGCGGGGGAAATCATCAAACGCAAGAAAGCTTCATATTACGGTATCGGCATGTCGCTGGTGCGTATAACCGCAGCGATTTTCAACAATGAAAACAGGATCCTTCCCTTATCAGTTCTAAATGAAGGGGAATATGCCTGCGATCAAGTTTACATCGGTCTACCAGCCGTGATCAACAGGGAGGGGATCCATCATATAGTGAAGCTCTCCCTCAGTCCGGAAGAGGATCATCAACTCCAGCATTCAAGCGGCATCCTGAAGGCTTATCTTGAAGACATGGGGTATTTATGATAGACCTTGCGCACAAAGCCTTGAGGTGGCATAATAGTATGTGACCAAAGGGGGTGCCATATGGAACAGGCCAAGACAGATGAATCGTTGCTTGGTAAGCGCCTATATCTCGCGCGCAAGCAAAAATCACTCACTTTGAGAGACCTTTCCAGCAAGACTGGACTCTCCCACACACAGATCCACAGAATCGAGAAAGGCGCCACTCAAACAAAAACCTCGGCAATGAAACAATTGCTTGAGGTTTTGGATGTCGCATTCAACCGGGACCCATTTCATGAAGAGGCGTTCTACAAAAATTTCCACGAACTGTTTTATCAGGTTCTTTACGTGAATTACGAATCAGCAAAAGAAATCTTCAACAGCCTCTATCAAAAGCGTGACATTTACGAGAATTCCAGATGTTTCATGGACTATCACTTGATCATGTTGATGGTTGTTGTGCATACGGGTTACAGAAAGGACCTCATGGAGCATTTCTATCAAGCCTGTGAAGCGATGAAGGATTTCTATGAGCCTTCCAAGCGGGAATGGTTCGAAGTCATGAAGACGATCTATCTCAAGCGTCAGTTCAAACAAAAAGAAGCTTTGGAACACACCGAACGGCTGCTTGAAATAGTCCGTGATGACCATTTCCGTGGGATTTTGAATTATTCCAGAGGAACGATTCTGATCATGGACTACCTTCATTATTTCGATGCGATTGAAGCACTCGAAAAAGCTCAGAAATTATTCGAGGACAATCTCAATTTCAACCGCAGCAACCGGGCCAAGGCGGTCAAGCAAAGAGTCTACATCTATCTTTTCAGATTTGATGAGTTCCGCGAATCATTCAAGGAAAGCGAGTCCTATGCCAAAAAGAACGGTGTTCTTGACCTTTATTATTTCATACATATAAACAAGGCTCTCTATCATATCTTCGACGAGGACTATGAAGCAGCGTTGAAAATCCTTGACACATTCGAATTCCCTTCGCCCTTCTATTATATGAGCAAGGTTTTCTCGTGTTACAAACTGAAACATGACACCGAGGCAAAAAAGACAATCGAGAAGTTCAAGTCATCTGGCGCGCCATTTGTGACCACGTTGGAAGAACGGTTTTATAAACTCATGATACACGGGCTTGAAAACGGTGAGGACGAAGTGTATCTCGATATGCTCAAGGATTTCACGGACGATGCGCTTTCGGAACGTAATTTCCCCAAGTTCAAACAAGGCGTTTCATTGTTGACGAAACTGCTTGAGAAACGCCGCCTCTATAAAGAGGCCTATCACTATTCGAACACATTGCTTTCGATTCTGGAAACCATTCAGTAAGGAGGAGGATTCACATGAAGACACATCGAAAAGTGCTCACCTTCAACACGAAGACCCGCCGGGCCTTCATCAACATCACCCCTGATGTGGAAAAGGCGCTTGAAGAAAGCGGCATCGAGGAAGGCATCGTCCTTGTCAACCCCATGCACATCACCGCGAGCGTATTCATCAATGACGACGAATCCGGACTTCATCAGGACTATGAAGCCTTCTTGGAACGCGTTGCGCCCGAGAAACCGCACGATCAGTACAAGCACAACACATTTGAAGACAATGCTGATGCGCACATCAAAAGGCAGCTCATGGGCCGTGAGGCACTTGTCGCGATCACCAAGGGGAAACTGGATTTCGGACCTTGGGAACAGATTTTCTACGGCGAGTTCGACGGCAAGCGCGACAAGCGTGTCCTGATCAAGATCATCGGTGATTAGAAAGAGGTTTTGTCATGCTTTGGACGCTGTTCACGCTAACGTTCCTTGTGCTTTTATTTGAGAACTTTCTCGACTTTCGTTCAATGAAAACATGCAAGAAGGACGCCGGCAGTAACCTCGTGGTGCAGCGTCTTTTACGCCGCCATGCCCTCATGGCGGCTTTTTTGGTCTGGGGAGTCAGATTGATTGGTCTGACGGACTTTCTTGTTTTCACATGGGCACTTGCAATCCTGTTCGTGCTATTTGTCTTAATCGAGATAAAGACAGCGAACCGTGTGTTGAAAGGGTTGAAACGTATCATTTGGACTGTCGTGATGTTCATCGTGATTTTTATTGCAGCGACACTTTTCTTCACAGTGATGGAACCTTGGCTTCTGAGTATCATGATCGGGGCCAGTCTTTTTGTTTTCGTCATTCTTTTTGACCGTTTGCATGCCCTTTTCATCGAGAGGTTTGCGAGAGTCGTGCCTTACCTTCACAGGATGGATGACGCATCTTTTTTGGGCGGGCTGGCGTTTCAAGATAGGGCGCACATGTTGGACATCAAATCCATGGGCAATATGAAAAACGCCATGGTTGTAGGCCTTTTCGCCCCTAGACGGCTTTATCTGTCAAAAGCCATGTTGAAATCGATGCGTCCTGAAGAGATCGAGGGCATCATCGCACATGAGGTCGGACACATCCGCCATAAACACATCCTTGTGAGGCTTCTCGTCGTTTTCATCGCCCTGGCAATGTTCATCATCAGCGGCCTTTGGGTTTTTGGACATCTCTACATGTCCGCTTTGGAAGCCTATACAGCGCTTTTCACTTCCTGGTTTCTCTTGGGGACCTTTTTCCGTGTCGTCATCGCTCTGATCATGCAGCATCAGGAGTTTGACGCGGATGCGTACGCCAAGAAAGTCGGTAGGGGAGAAGCCCTTCAAAGTGCGCTTTCAAAGCTGAAAAGGCAAGAAGAATCGCACAGGTCACCGCTTCAGTCCCTCCTGTACAACACCCATCCGCCCATCGAGATGCGGAAAAAGAGGCTCGCAGGAAAAACACGCAATTAAAAAAGCATCGCGGAATCGATTCCGCGATGCTTTCAAGATCAGGACAAAGTCTTTGCGATCGCAACCCGCATTGAATCAGGCTTGCGCATCGGGGCGAAACGTTTGACGACTTTCCCGTCACGGTCGATCAGGAATTTGGTGAAGTTCCATTTGACCTGCCGTCCGAGAAGGCCGGGTTTGTTCCTGGTGAGCCATTTGAAAAGGGGATGGGCGTCTGGACCCTTCACATCGATTTTTCCGAAAATCGGAAAAGTGACCCCGAAATTGATTTTGCAGGTCTGTTCGACTTTCTCGCTTTCGTCGGGTTCTTGATTCTTGAACTGATTCGAAGGAAAACCTAAAATGACGAACCCTTCGGATTTGTAATCCTGATACAGTTGTTCCAACCCTTCGAATTGATCGGCGAATCCGCATTTGGTGGCGGTATTCACAACCAGGACAACTTTGTCCTTATAGTCCAAAAACGAGACGCGTTCCCCACTCGGTTTGGTGGCTTCAAACTCGTAAAAGCCCATGAGAACCTCCTTTAGCTTCTTTTATTTTATAGTTCTTCGCTGTTTTCAGGGTTGCCGGCCGTGTCCTCGGGTGTCTTGAACGCGACCGGGGTGGCGTTTGGAAGGCTTTCTTTGATTTTTGATGTGAACAGGACGCCATCAAGATGGTCGAGTTCGTGTTGGAAGACGACCGCGACGAATCCCCGCAAACGCAGTTTGGTTCTTGTCAGCTCTTCGGTCACGGTATCGAACAAATAGGTATCGACCGTCACTTTTTTCTTCCTGGGAACGAGACCCTCGACCTCCCTGTCCACACTGAGGCAACCCTCGCCTCCCGGCAGATAGGTCTCCTGCACTGAGTGGCTGACGATTTTGGGGTTGACCATCACATAGTCATGCAAAGTCTCGAACTGTTCATCAAGCGTATGGATTGCGAGGATCCTTTTGGATAGGTTGATTTGCGGGGCGGCAAGGCCGACCCCCTCACGGAGTTCATATTTCTCGCGCATGGATTCATCCTGGGAATTGAGCAGGAATTCACGCATGGACACCATGGTCCGCTTGGTGGCGTCATCCAATGGGAGTTCTACCGGGTCCGCGACGGTTTCGAGTGTCGGATGCCCTTCGCGTATGACATCATCCATGGTAAGCATGGAAATCACCTTCTTCATTAATGGGTTTCTATAATGTATTATATCAAACAACGTTCAAAAAGACATGTTCTTTGCATTATGGCGTCTGGCCCTCATTTTAGCACAACAAACATGATTTCACCGCCATTAAAACGTTTTCAAACAAGCTTTTCTGTTGAGTGTAAGGTGTTTTCAAAGTATAATGACTTTGGAAATCAAACATTGGAGGCAAAACATGAAACCTATCAAGAAAATCGGAATCATCACCGGTGGTGGCGACTGCAGTGGTCTGAATGCGGTCATCAGCGGGATTACGAAAGCTGCGGTATACAAATACGGCATTGAAGTGGTCGGCTATCTTCACGGATACAGGGGCCTTTACGAAAACGAGTTCATCCGTCTTGACCGTGACGCGGTATCCGGCATCGCTCACGTTGGCGGAACGATGCTTAAAACATCAAACAAGGACAATCTTTTCAATCTCCCCATCAAACAGGATGACGGATCCTACGAATACAAGGATGTCAGCGATGTCGCGATGGAGAACATGAAAAAAGAGGGCGTGGACGCCCTCATAGTCATCGGCGGAGACGGCACGTTGACAAGCGCCCGCGATTTTAACAGGAAAGGACTCCCGGTAGTGGGCGTTCCCAAGACCATCGATAATGATGTTCCCGCTACGGACGTGACCTTCGGTTACGACACCGCCCTTAAAAACATCACCTACACGCTTGACACCGTCCACACCACAAGCTATTCCCACGACCGGGTCATGGTCGTAGAGGTCATGGGCCGCCATACAGGTTGGCTCGCACTTGAAGGGGGCATCTCGGGCAGCGCCGATGCGATTTTGATCCCGGAGATCCCTTATGATATCGACAAGGTTGTAGAAAAAATCAAGGAACGTGACGCCGAAGGCAGACATTTCTCCATCATTGTCGTCAGTGAAGGTGCCAAACCGAAAGGCGGAAAGGTTCATATCCGCGAAACGGTCGAGGACTCTGCCGACGCAACCCGTCTTGGCGGGGTCGGAGAATTGGTCAAGAAACAGCTTCAGGAGCGCATCGAAGACCACGAGGTACGTTATCACAATACCGGATATGTCCAACGCGGGGGCGTGTCTTCCAATTTCGACCGTGTCCTCGGCTTGAGATTCGGAACATCCGCAGTCGACCTGCTCATGCAAGGCGGGGCCGGCAAGATGGTCCGTTACCGAGGCCGCGATATCAGCCATGTAGAGCTTGAAGAGGTTGTCGGGTCAGGCAAAGTCGGAGAAACCAGTGAAGGCGGCGGCAAGAACGTGAATCCGGAAGGGTCCATGGTCCGCACAGCCAAGGCGCTGGGAATCAGTTTCGGTGACTGAGCACGTTTCCTATCCGATTGACTTCGACGCCTATACGACCGAAGAGATCGAACAACTTGCATCGTTCTTGTCGAAAGTCGAGGCGTATCATGCGAAAGGGCACAAGAGGCCGACGGCCCAGGAAATGAAAAGCGCCTATCGCACATACCGGTCCATCCTGAATAACCTTTCTGAGGAAAAAAGGATTGACAGGGCCTTCGAGAGACAAACCGGCATCTCCATATACAAAACGATGAAAAGAATCGAGAACCGATAAAACAAGGCTCAGGGGTAAACTCCCCTGAGCCTTTTCCATGTTTTATGTATTCAATTCAGGCTGGTGTCGCCACTTCGGACGATCCCGGCTATAACCCTTGCGGCCCTTACCATGTCTTTCTCGTTTTCCCTGTGAGATATGGAGAAGCGCAACGACCCTTCGATGTAGCGTGCGTCCACACCGATGCCCTTGAGGACGTGGGAGAGTTCAATGACACTTTCGTGGCACGCGCTGCCCTGTGAAGCGTAGACGCCTTGTTGGCTGAGTTCAAAAGCCAACGAGGCGGCGCTTTGGTCTTTGAAGCCGATGTTCATGATGTTGTGGAGCCGGTAGGAGGAAGTGTATTCAGGTCCGTTCAGGATGAATTCAAGGCCTTCGTTCTCAAGGGCTCCGAGAAATGCTTCACCATTCTTGCGAATCTGGGTTTGGCGTGGCTGGTGTTCTCTGTTCGACGCTTCAAGCGCCGTTTCGAATCCGACGATGCCGGAGAGGTTTTCGGTGCCGGCCCGTTGCTTGAACTCCTGCCCGCCACCATGTATGAGCGGTTCGATGGTGATCGATTGCTTTTTGAAAAGCACACCAACCCCTCGAGGACCGAAGAATTTATGGGCGGAGAAGCTCGCCATGTCGATGTCCGAAGCATCCAGGTCGACAGGCATGTGTGGAGCCGTCTGCACCATGTCAAGGTGTAGGAGGGCGCCGTGCTTCTTTGTCAGTTCCCTCAGTTTCCGGGTGTCTTGCATCGTACCGATCTCGTTGTTCGAATGGATGATCGAGACAAGCCCGACATCCTCCTTCTTAAGGTGGTCTTCAAGTATATCCATGCGCAGGAAGCCCTCTGTGTCCACGGGACAGCGCAAGATCCGCCCACCCTGTCTCTCTATGGCGGCCGCGCTGTTTTTCGTGGCCGAGTGTTCGACTGAGGAGATGACGATGGCTTTAGTGGGGTTCATCAGGAAAAAACCCTTGAGCGCGGTGTTGCTGGCTTCGCTTCCCGATCCCGTGAAAAGGATGTTCTTATGGTGGGTGTTGAACGCTTTGGCGACCGCTTTTTTCGCCTGGTTGTAACGTTTCCTTGCCGCTATGCCTCGCATGTGCATAGAGGATGGGTTGCCAGGATATTCCTCGAGCACTTCGTCCATCGCTTTTCTGACTTCTTCGCTTGCGGGCGTGGTGGCCGCATAATCCATATAAATCATGCCGTTCACCCTTTCAGGTTCAATATAGAATCCCCGGGCACGTCGAGGAAAGATTGAAGGTCCGTTTCCTCTTGCAAATTCAAGGTGTCAGTATCCTTGTCCTTGAAACGTTTGATCACGATATCGGAAAATTCTCTCGCGATGTGGGACTGATGGATGATGCATGGGTCCTCATCATCGAAAAGTTCAAGGCTCTTTTGTTTGATCGCATCGGTTTTGAAAGGCATGTTCAAAGGTTTCCCCTTGAACACTTTCTCGCCGCTTGCGGTGATGGTGATGGTTTTTTTCATATCAGAACACCCTTCCTACGATATTGATGAGATACACATCGAACGCAAGCAAAATGAAATAGATTGCCATGAGGATGAAGAAGATGCTTGTGAGAAGCTTGATCAGTGGCAAGCGTTCCCTGAAGAAGTTCGAGACGCCCATCACATTGCGTGTCACGACCGCCACCACTGCGATGACTATGAGAGGCATGATGAAAAGAATGTTGAAGATGACAAGATAGACCATGCCCGTCAGAGGCTCGGTGGTGCGTATGCTAAGAAGGATCATGAGATAGATCTGCCCGGTGCAGGCGGCTTCAGTGATGCCGATGACAATGCCTATGATGAAAGGGATCACCCCGGTGTAAAGGGTGCGGACGGATCGTCTTTCCTCATGCTTGATGACGTCTGAAAAACGTTCCATGAGCCTTTGGTTCCATCGTTTCAAACGGCCTGGAAGCTGATTGACGACTTTGCCGTATTCCGCTTTTCGCGTCACTAGAAAATCCCTGAATGTGAGTGCGAAAAGAATGAAGGCGAGCAGTGCGAAAGCGCCATAGATGATATGCGCGATGGTGTCAATGGTGCTTTCGAAACCCGTAAGCAACCAAAAGATGCCGAGTCCGATCGCCAGATAGGTCAGAAAGATGCCGAGTATATAGGATGTGCTCACTATGATCATGGTCCGTTTGTGCTGAAGGAACCCGATGATGGAGATGAACATCAGAAGCATCGCGATCGCACAAGGGTTTATGCCATCGAGAAGCCCGGCGATGATCACCCGTCCGAGCCCGGCCCAGCCTTCCAGATCGATGATGGTGTCAGGAATATCCAGCAAGGGTTCATTAGCCTTTTCCTGCAGCGCACCTGATTCAAAGGCGTCTATGATGTTTGTCGCACCGTGAAAATAAGTATCCCCCGCAAAAATGATCGGGGTGGACCGGTGCGACTCCCTGACCTCGTAGGTCTCGTTGTAAGCGATGAAACGCCGGGCATCGTCCTGGTCCCCGGTATTGTACCGGACGATCTCGAAGCCCTCGTCTTCGAGATCGGATAGTACGCCTTCGGATTCGATGACTTGACATCCCTCGCATTGCGGATGATAAAAATAGACAGCCGTCCCCTCTGTATCAGCGGATAGTGACGTATTCGCGGGAACCAAGGCATGTATGATGAAAAAGGCAATCAAAGCCACTTTAATAATATATCTCATTTGTATTCTCTCCATTACTGTTTCGGCCCTTTCATTATAGGTTCATTCCGTTTGCTTGTCAAACAATCCAATAGACATTCAAGGTCCGGATTAAAAGCAGGAAAGAGCTTTTGAAATCGTTGATAAAACTTAGTGATTAAACAAACGAGAGACTACTGTTGAAAACTTGTCAGGCTTTTTGACATTGGGGTGGTCAAGCGAATTTTTTATTATCATAAGCCATTGATTTCAAACAAATGGACAGTGTGATATAATACATTTGGTGATAATATGACACAAGAGGTTTTAACACTGGCTTATGAGCTGGTGGATGAAATAAAGTCAAGTGATACTTACCTTGCCTTTAAGCGGGTCGACCGATTGGTAAGAGAAAGCACAGAAGTCCAAGAACTCTCCAAAACGTTTAAAGAAGCGGAAGAAAAATACAATGACGCCAAAAAGTACGGCAAGCATCACCCTGATCTGAAAAAACGTCAAAAGGCTTTTCGGGAAGCCAAGAAGTCCTTGTATGAACATCCGCTTGTAAAGAAGCACAAAGAAACTGAAAGAGCCCTACAAACCATGCTTGATGAAATTGGCGACACCCTCGCCAAAAGCGTATCTACCCGACTCAAGTATGAAGCCACATCTGGCATCTCTTTGATAGGAGGCAGCGTATGCAACCCAGAAAAAGCCTGATCATCTATTTCAAAAGCCCCAAGGTCTTGAAACGTCTCAAAACCTATGGCAATCTTGCCTATTACCATAAAAAGAGAAAATACGCAGTGCTCTATGTAGATGAAGAAAACATGGATGACCTCATCAAGAAGATTGAGAAGTTGCATCACGTGAGAAGGGCAGAGCCCTCCTTGCTTGATGACACAGCCTACAAACCAGAAGATTTCACCTCTTTCGGTGAAGTATCGGACACTGAACCCGGTCCTCGCAGCGAAGCGGAAGATGATGAAGGGGAATCCGACCAGAAAAAAGAATGACTGTCAAGCATTTAACCTTGACAACCATCCCTCCCTTTGATAAACTGTGTTAGAATCAAATGAAGGAGGAAGACAACTATGGTTAAAATGCGTTTACAACGTTTTGGTAAAAGGAACCAGCCTTACTACCGTGTCGTCGTGGCCGACTCACGTCGCGCCCGTGACGGGAAGTATCTCGAAGTGCTAGGTTTTTATAATCCCAGAAAAGAAAAGCAGGAGGACCAAGTGGACATCGACGAGGAACGCGCGCTAGTATGGCTTTCAAGTGGTGCGCAACCGACAGACACTGTCCGCAACATCCTTAGCAAAAAAGGCGTCATGGAGAAATTCCACAATCAAAAGAACGCTAAATAAGGGGCGCTAGATATGGCTGTTGACTATGAAAAGCTCATTGCGGACCTCGTGAAGCCGCTTGTCGTCCATGATGAGGACGTGGCTGTCCAGAAAATCGCGGATGATGATGAGAAAGTGACCATGCAGGTTCTTGTTCACAACGACGATCTGGGCCGAGTCATAGGCAAGAACGGTCGCATCGCGAATGCTATCAGGACCATCGCCTATGCAAGCGCATCCCGCGAACATAAGAAAATCACGATCAACATTGATGCGTTTTAATTTCCCAATCTCCTTCTAAGTCTTGACTTTTAAGGAGATTTTTTCAACCTCGGAGAATATGGAGGAAACAATGCTGAGTTTAAAAGTAGACGAATTAACCAAGACCTTCAAGCTTTCACGCAAGCAAAGGAAGCTTGAAGGCACCGATAAACGCAAAAAGGTCGCTGTGGACAGGCTGTCCTTCACCGCGAACCCCGGCGAGATTTACGGTCTTCTCGGACCTAACGGCGCGGGCAAGACCACCACATTGAGATGCATCTCGACGCTCATCCGACCTGACTCGGGGGATATCGAGGTGAACGGGAAGAGCGTGTTGAAAGACAGTCTCAAAGTCCGTGAGGACATCGCTTTTTTGACGACGGAACTCAAACTCGACGAACACTTTTCCCCGAACTATCTGTTCGACTATTTTGCTGATTTGCACGGACTTGACACAAATACCAAGAATGCACGTAAAACCATGCTCTTTGGCCGTTTCGGCATCGACAAGTTCGCGGAAGTGAAGGTCTATGACCTCTCAAGCGGCATGAAACAGAAAACCTCGCTCGCCATCGCCCTTGTCCACGACCCTTCGGTCGTGGTGTTCGACGAACCGACGAACGGTCTCGATGTGCTGACCGCGAAGACGGTGACCGACTATCTTCTCGAGCTCAGGGCACAAGGCAAAGTGGTCGTCATCTCGACACATATCCTGAGCGTTGTTGAAAAGATATGCGACCGTGTCGGCATTATTGTCAACGGCGGAATCAAAGTGTCCGACACGCTTGAGAGGGTATCATCAATGAGTGAAGATGGTACGCTGGAAGGTATCTTTTTCGACTTCATGAAAGAAGGTGGCATGGATGTTGCATGATATCTGGACCGTGTTCAGAAAAGAAATCTACAGGGTCTTCAGCGACCGTCGCCTCATCTTGACGATATTCATCGTCCCAGGCTTGAGCATCTTCCTCATCTATTCCATCATGGGATCGCTTCTTGGTGGCATGGAGGACGATATCAGAACCCATCAGCCCGTCATTTATGAAAAGGACATGCCCGATGAAATCCGTAGTTTGCTTGTAAACCACATGGACCCCGAGATCCATGATGCTTCTGATATGGACAAGGGCACGCTTGAAACGGGCATACGGGAAGGCGATTATGACCTCGTGCTCATATTTGAAGAGGGGTTCATGGATGCCATAGAGCAGTATGAAAACACAGCCGCTCCCGGGCTAGAGGTGCTTTACAACCAAGGGGAACAGACCTCCTCGCGCGCTTACAGTCAATTGAATACCTCTTTGAACGCATACCACCAATCTGTCGTGCAGCAAAGACTTGACGATCCGGAGGATTATCAGGTCTACCGGATGTCGACGGAAAACATCGTCGATGAGTCGAACGTCGTCGCCCAGGGCATCGCGATGATCATGCCCATGCTGATCATCATCTTCCTTTTCGTCGGAGCGATGAACATCGGCCCTGACGCGATCGCCGGAGAGAAGGAAAGGGGCACCATCGCGACATTGCTCGTGCGCCCGGTGAAAAGGAGCACCATAGCGATCGGGAAAGTCACAAGCCTTTCGCTGCTTTCCCTTCTGAGTGCCTTGTCGGCTTTTGTGGGCATCATTCTGAGCCTCCCAAGGCTCATGCAGCTCGATGATTCCATGCCGGATGTGTCCATCTACGGCGTGCAGGACTATCTGGCTTTGCTGCTCGTGCTTGTGATCACCGTCATCTTCGTGGTCGGTATCGTGTCTGTGATCAGCGCTTACGCCAAGACCATCAAGGAAGCGTCCATGCTAATCATGCCGGTCTATTTCCTTGCGATGATCGTCGGGATCATGAATTCCTTCGGTGCCGATGTGAACCAGGACGCCTGGGCACACCTGATTCCGATCTACGGTCAGATCAACATCCTTGCCGGCATCCTCACATTCGACTACTCGATGCTCAACCTCGCTTTGAGCGTCATATCGAGCCTGGTCTTCACTTTCGGGTTCGTCGTATTGCTCAACTACATGTTCAACAGTGAAAAAATCATGTTCAATCGATAGGAGTCATCTTATGAAAACCATCATCATCGGTACAATCAAAAAACCCCACGGCATCAAGGGCATGGTGAGCGTCAAAACCGAGACGGACTTCACCAACGACCGTTTCAAAGAAGGCAACAAGGTCTATATCAGATGTGAAGACACCATTGAAGAAACACGCATCACACATCACGGGGGCCACAAAGGCAATGACCTTCTCGGATTTGAAGGCATTGACACCATCGAAGCCGCTGAACGGTTGCGCAACTGCACCATCGAAGTGGATGCGGATTCCAGGCATGCACTCGAGGAGGACGCTTTTTACTTCGATGAGCTCGAAGGGATGTCCGTGCATTATCACGACAAGTCCATAGGCACAGTCAAGACTGTGATGGACATGCCTCAAGGTGCGATGCTCAGAATTGAAAGACCCGGTGAAAAAGACTTGCTTGTGCCTTTCATGAAGCACTTCATCGACGAAGTGGACAAGGACGCAGGCACCATCACACTCAATGAAATCGAGGGATTGCTATGAGAATCGATATCATGACTTTGTTCCCGAAAATGATCGAACCGGTGCTCAACCATTCCATCCTGCTTCGGGCCCAGGAAGAGAAACACGTGCATATCAACATCTTTGACTTCAGAAACTATAGTGATGACAAGCACCGGCGTGTCGATGACACGCCTTATGGTGGCGGGGCCGGCATGGTGCTCAAGGTCCAGCCGGTCGTTGAGACACTCCGAAACATTGAAGGCAGCGACCACGCCCTCAAGGTCCTCATGACCCCCCAGGGCATTCCCTACACCCACGAACGGGCCGAGACCATGGTCCAAAATGACCATATCATCATTCTTTGCGGCCATTATGAAGGTTTCGACGAAAGGATCCGTGATTATTTCGACATCGAGATATCCATAGGCGATTTCGTGATGACCGGTGGAGAGATCGCGGCGCTCGCCTTAATAGACTCCATGGTCCGGCTTCTGCCTGATGTGCTTCACAATGAAGAATCCAACAAGGACGACTCGTTCGCGAGCGGCTTGCTGGAATACCCACACTACACGCGCCCCCGCGTGTTTGAAGGCAAGGCGGTCCCTGATGTCCTGCTTTCGGGCCATCATGCGGAGATCGAGCAATGGCGCAAACAAAAGGCGCTTGAACGCACAAAAAGCAGGCGTCCCGACCTGTACGAGAAATATCTGAAAAAACAGCACAAGTAGTTGCAAGCCATGCGTGCATGTGCTATAATAATTCGCGCTGTTAAATAATGTCTGTTCCGCTGGACGCACGAGCCATGAGCAGGATATCAGTATTAAGGAGTGATTCCAATGTCGCAACAGCTTATCAGCGAAATCACCAATGAGTATCTCAAGAAGGATATCCCGGATTTCCGTCCAGGGGACAAAGTTAGGGTGTCCGTGAGAATCAAGGAAGCGAACCGTGAACGTCTCCAAGCGTTTGAAGGCCTGGTCATCAAGCGCCAAGGTTCGGGTGTGAGCGAGACTTTCACAGTCCGCAAGGTTTCCTTCGGAGTCGGGATCGAACGCACATTCCCTGTGCATTCGCCTTCCATCGACGAACTCAAAGTGATCCGCAAAGGCAAGGTCCGTCGCGCGAAGCTTCATTACATCCGCGGACTCTCAGCCAAACAGGCTCGTATCAAAGAACGTCGCTGAAGATAAGAAAAGCCTTTTCGAAGGCTTTTTTTATCATTTCAAGGATAACCCGAAAAATTCTGAAAAAGCGATTGAAAACATTTTCATTAAATGATATAATTACGTAAAGTGGAAAGTAGGTGGTTTAATGAGCAAAGCGACAATATATGATGTCGCCGGAGCCGCTCGTGTGTCACTCGCTACAGTGTCGCGGGCAATCAACAACCCCGAGAAGGTTAAACCGGAGACAAGAGAACGCGTGCTGCGCGTCATTGAAGAACTGGGTTACAAACCCAACGCATTCGCGAGGGGACTTGCAAGCCGTAAATCGACCACGGTCGCGGTTCTTGTACCCGATATGAGCAGAGCCTCCATCGCGGAGATGATGAACGGGATCGCGGATATCGCCAGAGTGTACAAGTACTCCATCCTGCTTTATATTCTGGACAACGAGGAATCCAGTGAGGAAGATGTGCTCAAGGAGATTGTGGCGGCCCAAGTGGACGGCATGCTCTATCTGAATGATGAGATCACCGATTCCCAACATGATTTTTTGAAAAAGGTCCGGGACGAATATCAGATTCCCATTGTCTTGACCAATACCATCTATCCGAAAAGCGATGAGATTCCGAGCGTCTCGATCGATTACGAAGCCGCGGGTTACGAAATGACCAAGCGTCTCATCGAGGACGGACGGACCAACATCTACATGGTGTCGACCGTTCGCAAATACATGGTCAACGACCTCAAGGAACAAGGATACCTCCGCGCAGTCAGTGAAGCCGGACTAACCCCGAAAATCATGCGGACAAGCGGACGCATCTCAATAAACACCGAGCACTTCAACGAATATTTCCATAGCCACACCGTCGATGGCGTCATTGCCGTGCGCGACTCCATCGCCGTGTCCTTCATAAACGTCGCCCGTCAGAACCATGTCAGGGTGCCGGAGGATATCAGTGTGGCCGGGTTCCAAAACACGAAATATTCTCTCCTTTCAAGACCCAGGCTCTCCTGTGTCAATGTGCCGATATACGATATCGGTGCCGTCTCTATGCGGGTTCTCACCAAACTGATGAACCAAGAGGAGATCGAGGACAGGATGGTCAAACTCGACCACGACATCATTGCCCGTGGTTCAACATTGCCAAGAGAAGACAGCGAACAAGAGAAGTAGTGAAGCGACCGTTTCAAGAGACCCGGTGGTGCTGAGAACCGGGAACGTGTCCTTGCGAAATACACTTGGGAGTCGCCATTATAAAATAATGGACGGTGGTGCCGTTATAACCATAGAGAGTTGAATTCAAAATGAAGGTGGTACCGCGGACATGTGTTCGTCCTTTGGGTGCCACCTTTTTATATTGAGGAGGATATCATGACAGTCATAGAGGAATTAAGAGAACGGGGGCTCATCTACGCTTTGACCGATGAGGCGCTCGAAGAGTTTTTGAAAAGGGAAAAGGTCACATTCTATCTCGGTGCCGACCCTACCGGGGATTCACTTCACGTAGGGCATCTGGTGGCGTATCTCGTCGCGAGGCGCCTCGCTGCCTACGGCCATAAGCCGATTCTCCTTGTCGGAGGCGGGACAGGCCTCATCGGGGACCCTAGCGGCAAGAACACAGAACGTCCCCTTCAAAAGAAGAAGGACATCGAGCACAACGTGGAGAAGATCAAGGCCCAGGTCTTGAAGATCCTGCCCGACGCCACCGTCGTCAACAACTACGATTGGCTCAAGAACATGGACATCTTCACTTTCCTTCGTGATATAGGAAAATATTTCAATCTCAACCATATGCTTGCGAAAGACAGCGTCAAAAGCCGTCTTGAAGCGGGCATCAGTTTCACGGAGTTTTCCTATCAGATCATCCAGTCCATCGATTTTCTGGAACTTTACCGCAGGCAGGACTGCAAAATGCAGATCGGCGGTCAGGACCAGTGGGGCAACATCACCGCGGGACTAGAGCTGATCCGGAAGAAAGAGGGCGTTGAACGGGACGCTTATGGTCTTGTCATTCCGCTCATCACCAAGAAGGACGGGTCCAAGTTCGGAAAAAGCGAGGGTGGTGCGGTCTGGCTCGACCCGGACAAGACAAGCCCCTACGCTTTCTATCAATATTGGATCAACCTCGAGGACGACGAGGCGATGACACGCCTCAAGCAGTTCACCGAGCTTTCTTTCAAGGAAATTGAAGAAATCAACCAAAGTATGCGTGAAACGCCCCATCTAAGACATTCCCAAAAGGCTCTGGCCGAGGAGATGACCGAACTCATCCACGGAGAGAAAGGGCTCAGGCAGGCAAAGAACATCACCGAGGCCCTTTTCAAAAACAAGATCGAAACCCTAACCGCCGAAGAGGTCGAGATGGGGTTCGAAGGCCTCCCGACGATAGAGGCGGAAGAAAGTGTCCCGCTTGTCAATGCACTCATCGAGACGGGACTTTCATCCTCCAAGCGCGAAGCCCGCACCATGATCAAACAGAATGCAATCAGCGTCAACGGTGAGAAAGTTCAAGACACCGAAGCCACGATTGAAACAGTCAATGCCCTTCATCAGCGCTATACGGTGATAAGGCGCGGCAAGAAACACTATGCGCTCATCAAGCACAGACGATGAAAAAGCACTCGACCAAGGAACAAAGTGGTCGAGTGCTTTTTTTAAACTGTCGGTCAATCATCGACCGGTTGCCAGACCTCGTAAGGCCCGGAATGGTTTTTTGGGTTTTCACCCACTGTGTACCATTGGGCCTCATACACGGTCTGTCCCTGCATGGCCTTATCCCCGGCCTGATAGACAGTGTTGGCGCTCCATCTTCCGGTGCCGTTGCCTTCATCCACAGGGTCCCAGACATTGCTTTGTCCCGGTTCATCGTCTACTGTCCACCATCTGGCTTCATATCGAACGCCGTCATGCTTGACTTCGTCACCGGAATGGTAGATGTTGGTGGACACCCATGTGTCAGATGAAATGTTTTGCCATATTCCACTGGATTCCGGCGTGCCCGGCTCAGTCCCGGTAGCCCCGCCATGATGTGCCTGATATGTCTGCCCTTCATGGATGACGGTGTCGTCTTTGAAATAGCGATTTGTGGGTTGCCACACCGTAGTCAGCGCATTCCATCCTGTCGTAGTGTCTGGATGCACGCCGTTTCCGCCAGCATGGTTCATTTCATAAGTCATGCCGTCGAAAGTGACGGTGTCGCCAGGTGAGTAGGTGTTGTGGAGGCGGAATTCATTGCCTATTTCCACTTCCTGAAACGGTCCATAGGGGGTCAGGTTTGATGGTTCGGGCGGAGAGTGGATGCCGCCGCCGTGTCTGATTTCATAGATATTTCCATCGTATTGGACCCGGTCGCCGACTTCGAATGTTCCTGAAGTCCAGGTAGGAAAATCCAGGTGTGCATCGTCATCATCACTATCGAAAGAAGCCGGGATGTTGACCATATCCCTGCCCCCTTCAGAGGGTGAGGCCTCCTTGGTCATGAGTTTTCCTTCGGCATCATACGGAAAAGAGTAACCGTCATGGGTCGCATAGTGAACTGCGAAAGAACGTGTTCCGGTGCGTTTGACCGAGTATGTGTAATCCTCTTCAGGCCCATCTGTGAATTCTTCGATAGCCTCCGAAGGTACCTCTTCCCCGATTTCACAGGTGTTAAAAGCCCTCAGACAATAGTTCTCCGCCGTGCGCTCAATCTGCAACGCCTGATCTAGAACAGCGTCTTTCTGCATGTTCTCATACGTCCTTGCGGCGGTGGGCACCGCTAGTGAGGAAATGGTAGCAAGTATGGCTACTGTGATCAGGATTTCGATCAAGGTGAGACCTTTTTGATTGAAAACCATAGGCGTGTCCCTCCAATAAAAAAGCTGCGCATCATATGGATGGCAGCTGGCTGTCTTCCTGATAAGACCCTATAGCTTTCCGTCGCCGCATTGCTGCGGGTTTGGCTTTCATAATATATTATACATACTTCTGATAGATTGTCAATAATTGCTAAGAACAAGCACATTCAACATTCGTTCACATGGTCCTTGGCCATCTGATAGATGGTTTTCACATGGTCGTCCTTGAGGGCATAGATGATATGTTTTCCCTTGCGTTCATATTTGACGATGTTTTTCTCCCTTAGCAGTTTCAGCTGATGGGAGACGGTCGACTGTTTCAACGCCAGACGATCACATATTGTCTGGACATCATAAGCCCCTGTAATAAGAAGGTCGATAATCCTGAGACGGGTCATGTCGGAGAAAATCCGGAAAAGGTCATTGCAAGCCTGGATCGAATTATTGTTTGACATATTGCCTTTCCTTTCTACGGTAGATGAGTCTGAGTGCGTTCATGACCGCAATCATTGTGATGCCCACATCCGCGAATATCGCTTCAAGCATCGAGATCTGGCCGAATCCGGCGAGAACTAGGAATGAGAATTTCACTGTGAGTGACAAGGCGATGTTCTGATAGACGATGCGTCGTGTCCTTTTTGAGAGGTGGAAAGCGCGGTCGATGAGTGAGAGGTCATCATCCATGATGATGATGTCCGCAACATCGATGGCGAGTTCGCTGCCGTGCCCCATGGCGATTCCTATGTCGGCGTTCTTAAGGAGCGGGGCGTCGTTGATGCCATCGCCGATATACATCTTGTTTTTCATCGAGGGCAGAGCGTTGAAGACGTCGATCTTGTCTTCCGGCAGAAGTGAGTGGGAGATATCGATGTTGCCAAGTTCATAAGCCACTTCCCGGGCGGTTGCCTCGTTGTCGCCTGTAAGCATGGTGATGTGTTTGGTGCGGGAAAGCTTTCTGATTGTGCGTGAGCTTGATGGTCTGATCTGGTCCTTGACGACAACACGACCTACATATTCGCCATCAAGGGCGACGAACACATTGGTTCCCGCGAGGTCCTTTTCATCCTCGAGGGTGATGCCGTGTTTTTCAAGCATGCGCTTGCTACCGACGAGCAGGGTTCCTTCATCGGTGTCCGCCTTCATGCCGCTGCCGGCGGTTTCAGTGACATTCTTGAGCTCCGGAAGCCTGCCATGGTAGGCGTGTGCGATGGATTGGGCGATCGGATGGTTGGAGTATTGTTCGATCATGGCCGCGTATCTCAATGTCTTGAGGTCGGTATAACCCGCGACTTCGAAGTTACCGTGGGTGAGGGTGCCGGTCTTGTCTATTCCGATCACGTCGACGCTGTTCATCATGTCGAGGAAGTTTGAACCCTTGAATAGTATGCCTTCCTTGGCGCTTGCTCCGATGCCCGCGAAATAGGACAGGGGTATGGAAAGCACAAGGGCGCAAGGACAGCTGATGACGAGAAAAGTGGCGGCCCTGAACACATACTCATCGATCCCTTCGGGATTGAGGAGTGTGGGTATGGCGAACATGAGCAGGGCGGCGAATGTGACAAGAGGGGTGTAATATCTGGCGAATGTCGTGATGAAATTCTCGGTCTTCGATTTCTGGTTTGTGGAATTCTCGATCAGGTCGATAATCTTGGCGATGGTGGATTCGCTGTATTCCGTTCCGGCTCTTAGTTCGATGACGTTGCCGGTGTTGATGTTGCCGCTACGTACGAAATCACCCTTTTTAACATTCGAGAGTTTGGATTCGCCCGTGAGCGCGCTCGTGTTGAGTGCGGTCGATCCTTCGATCACAATGCCGTCTGTGGGGATCTTCTCCCCGTTTTTGACGACCAGGATGTCCCCTTTTTTGACATGCATGGGATCCTTGACGACGACGGAACCATTTTCACGAACATTTGCGTATTCGACGTGCAGGTCCATCAAGCTGCTGATTTCGGATTTGGATTTGTCGACGGCTTTATGCTGAAGATGTTCGCCGATGGAATAAAAAAGGATGACCAAAGCGGCTTCAAAGGGTTTTTCAATGAACATCGCAGCGAAGGTCGCGATGAACATCAGAAGGTTCTCATTGAAAAACTCTCTGCGTTTGATCCCTTTGAGGGTGCTGTGGATGATGTCCTTGGCGATCAGGGCGTATCCCGCCCAATAAAGCATGTTGAGGCGTGGTCTTAGGATGTCAAAATAACCGAGCACCCCGCCCAAAAGAAAAACAAGGGCACCGATGAAGACAAAACGGTAGGTCTTCACGAATTTGTGTCCGCTGATCTGATGGCGTTTCCCGTACGGTATGACTTCCACACCGGATTCGATGGAATCCACCAGGGTTTTAATGGAGTCGATTTCCTGCTCCACATCAAAAGAATTCTCCGCGTCCAAAAGCATGGTCTGGTTGGCGAAGTTGAAAGAGGCTGAATTTATATCTGAACGCTCCGCGAGCGCCTTTTCGATTCGAGCCGCGCATCCGGAACAGATGAGGTTCTTCATCACGATTTTCTTGA
>CAZCTR010000001.1:0-167323 GCA_964501715.1 uncultured Candidatus Izemoplasmatales bacterium | reverse complement strand
TCCGTCCGATAAGGACGAACCGTTCGGAAAAGCCATCAACAAGGCTTTGCATGCAATGCTTGAACGTGCTGAGAATGACGGATTTGAAACCGAGAACGTGGAAGCACACGCGGGCCATATCGAATGGGGTGAAGGCGAAGAGGTGCTCGGGATCCTCACCCATTTGGATGTGGTGCCCGCCAACACCGGAGAATGGTCCCATCCGCCTTTCGAACCATACATCAAAGACGGGAAGGTTTATGGCCGTGGTTCGATGGACGACAAAGGCCCCACCATTGCAGCTTATTTCGCAATGAAGTTCCTGAGGGAGCTGGGTGTGGACCCGGCAAAACGCGTCCGCTTGATCATGGGCACTGATGAGGAGACCGCTTGGCGTGGCATCGGAAGGTATTTTGAAAAGGAAACCATGCCGACGGCGGGATTCTCCCCCGACGCTGAATTCCCGGTCATCCACGCAGAGAAAGGCATTTTCTCCTTCGATCTCATGGGTCCCCATAAGGAAGGCCCGCTCAAGTCATTCGAAGCGGGGGAACGCTACAACGTCGTCCCGGACCATGCGGAGGCTGTGGTGGACCTCGATCTCGAAGAGGCGTTTTCGATGTATCTTGAAGCCAATGTGCTTCGCGGAAGGGTCGAGGGGAACACCTATATCGTCGAGGGGAGAAGCGCGCACGCGATGAGCCCCGAGAAAGGCAACAACGCGGCCTATCATCTCGCGACTTTCCTGTCGAAACATATAGACGCGCCTTTCCTTGCGCTAGTCTCGGACCTGTTAGCCTTTGACCACCTCGGAAAGAAGCTCGGGATTGCGCTTTACGATGAGACCCTCAAGAACCTATCCATGAACGCGGCTGTCTTCAAATATGGCGAGGAAGGCGCGAGAATTGGTGTCAATTGCAGATTCCCGACCGGTTTCTCTGAACAAGAAGCCCAAAAGAGCATAGAACAAGCTGTCTCTCCCTATGGCTTCACCTATGCACACAAGACCACGGTGCCGCTCCATCACGTTCCGGCGGATGATCCGCTCGTTGAAACGCTTATGGAGTGTTACGGGGAAGTGACGGACGACAAGACATCAAAACCCATCACCATCGGTGGAGGAACCTATGCGCGCGCCCTTGACAAAGGAGTCGCCTTCGGCATCGTGATGCCCGGTAGGGAGGATGTGGCCCATCAGGTCGACGAGCACATCTTCATCGATGACTTGATTCAGGCGACCGTGATCTACATGCACGCCATTGAACGGCTCACAAAGGACAATGTGTCCTTAAAATAACCTGTCGGCCCGCTGGTTTTCCTGTCGGGTCTTTGGTATAATGACGGTGGTGATTCCATGAGACTGAGAAAAGTCAAACACGCACAGGAAACAATCAAGAACCATCCGGACAAGATCATCGAGATTCCAAGGGAATCACCGATCGATTTGACTGAGCGTCTTCCCGGCGGCCCGCTGGAACTGGAAATCGGTGCCGGCAAAGGACAGTTCATCGACACACTCTCGACATTGAACCCTGACACATTTTTCATAGCGGTTGAACGTTATGACAGCGTCATCGTGCGCGCCCTTGAGAAATTCATCGAAGAACCAAGGGACAACGTGCTCTTAGTGCAGACGGATGCGGCGGTTTTGGATAAAGTGCTGCCCGCGGGCAGTGTGGATACCATATATCTGAATTTCTCCGACCCGTGGCCGAAAACACGCCATGAGAAAAGAAGGCTCACCCATCCCGATTTTCTAAGGATATATCAGACCCTTTTGAAAAAAGAAGGGGTACTGGAATTCAAGACCGACAACAGACCCTTTTTCGAATACTCCCTTCGGATGATGAACGCCACAGGCATGGTGTTCACTGAAATCTCTTTGGACCTTCACGAGGATTATGACCCTGACACCCTCATCATGACGGAATTCGAAGAGAAATTCTCAAAAGAAGGCCCCATCTATAAACTCAAAGCGATGTTCAAGGAGGCTCCCCATGAAGAAGATGTATAAGGACCTGGTGAACATACCAGGCGCACCAAGTTTTGAAAGCCATGTAAAAGACTACATGAAACAAGAACTGTCCAAACATACAGACACAATCCTGGAAGACCGTCTGGGAAGTGTGTTCGGCGTCCTAAACAAAGAAAGCGAAGGCCCGCGAGTCATGCTGGCGGGGCATATGGATGAAGTCGGTGCCATGGTCGCCGGCATCACCGACAAGGGACTTGTGAAAATGAAGGCGCTCGGCGGGATGAAACCCGAAGTGTTCCTCTCACAGCACATGCTCATCTACACCGACGACCTTGAAGAGATTCCGGGCATCACCGCGTCCAAGCCACCCCATCTCACACGGGGCAAGGAGGACAAGGCGCTCAAGACATTTGACGACCTTCTGCTCGATATCGGGGCGGACTCCAAGGACCATGCGAAAGAACTCGGTGTCAAGATCGGCCAGCAAATCGTGGCCAGAAACACCTATGTGACCACGAAGGACGGCAAAAAACATATCTCCAAAGCCTGGGACAACCGTTTCGGCTCAGCGCTCGCCCTCGAGGCCATGGAAACCTTGAAAAAAGAAGAAAAGAGTCTTCCATGTTCCCTTTATGCCGGTGCGACCGTCCAAGAGGAAGTCGGGCTCCGCGGCGCGGCCACAGCCACCAGCATGGTGGATCCGGATATCTTCCTCGCAGTGGATTGCTCACCGTGCACCGACTCGTTCGATGATGATGAAGTCGGTGGCAAGCTTGATGGAGGCTTCCTGCTTCGTTTCTACGACCCGAACGCCATCATGCATAAAGGCATGAAAAAACATGTTGAAGCCTTGGCGGAAAAACACAATATCAAATTCCAATACTACCAGTCCAAAGGCGGCACCGACGCCGCACGCGCCCAGCTCAACGGGCGGGGTGTTGTGGTGGCCACTGTCGGCATGCCCGCGAGATACATCCACTCGACCACATCCATGATTCACGAGGACGACCATAAAGCCGTACTCGACATGGTGCTCGCCCTCATCCGGTCTTTCGACAGGAAGACCTTCGAAACCATCAAAAGCAACGTCTGATCCAACATATGTCATGACACGTGAGTGAACGCAAAGCTTCGGCATGCGATTCATCGAATCGTGTCCTTACATAGAACATCCAAAATACGGGACCCTTAGGGCCCGAAATCAAGGAGAGTAAACATGAGAAACAAAAAGACTTTGGAAATGACCACTATGGCGATGTTCATCGCCATCATCGTCGTCATGGCCATGATCCCGCAGGTCGGGTTCTTCCAGTACGGCGGAGTCGCCATCACCACCTTGCATGTGCCGGTGATTATCGGCGCGATTTATGGAGGCAGGAAATTCGGGCTTGTCCTCGGGACCGCTTTCGGTGTGTTTTCGCTGATTGTAGCCTATCTGAGACCCGGACCGGTGGACGTCGTCTTCCAGAATCCGGTCATAAGCATCCTGCCCAGGGCCCTTTTCGGGCTGGCGACCGCCTACATCTTCATCGGGATGCAAAAACTGATCAAGAAGGTTCCACTCGCAGTCGCCCTGAGTTTCGCACTCGGGACTTTCACCCACACGGTGCTCACACTTTCAGCGCTTATTCTATTCCGGGATGCCATCGAAGAGTTCCTCGGCCCGCTATTCACTTTCATAGCGAGCGCCATGGCGCTCAACGGTCCGATTGAAATTGCGGTCGCGGTCATCATCGGCACCCCCATCGTGGTCAGACTCAAACAGTCCACACAACTTTCCCTTGACTAGGAGGATGCGCCATGCGTCTTTATATCGACATAGGCAACAGCAACATCCATATCGGCAAGGGAAACGGTGAAATCGCAGAAACCTACCGGTACAAGACCGACCAGACCAAATCAAGCGATGAATATTACACCCTTCTCAAACACCTTTTTGATGATGTGAAGGCTGTGATCATCGCCAGTGTCGTACCTCAGCTCAACACGGCGTTCAAGACTTTCATCACCCAATACTTCGGCCTCACCCCGGTCTTTGTAGGACCGGGGGTGAAAACCGGCATCGAAGTGAAGACTGACTATCCCAAGGAAGTCGGTGCGGACCTTGTCTCTGCGGCTGCAGGAGCGGTCAGCACCTATCACAAAAACGCCATCATCATCGACATGGGGACGGCGACGACGTTCACCTATGTTGAGAAAAACCGTATCATGGGCGTCTCGATCACCATCGGTCTCGACTCGTCCAAGGACGCGCTTGTCTCACGCACTTCGCAACTGCTTCAATTCGAGTTTGAAAAACCGGCGCATGTCCTAGGAACAAACACCATAGAAGCCCTCAATTCAGGCTTTCTTTATGGTCATGCCCATCAGGTCATGGGGTTTGTCGAAGCCATCAAGAAAAACTATGGCAGCGAAGACGTCGCGGTCATCCTCACAGGGGGCGCCTCACGCTTGATCAAGACACTTGTCCCTGATGACTACATCCATGACGAGTTGCTGATCTTGAGAGGGCTTGTCTCCATTTATGAACGCAACAGGAAGGATGCGCGTTGACAAAACCATCCGCAACTTCTATAATGATAGCGAACAGAATAAGGAGTGAATGTCTGTGTTAGAGAAAATCAAAAGCATCATCGCCGAAGAACTCGGGGTTGAGCAGGACACCATCGAAAGCAGTTCGAACCTGACGGATGACCTGGGTGCCGACTCTTTGGATGCCGTGGAACTCATCATGGCGATCGAAGAGGAATTCGACATTGAGATCGATGATACGGCGGCCACCAAGATCAAAACCGTCCAAGACATCGTGGATTACCTCGAGAAGCACACAAAATAAATACTCATTGCGATGAGTATTTTTTTTATTTTGGCCTCGCTTGTGGTAGAATACACATAGATTTACGAAGAAGAAACGAGGGGACAACCGATGAAGAAACTCGTACTCATAGACGGCTCCAATCTAATGTTCAGAGCCTATTATGCGACCGCGTATTCGGGACGCATGATGAAAAATTCAAAAGGCGAGTTCACCAATGCCGTCTATGGTATCACCAATATGCTCAATCTCATTCTCAAAGAGGATTTCACGCACTGCCTCGTCGCCTTCGACAAAGGGAAGGCCACTTTCAGGCACAAGGCATATGAAGCATATAAAGCGCAGAGGAAACCCATGCCGGATGAGTTCAGAAGCCAATTGCCCTATATCAAGGCGGTGCCTGACAAGCTCGGCATGCCTGTCTATGAACATGAGGAATATGAGGCTGATGACATCATCGCTACACTGGCGCATGCATATTACGATGAATTCGACGACATAGAGATCATCTCCAACGACCGCGATTTGTTTCAGCTTCTCAACCACAAGGTCCATATGAGACTGTCCAAACAAGGCATCGAACCCGAGCGCGACTACACCCAGGATTCACTGAAGGAGGACTTGGGCTTAAACCCTTCCCAGATCCCGGACCTCAAAGGACTCATGGGGGACAGTTCCGACAACCTTCCCGGCATTCCCGGTGTCGGGGAGAAGACCGCCCTCAAGCTTCTGCATGAATATGGCGATGTCTCTACCCTGCTCAGGCATGTCAACGAGCTCAAGGGCAAGCTCAAAGAGCGCATCCAGACACACGGGAAAGACGCCGAGACATTCAGGGACCTCGCCACGGTGAAGACCGATTGCGAACTCGACATGACACTCGACGACTTGCGCTATGAGGGCATCGACAAGGCCGCACTGGTTGATTTCTATGAACATCTGGAATTCCACAGCCTGCTCAGACGGCTCAAGACCGACAACGGCTTGGAAAGTGAAACGGACAACCAGAAACATGTCTCCAAGGTGAAACCGACACGTGTGATTGACGGTGAAGAGGCCATACGTGAGGCGGTGGACACCCCTCTGTCCACATTGGTCTTGGAAAGTTTCGGCGACAACTACCACTTTGCAAAGAAACTCGGCTTCCTCGTCTCGGCTGAAGACAAGGCTGATTTCATCCCCTATGAGACCGCCATCCATTCCCCGTCGTTCAAAGCCTATCTCCTTGATGCGAACAAACGCAAGATGACCCATGACATCAAGAAGATGAGGGTCATGCTCATGCAGGACGGCCTCGATATCAAAGGGGTCGATTTCGATTCCCTGCTTTCAGCCTATGTGTTGAACCCTTCCAATACGAAAGAGGATTTCAAGGTGGTCGTCTCCAACTTCGATTATCATGATGTCCCTTACTATGAGGATGTGTACGGCAAAGGCAAGAAGGCAGGCATCCCAAGCAGGAAGACCTATGTAGAATACGCCCGCAAAAAAGCGCGGGCGATCGAGACGCTGCGCAGCGATATCGAGGACATGCTTGAAAAGCATGGACAGAAGCGGCTATATGAAACCATCGAGCTTCCGCTCGCCTTTGTGCTTGCCGAGATGGAGAGCGAAGGGGTCAGGATTGATATGGATGCGCTCAAGGAAATCGATCAAACGTTGGAATCGGAACTGAGGAAACTGACCGGCGACATCCACGATTTGGCAGGCGAACCCTTCAATATCGGCTCGCCGAAACAGCTTTCCGAGATCCTATTCGAGCGTCTTGGTCTCCCGCCCCAGAAGAAGACGAAAACCGGTTATTCGACCAATGTCGAGGTCCTTAATAAATTGAAGGGTAAACACCCCATCATCGACAAGATCCTCAGATACCGCATGATTGACAAGCTTAGAAGTGCGTATATCAAAGGCCTTTCCGACGCGGTGCACGAAGATGGCAAGATCCACACCATCTACAAGCAGGCTTTCACTCAGACAGGGAGGCTTTCCAGCATCGAACCGAATCTGCAGACCATCCCGATCAGGACAGAAATGGGCCGCAGCATCCGCAAGGTCTTCATCCCGAGCGAAGGCAATGTGCTGATCGCCGCGGACTACTCACAGATTGAGCTCAGACTGCTCGCGCATCTTGCAAATGAGAGACGGATGATTGAGGCTTTCAATAGCGGGGAGGACATCCACACGGCGACCGGAAAACTCGTGTTCGACAAAGAAACCCTTACCGACAGCGAGCGCCGAATGGCCAAAGCCGTCAATTTCGGCATCATCTACGGGCAGACACCCTGGGGGCTCTCACAGGAACTGGGCACTTCGAATCAGGCCGCCAAGCAATTCATCGACCGCTATTACGAACGGTTCAATGGCATCGAGAGTTACATGGACGAAGTGGTGAATAAAGCCAAACAGACGGGCTATGTGACCACAATGTACAACCGCAGACGCTATATTCCGGAACTCAGCAGCAAAATCCACGCCCAAAGGGAACTCGGCAAGCGCACCGCTATGAACGCGCCTCTGCAAGGCAGTGCCGCAGACCTCATCAAGATAGCGATGAACAAGATCAAGGACGTCATGGAAAAGAAGAACCTCAAAAGCAAGCTCATCCTGCAAATCCATGACGAACTCGTCTTCGACGTGCCCAAAGATGAGGCCGAGACCATGCAGTCGCTTGTCAAAGAGACCATGGAGGGCGTCGCCGACCTCAAAGTCCCTTTGACAGTGGACGCCTTGATAGGGGAGAACCTTGATGAAGCGAAGTGACGTCCGCGAAACAGTGATGTACAAAAGCTTCTTCATCAACATCACCCTCATCGTCATCAAACTGGTGGGTGGCTTTATCGTCAACAGCGCCGCCTTGATCGCGGACGCCGTCCATTCGATCAGCGATTTCCTGAGCGACGTCCTCGTACTCCTCGGGCTCAAAGAAAGCCAGAAACCACCGGACAGGGAACATCCCATGGGTCATGGGAAGATCGAATACGTCCTCAGTCTATTTCTCGGGCTCGGCGTCCTTTTCATCGCCTATCAACTAATACGAAACATGGTTCTGACTTTGAATGGACCGCCCACGATTCCGAGCATGTATGGGGGGGTTATTGTATTGGTCGTCATCGTGATGAAACTCGCGCTCGCGAGATACCTCATCCGAAAGGGCGGAGAACTCGAGAGCCAGGTGGTGCTCGCAAGCGGTAAAGAGTCATTCACCGATGTGATCGGAAGTTTCGTCGTGCTCGCAGGGCTGATCATCTCATACATCGGAGACGTCTCCGATATCACGGCCCTCATGTACGCCGACCGGGCCGCCGCTTTTCTGATCGCGCTCTTCATCATCCGTGTCGGCATCCGTATCATCTCGGAATCGATCACCTTCGTGATCGGAAGAAATGCGCCCGATGAGACCATCAGCAAGTTGAAAGAGACAGCCTATGCGGTCATGGGCGTCAAAGGGATCGACCACATCACCGCCATCACTTATGGCCATTACTACCAAGTCACCATCGACATCGTCGTCGATGGGACGCTGAGTGTGGAAAAAGGCCATGATATCGCACATGAAGTGAGATCCCGCCTGAAAGAACAATACAATATACGAGAAGCCATAGTACATATCAATCCGGAGGTGGAATCATGAAAGACAGCTTAGTCATGAAACGTAAAAGCATCAGACGCTACAAACCAAGGACTGTGGAACCTTCGAAAGTGGATCGATTGCTGAGAAGCGCCATGCAGGCGCCAAGCGCGACCAACCAGCAACCTTGGGAATTCAAGGTGATCCGCAACCGGGAGACGCTCAAGGCCCTTTCCAAAGTCTCGAAGGGCGCATGGCCTCTCAAAGAGGCGCCTCTGGGTGTCATCACCCTGATGCGTGAAACAGGAAGGAAGAGCGACATGCGGCCTCAGGACATGGGCGCTTGCATGCAAAATTTGCTCCTGGAGGCCACCTATCAAGGTCTCGGTGCCGTATGGATCGGTGTCTATCCGCTTGAGGACAGGATTGAAAAGGTGAGCGGACTCGCGGATGTCCCTGAACATCTGACCCCCTTTTCAATGGTCGCAATCGGCTATCCTGAAGAAGGGGAGGACACGGCCATCAATGAGCGTTTCGACAAAAACCGTGTCCACTACGATGAGTGATGCCTGAACTCCCTGAAGTGGAGACGGTCAGACGCTCGCTCATCCCCCTTTTGCAAGATCGCACCATCAAGCAAGTCGAAGTGCATCATGCGAACATGGTCAAAGATATCACGCCTGATGAGTTCGAGAAGTCCCTCAGGGACCGCCTGATCAAGGGGATCGATAGAAGAGGCAAACACCTCTTGTTCGACCTTGACGGTTTATGGCTGCTCGTCCATCTCAGGATGGAGGGGCGTTTCCTCATCAAATCCACTCATGATAAGAAGGAGAAACATGAACATGCGCGCTTCATCCTCGATGATGGCAGAGCCCTTGTCTATCACGACGTGCGGAAGTTCGGGACGCTCAGGCTGCGCACTTGCGGCACCCTGCACACGACAAAGCCGCTTTCGGACCTCGGGCCCGAACCCCTCGAAAAGGCCTTCACCGTCGGCAATCTCAAAGATTCCCTAGGTGGTGCACGCCCCATCAAAGCGGCGCTTTTGGACCAGACGACCATGAGTGGCATCGGCAACATCTATGCGGATGAGATTCTTTTCTGCGCCGGTCTGCATCCTTCCGTACCCGCATGGAAAGTCAAGGCACCGACTTTGAAACGCATCGTCCAATGCGCGAGAATCGTCATGGAAAAGGCTGTCGATGCCGGAGGCACGACAATCCGGACCTACAAAAACGCGCTTGGCATCGATGGAAGGTTCCAGCTTGACCTGAAGGTCCATACGCTTGAGGGGACGCCTTGCAAAGTGTGCGGGAGTCCTATCAGGAAAACAAAAGTCGCAACCCGTGGCACCTACTACTGTCCCAAGTGCCAAAAAAGAAGGTGATTCCAAGTGAATATCCTCTGTCTCACCGGGGGCATCGCCACCGGTAAGAGCACGGTCGCGAACATGTTCACCGAACTCGGGGCCCCATTGATCGACACGGACATTCTAGCAAGGGAAGTCTTGGATGAAGATAAAGAGGCGATAAGGCAAGTGCGTGAGGCCTACGGACCCTCGGTCATCGATGAAAACGGCCGTATTGACAGGAAGGCGCTGGCCAAACGCATTTTCGATGACGAGTCATCACGCTCGACCCTCAACCGCATCGTCCATCCACGAGTGAGGACACTCGTCAACGAACGCATCCGGAAAATCATGAAAAAGAGCGAACCTAGGCTCATCGTGGTCGATGTCCCGTTGCTATTCGAATCAGGATTCGATGATGTCTGTGATTTCACCTTGACGGTCTATATCGACAAGGACACGCAGCTTGAACGGCTCATAAAACGGGACAATATCAGTACCCGATATGCCCGCAAGAAGATGGCCGCGCAGATGCCCTTAGAACAGAAGAAAGCCCGATCGGATTATGTGATTGACAACTCCAAAGACCTCGAATCGACAAGATTCCAGGTTAAAGACATTTTTCAGAAAGCAGGTGATGCCTGATGGGCATCAAGGACTTTTTCAGCAACCATGAAGAAACAAGAGAGACCCACTTCAAGAACCGCATGCGTACAAGATATTACAAGCATTCGTCCAAAGAGGTCTTGGATCTGCTCGAAACCTATTTCCAGAATTCCAAGGACGCCGAAGTGAAGACACGTGATGATGAACATGGCGAGCTGTTCGCCCAGGGCGGGAAGTTCCATGTGATTGCGACGGTGCATTCATTCACTCCCCGGGAGACTTCCGTGGATCTCAAAGTCCAGACTTACAGGGTTCTCGGAGCCGGCAGGTCGGAGAAGATCATCGACACCGTCTATACGTATCTCGACAAGCATCTGACGCTCAAGGGCATCGCGCTCCATCCGTGATAGGAGGCACTTATGAAGACACCGGACGCATACACTCCGTTGAAAATCGAGGCGAAAGCCCCTTTTTCACATATCCATCAGCAAACGATGAGCCTTCTATACCTCCCCGTCATCGGACGGGAGGCTTTTTCAACATATATGGCCCTTTATGCACTTGTCGAACGGTCCACCTTGAAATCCCCCGAACACCCTCACAGTTTCCTCTATGACATGCTCAACATGAGACCGGACACGTTCTTGAACGCGCGAAGGACCTTGGAGGCCATCGGCCTGATCGAGACGTATGAAAAAGAGGATGGCCTGCTCATTGAATGCTACCACCCGCTTTCCGCGGATGCGTTCATAAAGGATTCGCATTTTTCAGCATATCTGGAGAAGGCCGTCGGCCGCGAACGTTTCCAGGACCTCATCACCCATTTCAAGGTCAAACGGACGAAACTCAAGGATTACACGTCAGTGAGTGCGCGTTTTGACGAGATCTTCCCGCCACTTCGAAAGAAACCCACGACGCGTTCCCAATATATCGGTTCCAAGACCAAGCCCATAGAGAGTGAACCGGACATCGATGTCGAACTGGTGTTGGATGGCATCCCCACATCGCTTCTTGGCGCGAAAGGGCGCACAAACGCCACCAAGAGCCGCCTGAAGACGATTGCCTACATCTACGCCTATGACGAATCCAGCCTCCAGGAAGCCGTGCGCAAAAACTTGAAAAGCGACGGCAGCATCGATTTCGACGCGCTCTCCCACGAAGCCCAGTCCCATTATCAGAAGAGCAGGGGACCCATCACCAAGAAAACGGACTCCGCTTCGTTGGAGTATTTCAAAAACACCCACCCACGCACTTTGCTTGAGGACAGCACGGGCCACAAGGTGCCCTCCGCGGACCTCAAGGTGATCGATCGCTTGATTGAAAATAGCGACCTTCCCCTAGAAGTGATCAATGTCATGATCGCCTATGTCCTCAAGGAGCTCGACCAGCAATTTCCTGTATACAACTACTTTGAAAAAATCGTCGCCGAATGGAAGCGCCTCGGCATCAATGATGCCAAGGACGCCATAGAACACGTGCAGAAACGCATCAAGAAAAAACACGCCCCGAAACAGAAGACCGGCCGTTCACGCACCCGCGAACAACCCTTTGACACCAGCGTCGGATGGTTCAAGGACTATCTCAAAGAAGGCAAGGAGTGATGAGGGTGAAACCTCTCAATTTCAAAAGGAACCCGAATCTCGTCGAGGAGATGACCGAATCCTTGAGCGAAGATCCCATGCTCAAGGAATTCTTCATCCGTCACGACATCGATTCCGACACCATAGAGCGCCACCTCACCGACCTAGTGGTCTACAAGGAGGAAAGGCCCCGGTGTGACGACTGTCCCGGTCTGCATGCCTGCAGTCAGGACACTCAGGGCATGCAACCGGTGTTGAACTACAAGAACGGACGGATCATGCTCGCCTACAAACCTTGCCCCTATCTCAAGGTGCGTGAGGCGGACCGCAGGGAAACCGACCGGATCACGGCACTTTACATGCCCAGGATGATCTATGAGGCTTCGCTTGAGGATTTCCATATGAACACGCAGAACCGGAAGGACCTTTATCACAGGATTGTCGCCCTGGCCAATCAATATGCACGGGGCGATGTCATCAAGGGTCTTTATATCCATGGCCGCTATCAGATCGGCAAGACCTACGCGCTGGCCGCCATTGCGAACCGCTTCTCGGAACTGGGTTACAATGTCGTAATCGCTTATTATCCCGACCTTGTCAGGGAGATGAAGTCCGCCATTGGTGATGGAACCCTCGAACAGAGGATCAACGATCTCAAGGCCGCCGATGTTCTCCTCCTCGACGACCTCGGTGGAGAGTCGTTCTCGCGCTGGGTCAGGGACGAGGTGCTCGGACCGATTCTCCAGTACCGGTTGCTCGATCATCGCCCGACCTTCTTCACTTCGAACCTCCCCTTGGATGAACTGGTCAAATATTTGCTCGAGAGCAACCAGGAAGCCGAGATGATCAAGGGTTACAGGATCCTTGAACGCATCAAACGCCTCAGCGACCCTTTCAATATGAAAGGCAGTTGACAAAACCGCATCTTTCATATATTATTAATGCACAGTAAAGATGATGAAAAGGCCAAGGCCCTCTCATAGAAGCGAGGCAGGACGGTGCGAGCTGCCAACGAGAGTGTCACTCCCTTTGAGTCGGCCCCGAAAGGGGATCCCGCCCGCCAGCGTTAACGGCCAGAGCGCCAGAAATGGAACTAAGGTGGTACCGCGGAACATTCCGTCCTTGATGTGCATACGCACTCAGGGACTTTTTTATTCCAGTTTTGGAAAAGGAGGCAGAGCCATGTTGAAAAGGGACTTGCTTATCAGGCATCTTCAAGACCATATCAGGGAGGTCGACCACCATCCGGACAAGAAACACGAAGTCGTGTTGAAACTCTTCGAGGAGGTCGGAGAACTTTCTGTAGAGATGCGCAAGGAAAGCGAGAACGGACTTTCTTCAGAACGCAAGAAAGCCATAAAATACGAACTTTACGATGTGCTTCACTATGTGAACCATATTGCCAACATCTATGATATTGATTTGGAAGAAGCCATCATTGAAAAGGATAGCATCAACGAGATTCGATATAACGATAGGAGGAAGCACGATGATTGAAATCACTTTCCCGGACGGGAACACCAAGTCATACGAGCCCGGCATCACCCCTGAGGAGGTCGCCGGCTCTCTTGCGCCCGCACTCAAGAAAAAGACAGTCGCGGCCTATGTCAATGAAGAACTTTACGACCTGAACCGCCCAATCGAGGAGGACGCGTCGATCAACCTCGTCACTAAGGACAATGAAGAGGCGCTTGAGGTGCTCAGGCACTCCGCCGCCCATCTTCTCGCCCAGGCGGTCAAACGTCTATACCCCGACGCCTCCTTCGGTGTCGGCCCCGCGATCAAGGACGGTTTCTACTACGATATCGCGACCGAACACATCATCAAGGAAGAAGACCTTCCGAAAATCGAGGACGAGATGCGCCGCATCGTCAAGGAACAGGAGACCATGGACCGTGAAGTGGTTTCCAAGGAAGTGGCCCTAGAGCGCTTCAAGGATGACCCCTACAAGATCGAGATGATCGAGGAGATGGAGGATGAGGAGACCATCACCATCTACTCCCAGGGTGAGTTCAAGGACCTTTGCCGGGGCGGCCACCTCGGCAACACCAAGCATATCAAGCACTTCAAGCTCCTCAGTGTCGCGGGCGCATACTGGCGCGGAGACAGCGACAATGCCATGCTCCAAAGGGTGTATGGCACCGCCTGGTTCACCAAGGACGACCTCAACCACTACCTTGAGATACTCAAGGAGCGTAAAGAGCGCGACCACAGGAAACTCGGCAAGGAACTTGACATCTTCATGCTTGACAAGAAGGCCGGACAAGGCCTTCCAATATGGCTTCCAGACGGTTATGCCATCCGCAAGACGCTTGAGGAATATGTCTATGATCTGGAACGCAAGCACGGTTATCTTCACATCCAGACCCCTGTCCTCGGCACCAAGGCCCTCTATGAGACGAGCGGTCACTGGGAGCACTACCGCGACGACATGTTTCCGGCGATGGAATACGATGACGAGACCTATGTCCTCAGGCCTATGAGCTGTCCGCATCACATGATTGTCTACAACCGCAAGCTCAGAAGTTATCGCGAGCTTCCCCTGCGTTATGCGGAGATTGTCACCCAGCACCGCCATGAGGCCTCGGGCGCACTCAGCGGACTTGAGAGGGTGCGTGCGATGACACTCACCGATTCACATATCTTCGCCCGCAGGGACCAGATAAAAGAAGAGGTCCTCTCCGCTTATAATCTCATCCAACAGGCCATCAACGACCTCGGGATCGACATCGACTATGTCGAGCTCGCCCTCCGCGACAAGGAAAAGGGCAAGTTCCATGATGATGACGTCCTGTGGGATGAAGCGGAAGCCCTCATGAAAGAGCTGCTTGATGAAGCGGGCATCGAATACACTGTCATGGAAGGCGAAGCCGCTTTCTACGGACCGAAGATCGACATCCAGGTACGCACCGCGATGGACCGTGTCATCACCATGAGCACAGTCCAGCTCGACTTCCTCCTGCCTGAACGCTTCGATCTGACCTATATCGGAAAAGATGGACAGAAACACCGTCCGGTAGTCATTCACAGAGGCCTCATCTCCACTTGGGAAAGGCTTGTCAGCATTCTTCTTGAACACTACAAGGGCGCCTTCCCCACTTGGCTCGCCCCCAAGCAGATCCGGGTGATTCCGGTGAGCCTTGAAGCACACGGACAATACGCCGAGGAACTCAACAACCGCTTTATCGACGAAGGGCTCAGAAGCGCGACGGATTTCCGTGAGGAGAAACTGGGCTACAAGATTCGCGAAGCCCAGACCGAGAAAGTGAGATATGCCCTGGTTCTCGGTGACAAGGAAGCACAGGAACGTTCCGTCACTTATCGTAAATATAACGAGAAGGAACAGATCACCGTTCCGCTCGAGACATTCATCAGCATGATCAAAAAAGAAGTGAAAGAGCGCGCCAAAGACTAACATAAAAGCAGCTCCGACCGGCATTCGTTCCGGCGGAGCTGCTTTCAATATGTCTGGGTCAAATCACTTTTTCTCAAGGTTTTCAAGTAAAGTCTCATCAGGATCTATGAACAGCGTTTTCTGCTTTGTGTAGCGGACTTCGTTCGCGGGTCGTCCAGGAATCTTCTTGACGTGCCGGACTTCTGTATAGTCCACCGGGACGCTTGATGAATAGCGCATTTTGGAATAGAGTGCCGCAAGGTTCGCAGCCGCCCTTATGGTGGTCTCTGTGATGGCTTCATGGGTGGTTCTGGCGATTACATGCGCACCGGGCGCGTTCTTGGTGTGGAACCATACATCGTTGTGGTTTGCGACCTCGTGGGTCAGCCGTGCATTCTGCAAGTTGTTCTTGCCGACAAGGATTTCCACTCCTTTTGGGTCCTTGAAGCGAAGATGCGTCGCTTTTTTGGAGGGTCTTTTGGACTTGAGTTTGGAGGAAGGCTTCAAGTGGCCGTGGTCCATGAGTTCCTGACGGATCTCATAAAGGTCGGTGAGCTCGGCGTATTCAAGCTGGCTTTTAAGTTCCTGAAAGTACTCGATTTCCCGTTTGAGTTTCCGTATCGCCTTTTTGAGATGCGGGATGCTGCGTTTTTTCTTCTTGTAGCGGTTGAAGAATTCATTGGCGTTCTCGATCGGGGTTTTCTTCGGGTCGAGGGGGATGGTCTCAAGTTCGCCCGTTTCATAATTTTCACAGGTCAAAGCCTTGTCGCCCTCACCAATCTTCCATTGATACGAGAGTATCAACTCCCCCTTGGTCCGGTAGGCTTCTAGATCATCGGTTTTCCGCAAGTCCTTCTTGAGTTTTTCCAGCTTCCCCTCTTTCTTTTCGAGTTCCCGGTTGATGAACTTGAAGAGGTATTTGGATTGCTGGGTCTCCTTGTGCCGTTTGCCTTTAATGTTGGCGGCATAATCGAGCATCTCAGAGAGGGTGTCGAAGTGGAAGGCCTCGCCTTCTTTGTGGGTGATTTCATAGAACGCATAAACGGTTTTCTTGGCAAAACGCACTTCGGGAGCGTAGGTGTCCATCAGTGTCGTGAATGCATCATAAGGGTCGATATTCTGTGTCTCGCTTCGATGAAGCACTTCCTGGGCGAAAAGCGGGGAGATGCCCTGGATCTCATTTAGAAAATGCTTGGTGGATTCCAAAGGCTTTTTCTTCATGAGTGTCTTCAAAGCGTCCAAGTCGAAAGGGTTCACCCGATCATCGGATGGAAACGCATAGTCCGCGCCGGGCGCGATGGTCCGGTTGCCGTCGAAAGGACCGCTGTGATTGAGCGCGTCGAGCACCTTGTAAGCCTGATCGGTGACAATGACGTTCGTGTCCTTGCCGAGGATCTCGAAGATCAGATGCTTGTGGGTCCTTGATTTCCTTTCATCGACAGTCGCGATGGTGATGTCGATGACGCGATCGTTGTCATGCTGGGCGAAGGTTTCTATGACTCCGCCTTCAAGATGTTTGCGCATGAACATGCAGAACATGGGGGGTTCTGCTGGTTTGTCATAGGTCTCGTGGGTAAGGCTTATACGCGCATCCTGACGTGATGCGTTCAGAAGCAGTTGATGTTTCCTGCGGGCTTTCACGTTGAAAAGCAGCTCGAATGTGGAGAGCTGATAGATTTTCTGGATCCGTCCGCCCTTGAGGGCGGCGTTCAGATCATGTGTCATCTTATGTAGCATCATGCCGTCGAAACTCATAAATATCACCGAATGTATTATAACATGTCAAAGATGCTTTGAGGCATGAATATCAACAGGTTGCACCGGACTTGGAAGATAGGTGGCCAAAGAGAGAAGACAAAAGCACAAGTTTTAAAAAAAATGTACATTGCACTTACATTCACAATGTAAAAATGTTATTATAATCAATAATGGTGAGTAGATAGGAGGGCCGTCAATGAAGCTAAACGAACGTGGTTTATTGATTGTCTTGAGTGGCCCCTCCGGTGTAGGAAAAGGGACAGTAAGGAAAGCCCTCTTTGACTTGGAAGGCCACGATCTCGTGTATTCGACTTCCATGACGACCCGTCCCCCAAGAGGCGATGAAGTCGATGGGGAAGATTACTATTTCGTGACAAAAGAGGAATTCGAGCGCCGCATCCGGGAAGACGGTTTTCTCGAATGGGCCGAATTCGTTGGCAATTATTATGGGACACCGAAGGACAAAGTGGAAGAGCAACTCAGAAAAGGCAAGGAAGTTGTATTGGAAATAGAGATCCAAGGTGCGCTCCAGGTTCGTGAAAAGACCAATGACGGCGTATTCGTCTTTATTGCTCCACCTTCTAAAGAGGCTCTTTACAGAAGGCTTCTCAGACGAGGGACGGAGTCGAGCGACACCATTCAAAAACGTATGAACAAAGCGGAAAGGGAATTTCCCCTGGCCCACAAATACGACTACATCGTCATCAATGACGAAGTCACCAACGCCGCGGACAGGGTACTGGCGATCATCCGCGCGGAACATGCGAAAACCAAACGTTCCATCCATAAATATCAAGATCTATTGGGAGTTGATCATGATGCCTAAAGGCACCAACAAAGAAGGTCTGCGCTATCCATCCATGGACCATCTGCTCAAAAACATCGATTCGAAGTACAAGCTCGCCTACGCGGCGGCACTCAGAGCGAAGAAACTCAAGGAGAACTATGATCCCGCAGAGGATAAATTCACTGACACGACCATCGAGCCCAAATGTTCTAAACCTGTAGGCATAGCGCTTGAGGAAATCATGCAAGGCAAAATCGATATTGATTTCGAAAAATAAGTAGACTGTGTCTACTTTTTTTTTCGGGCTTTATGCTATAATGAAAGATGAAAATTGGAGTGTAAATATGGAGAATTCATTCGAGACTTTGCTGAAACTATTGGAACTCACAGACCTGGATGAGCCAATCAACGGAAAACTTATAGAACTTGAAGTCGACGAGTCCGCCCGGACTTGGTTTTTTAATGTCGCTTTCGATAAACCTCTCGACATCAAGATATTCAAGCGTTTCATCAACCGTCTTGAAAGCCTTCCGGCTTTTCTTGAGACGTGTGAGAACATCGAGTTCATGATCGACTATGACGAGGTGGATACAGACCAGCTTGAAGCGTATTACCATTTCGCGCTTGAGCAGATGATCCAGAGGAAGCCGAGGTACAACGCGATGAAAGGCTTTGATGTGGACGTGCAAAACGACGCCATCCAAGTCATATGTCCGAAGGACGGCTACTATGTCGAGGACATGCTCGCGGATATCAAGCAGAGGCTGTACCGCTATGGCTTCGATGTCGACTTGCAAGTGCGCTATTGTGAACAGACGCCGAGCATTTCCGATAGAATCGAGGAACTGAACGGACAAGACACCATCGAGGACGAGACACATGTCGAGGATTCCAACGATCCTGTCTATGAAGCCTTCAAGGACCGTACGGTGCATCGCATCAAGCACACCATATCAGACATCCCTTCGACGGAAGCCGGACTCATGGAATACAAGTCCGCCAACCACAATGCCGATTTCATCATCGAAGGCATCGTGAAGTCCCATGAAAAGCGCACCATAAAGAAACAGACCGACCTCTACACCTTCGTCCTCTCCAATGATGAGGATTCCATCTATGTCAAGAAGTTCGTCCGAGACAAAGAAGAGGGCTCATTCCTTGATGCGGTCACAGAGAACACCATGATGAAAGTGAAGGGGTCCGCCCAATACGACACGTTCTCCGACGAGGTCATCCTCATCGCGCAAAGCCTTGAACGCACGGACCGTCCGGTTGTGGAAGACAAACGTCAGGACACGGCTGAAAAGAAGAGGGTGGAACTCCAATTGCATTCGAAGATGTCCACGCTCGACGGCATCGACGCGATCAGTGATTATGTCAAGGTGGCCGCACGCTTCAATCATGAAGCGATCGCACTCACCGACCACAACACCGTGCAAGCTTTTCCGGAATTCCAACAAGCGGCGAAGAAAAATGGCGTGAAACCCATCTATGGTGCCGAACTCTCCCTCATCGACGAGGACGGTACGCGCATCGCTGAAGGCACATGTGACACCCCTCTAGCCGATGCGACCTATACCGTATTCGACCTTGAGACCACCGGATTGAGCGTCCATTACGACAAGATCATCGAGATTTCCGCGGTGAGGGTTGAAAACCATCAGGTCGTGGATGAGTTCAATGCGTTCGTGAACCCTGAGGAACCGCTTGGAGAATTCACGAAACGATTGACCGGCATACAGGACAGCGATGTAAACAACGCCCCGACCATCGATGATGTGCTTCCCAAATTCAAGGAATTCTTCGAAGGCACAGTGTTCGTCGCCCACAATGCGCCATTCGATATGGCCCATCTGGAGGCGAATCTTGAAGCATTGGGCCTTCATGAAGGGCCATACCCAGTCATCGACACCCTGCAGATTGCACGGCAGGTGTATGCGGACAAACTGAAACGTTTCAACCTCAAAGCGGTCGCCAAACACTTCAAGGTCGAACTGACCCAGCATCACCGCGCCATCTACGACACCCGTGCGACGGCCGATATCTTTTTGAACATGCTCAGTGATTTGAATCACCGTGACGTGAACGATTTCGAGGCGCTAAAATCGATTGAGAAGGCCCTTCCCGGTGTGAGCCGTTATCAAAACGCACGGGCGGGCCACGTAAGTGTCATCGTCAAGAACAAGACAGGGCTCAAGAATCTCTATCATCTCATCAGTGCCGCGAACACCACCTATTTCGACAAAGGACCCAAACTGCCCAAGGCGGAGCTCATCAAGCACCGCGAGGGGCTGCTTGTCGGTAGCGGATGCATGAACAGCGATTTCTTCGAGACCGCCCTCAACCGTTCCGAGGAGGAACTCAGGGACCTTGCGACATTCTTCGACTACCTGGAGGTCCAGCCTCCGGAGGATTACCATCATTTGGGCAAGGACATGGCGGATGTCGAAGGGCGCATCAAGGATACTTTGGAACGCATCATCCGCGTGGGTGAAGCCACGGGGGTGCCTGTGGTTGCCACGGGCGATGCGCATCACATCGAACAAAACAGTGTCCGATACAGGGATATCTATGTCCGCACGCCGATTGTTGGCGGTGGTTATCACACCCTTTCGCGCTACGAATCCATCCCTTCACAGTACTTCCGCACCACAGACGAAATGATGGATGCCTTTGAGGGGTTCGATGCGTCCACCGTTCAAACCGTGGTCGTCGACAACTCACGCGCCATTGCCGATGCCATCGAGACATTCGATATCTTTCCCAAGGAACTTTTCGCGCCCACAGACGACTTTTTGGCTTTGAGCGGGGTGCCTTCGATCGAAAAGAAGATGGTCGACATGGTATACGCCAAAGCCCATAGTCTTTATGGTGAGACACTGCCCGCCATTGTTCAGGACCGGTTGGACAGGGAGATGGAAAGCATCACCAAGAACAAGTTCTCCACCGTCTATTACATCTCCTATCTGCTTGTCAAGAAATCACTTGACGACGGCTATCTTGTCGGATCCCGGGGAAGTGTGGGATCGAGTTTTGTCGCGATGCTCATGGACATCACCGAAGTCAATCCGTTGAGTCCTCACTATGTCTGCCCGGAATGTCATTTCGCCTCATTCAAGATGAGTCCCGAAGAGAAGGAGACCTATGGCATCAAGGACGAGGAGAAAGGATTGCAGACCCAGCTAGAGGAAGTCCTGAGCGGCTTCGACCTCAAAGATGTGACTTGTCCGCAATGCGGCGCGCCCATGCACCGTGACGGGCATGATATTCCCTTTGAGACCTTCCTCGGGTTCAAAGGGGACAAAGTGCCGGATATCGACCTCAATTTCTCCGGGGATTATCAAGGAATCGTCCACGAATACATCCGTGAACTTTTCGGCCACGATCATGCGTTCCGTGCCGGTACCATATCGACGGTGGCCTCTAAGACCGCCTACGGGTATGTCAAAGGGTATGTCGAAAAGAAGAATATCGACTTGAGAAAAGCGGAGATTGAACGCAGGGCCAAGAAGATCACCGGTGTCAAACGCTCCACCGGCCAGCATCCCGGCGGCATCGTCGTCGTGCCGCACTACAGCGACATTCACGATGTCACACCTGTGCAATATCCCGCCGACGACACGAGCGCTTCCTGGCGCACGACCCATTTCGACTACCACGCGTTCGAGGACAACCTTTTCAAACTCGACGTGCTCGGACACGATGATCCGACCATGATCCGCTTCCTCATGGATTATGTCAAGCAAGATCCGATCTCCTTTCCTTTCAAGGACGCACGCGATATCCCGATCGACGACCCCAAGGTCTACAAGATGCTCTCGGGGACAGAGGTGCTAAACTTGAAACCATCGGACATCGGAAGCGAGGTTGCGAGCTTCGGTGTGCCCGAGATGGGGACGTCCTTCGTGCGCGGCATGCTTCGAAGCGCACGCCCGAAGACCTTCGGAGACATCGTCAAGATCTCCGGTCTCTCACACGGCACCGATGTCTGGTTGAACAACGCGGAATCGCTTGTGAACGGGTCCTCTAAGTTCGGGAAAATCCCCTTCGAACAAGTGATCGGTTGCCGTGATGACATCATGGTCTATCTGATCCAGAGCGGGCTTGAGAGCGGACAGGCTTTTGAAATATCGGAGTTCATCCGAAAGGGCAAGGCTGCAGGCCAGCCTGACAAATGGGAAAAATACAAGGACATCATGCGCAGCCATGATATACCCGAATGGTATATCTGGAGCGCGGGACAGATCAAATACATGTTCCCCAAAGCCCATGCCACGGCCTATGTCATCATGGCCCTGCGCATCGCGTGGTTCAAGCTTTACCGACCGATCTATTTCTATTCCGCCTATTTTTCGAAACGGGCACGGGATTTCGACCTCAGGGCGATGCTCGGAGGGGCCTTTTCAATTCAAAGCCGAATGGATGAGATCGACGAGAAGGGCAACAAGGCCACGGACACCGAGAAACGTCTCTACACTGTACTCGAAGTCGCACGGGAGATGGTCAAGCGCGGATATTACTTTACGAATGTAGACATCATGCAGTCGGACGCCCGTGACTTTACGCTGACACAGGACAAGCAAGGATTACGGCTTCCCTTTGTCGCTTTGGACGGTCTTGGCTACAAAGTCGCCAAGTCGATCGTGGACGCGCGGAAGGAGAAGCTCTTCTCTTCAAGAGAGGATGTCAAGAAGCGCACGCTCGTCTCAAACACCCTCTTCAACAAGCTCGATGCCCTCGAGGCGTTTGGCGACCTGCCGGATACGCCACAGATGTCCCTGTTCTAAGGACTATGCAAAACCGTTGAAACGCGTTATACTATAAAGAAAATGACAGAAAAACCGAATGGAGTGGTACAATGAACAGATTCAGAAGAATGGGAAGAAACCCTTTGATGTCAAGGATGCAAAGCAGTGTGACCGGAGCCCAGTCCCCTGCTTACGAGGCGACTTATGGGGGCGTCATCATCAAGACGACTTTGCTTTTCGCGATACTAGCCGTGAGTGGGCTTTACACAGGGTATCAGCTCATGGTGACCGGACAGATACAAGGAGGTGTCTGGACACTGATCGGGTCCTCGATCGGCGCGTTCATCGCGGTGATCATCGCTTCTGTGAAACCGAACCTGGCCCCGTTTTTCTCCATCATCTACGCCCTGCTTCAAGGCGTGTTTCTGGGCGCGATCAGCGCCATCTACACCATCGCCTACGGCGACATGATTGTCCCGACCGCCCTGATCAGCACCGGTGGTGTGTTTATGGCGATGCTGCTGCTTTACAAGAGCGGTGTCATCTCCGTGGGCCCCATGTTCAGACGGGTCCTGTTCACGATGCTCGGCGGCATCATGCTGACCTACCTTTTCCTCATTCTGGGAGGTCTTTTCGGCTTCCTTGATCGCGGCGCTTTCTTTGCAAGCGACCTCTATCTTCTGATCGTGGTCGTCTCCGCCGGCGTCGCGGCGCTTTTCTTGCTCATTGATTTCGACAATATCAGGCAACTCGTGGATGTGGGTGCGGACAAGCAGTATGAATGGATGCTGTCGCTCTCGCTTGTCGTCACGGTCGTCTGGCTCTATATCGAACTGCTCAAACTTCTAGCGATTCTAAGGGAACGGTAAACACAATTTTTGGAGGTCATTATGAGAAAATGGAATCTTGATCCGCTTTTCACAGGTTTCGATTCAGATGCATTCAAGGGCACCATCGACACCATCAAGGCACTCATTGAAACATCGAGGAAATTCGCTTCGAGCCTCGATGAGAGGGTTGACACGGAAGCGGTCCTCAGGGAGTATGTCGAACTCGCGAGCGAAATCCGACATCACCTGACCAAGGCGTTTGGTTATGTGAACCTTGTCAACGCCACCAATGCCCAGGACGAGACCGCGAACGCCTGGATGAACACCATGCAGTCACTCGCAAGCGAGCTGACCCCGTTCAGCACGAAGTTCACCCAGTGGATTTCCCAGGTTGATGATTTGGATGCCGCTTTAAAAGGGGATCCAAAGCTTGAGGAGCACCGTTTTCACCTTGAGAAGATCAAAAGGGACGCACATCACGTCCTGAGCGAGGAAGTCGAGACTGTCATCTCCAAGATGCAACAGACCGGCTCCAACGCCTGGAGTCAGCTCCAAGGCTTGCTCACAAGCATACTCGAAGTGGAGTATGAGGGCGAGAAGATCACGCTTCCCGATGTCCGCAACAAAGCCCACAGCAAGGACAAGGATGTTCGCAAGAAAGCGTATGAGGCCGAACTCGAAGCCTACAAGAAGATCGAGCATTCAATCGCCTTCGCCCTGAACAGTGTCAAAGGAGAGGTGAACGAACTGACCAAGCTCCGTGGTTTTGAAAGCCCCCTTCATGAGGCTGTGCATGATTCGCGCATGAAAAAAGGGACACTTGACACCCTGATTGAGACCATGCGTGACAACCTTCCGGTCTTCCGGAAATACCTCAAACGCAAGGCGGAGCTGCTTGGACACGAGAACGGCCTTCCATGGTATGACCTGTTCGCACCGCTTGGCAAGAGCGAGCGCACCTTCGATGAGGACGAAGCCATGGATTATGTCATCGAGAACTTCAAAACGTTCGGAGACGACCTCGCCGACCTCGCCAGACGCGCCAAAGAGGAGTCCTGGATCGATTTCACCCCAAGAAGCGGGAAACGCGGTGGGGCTTTCTGTTCGAACCTTCACCCGATCCAGCAGAGTCGGATCCTGACGAATTTCGAGGGCTCCTTCTCAAACGTCATCACCCTGGCGCACGAACTAGGACACGCCTATCATGGCGATAAGATCTTCGAGGAGTCCATATTGAACGCGAGCTACACGATGCCGGTCGCGGAAACCGCGTCCACCTTGTGTGAGACGATCGTCAAGCGTTCGGCGATCGAGGAAAGCGAGGGCGAGGAGAAACTGTTCATCCTTGAACAGTCCGTCATGGGCGCGACACAGGTCATCGTCGATATCCTCTCACGCTTCATCTTTGAAAAGAACGTGTTCGACACCCGCGAAGAGCGTCCCCTGAGCGTGCCGCAACTCAAGAAGATGATGACTGACGCGCAAAAGGAAGCCTATGGAGACGGCCTCGACCAGGCAACACTCCATCCTTATATGTGGGTGAACAAACCCCACTATTACCGCGGAGGGCTCAGCTTCTATAACTTCCCATACGCTTTTGGCCTCCTTTTCGCCAAAGGCATCTACGCCTACTTCAAGGACCAAGGCAAGGCCGCGGTCCCGAAAATCGACCATTTGCTTAGGAAGACCGGACAGATGGACGTCGAAGAAGTGGCCGCGCTTCTTGATATCGATGTGACCGACAAGGCCTTCTGGCAACGGTCATTCGATGTCATAAAGGAAGAGATCGACGAATTTTTGAACCTCACAGAAAACATGCGATAAGCGTTTCGTGAATTAGCTCTTTCAAGGATAGGGGTCAATTCAGGATTGAATGGTACCTCCACTCTACAGTGGAGGTGCTTTTTTCTTGGTTTGATAGTCGGCAGAGGCCGATAACCGAATGGGCTTTTTTGATGGCCTTGATCTTGTTGTTCATACTCTCGAGGGTGGTGTTTGATGGACGAGGCTCTAAAGTGCGTTCATTTTCGGATAAGCATGCGTTATAATGGAATGACAGAAGATGTTGAAGCTTAACCTTAGATCAACAGGGTCTTGCGACATATATGAACCGACCTTGTGTCAAGAGCGGTTAAAATATCTCGAATAGTAATCCGTTGGCACTTGCCGTTCCACGTCTCCGGGTGGTTGGACCCAACTCTGAGATGAAAGGTTTCGCCTCAGCATTCAACGAAGAAAGCACAGCTCGGTCATGAGGATGTGTTGATAGAAGGGGAAGGTGTCTATGCGTAGTGAAAAAGAGATGATGGATTTGATTCTAGGAGTCGCGAAGAACAATGCGAGAATCCGGGCGGTCACCATGAACGGGTCGCGTGTGATGAACTGGAAGAAAGACCGTTTCCAGGATTTTGACATCGTGTACTTTGTCGATGACTTTCAAGGTTTTTTGGATGATCCCGATTGGATTGACGTGTTTGGCAAGCGCCTTTATATGCAGACGAAAGATGACCAGGTATTCGATCCCTCAGGGCTCTCAGATGATCACTACATCTACTTGATGCAATTTCAGGACGGAAACCGGATCGACCTTTCTTTATGCAAGGTTGAAACCTTTTTAAACACATTCAACGACGACCCCATGGTCAAAGTCCTCGTGGATAAGGACGGTCGCCTTGATAAGCCTCATGTGCCTGACGACAGCCACTTCAATGTGGGGAAACCTGATGAACGCATCTTTTCAAGTTGTGTCAACGAGACGCTTTTCGTCTCGACGAATGTCGCCAAGGGACTATGGAGAGAAGAACCAACCTATGCGCTTGAAATGCTGTCAATCATCAGACGGTGCCTCCGTTCGATGCTTGCATGGAAGGTGGGATGCGATAATGATTTCAAGGTTGGTGTGGGAAAGTTTTCAAAATACCTGGATCATCACCTTGAACCATCTCTTTACCAAGCGTTTCTGGACACTTACACATCCGCGGATCTCAAAGCGATCTGGAGAGGGCTTTACACACTGCTTGAAGCGTTTGATGAATCCGCAAGACATGTAGCAGAGAAACTCGGTTACCAATACTGTTTGAGCGATTCAGAGGCCATCGTCGAATATTTGAGGAAGGTAGAAAAAGATGCTTTATGAAAAAGTTATAACCATGCAGTTTAAACAGTGATTTCCATTTAAGGACGGGCTTTTATCAGTGCACTACTTATTTGAAATCACTTGTTTAATCGCCTAGAAAATTATGGCAACAAAAAAGCCTCGCTCCTGATTCATTCACAGGGATGAGGCTTTTATGATATCTTTGTTTATCGTAGTGACACGGGATTCAATCACAACAGTATGAAAAGGGCGAACCCGGCCACCAGGGACAAAGTATTGGCGACGAAAGCATAAAGGACCGCTCGCCAACGGCTTTTCTCCTTGAACAGGACCGGATAGGCGACCATCTCGATCAAGAACACCACCGCTTCGCCCAATACGAAGACTACAAGCGCACCGAGCGGACCACCCCAATAATAGAAAACGGAAACCGTGATGGCGGTCAACACCCCTTGGGTGATGACATTGGTGATGCCTGCGACGAGGTATGTATGTCTCCTTCTATAGAAAAAAAGGAAGAGGACACCCAGTTCGATGATCAAAGTCACTGTCAACCTGAAAAGAGTCTCCAATCCGATGTTCACCCCTGCCGAAGAGGTGGGACCACGGTAATTCTCGCTCAGTCTTTCGGAGGGGACTGTGACAATCGAATGGCCGTTCTGATCCTCTGCGTCGTCAAAGGAGATGCCGCTAAGGTCATATTCGAATGAGGCATTGAACTGGTCGCGTTCCACAGCTTCGCTGATGATCATGGAGCCCTCTTCATTGAAAAGCACCACCTTGAACACTTTCGGAGCGTTGAAATAAGAAATGCTGAAAATGTGGTCATCGGTGTTGCGGATAATCATGGGAGGACCACTGTAAAGGATGCCGGAGGCGAATCCGTCCTCGTCTTGAAAACCATTGAGCGTGTCCGGATAGTCGTCTCCAAGATAGTGTTCATGATTGAGGATATTGAAAAGGTCCTGATCGACAGGTTCGATGGTGCCTGGAGATTTCTTGATGAGCACATCGTAGACATAAGGTTCGTCAAAACCCAGTATTTCAACTTCCAAAGAGGATTTCGGCCCCATGTCAGCATGCAGTGGAGAAGCAGTGAGAAAAATAGCGAGAACAAGCATCAAAGCCAAGAATGTTTTTTTCATCTCATCCCTCTTTCAGCAACCACAATAATAAGATAAGTATACTATTCATTGTAAAATGTCGAAAGTTTTTCCAATTAAGATGCAAACCCCTTGTGCCAAGAAACCTAAAACGCTTGAAAAAGACGGGGGTATCAAGTATAATGGCATTAACATGAGGACCGGAAACATATTCCTGACACAAAGGGCATCAAAGAGAGGGACGGATGGTGGAATCGTCTCATGGCCTGCTTAGGGATTTCATTCCGCGAGTGGCGTTAATCGCGTCCGTGTTGCTTGCGTTAAAAGCCAGAGTGCATTCGTTGAACTAAGGTGGTACCGCGGAACTTTTCGTCCTTAACTGATTAAGGACTTTTTTTATGGATACAGCAAAAAAGGAGTGAAACCATGGATGTCAACAAAAGAATCCAAGAGTTGGAAGAGGCGCTAAAAAAAGCGCTTCAAGAAGTGAACAACCAGACTGAACTGCAGGAAGTGAAATCCCGTTTCCTGGGCAAAAAAGCGGAAATATCGACCATGATGAAACATATGAAGGACCTTCCGAACGAGGAGAAACCCGCCTTTGGCCAAGCGGTCAACAAGGGAAAGGAGTCCTTTCACGCCCTGATTGAGAAGAAGCGTGAGGCGCTCAAGGAGAAGGCGCTCAATGAGCGGCTCAAAAAAGAGCGTATCGATGTGACGCTCGACGCCCCAGATTACTCGCTCGGAACCACCCATATCATCAATCAAATCATCGAAGAGATCGAGGATTTCTTCATCGGGATGGGCTATCTTATAAAAGAAGGGCCCGAGATCGAGACGGACGAGATGAATTTCGAGAAGCTCAATCTACCCAAGGACCATCCCGCACGTGACATGCAGGACACGTTCTACATCACGGACGAGACCCTTCTGAGGACACACACCTCTCCGGTTCAGGTCCGCACAATGCTCGAATACGGCGGGAAGAAGCCAGTCAAGATCATCTGTCCAGGTACGGTGTACCGAAGGGATGACGATGACGCGACCCACTCCCATCAGTTCACCCAGATCGAGGGACTTGTCGTCGATGAAGAGACAACCATGAGCGATCTCAAGGGTACCCTGCTCGCGCTATCCCGCAAGCTATTCGGTGCAAACAGGCAAATCCGCCTTCGCCCCTCATATTTTCCGTTCACCGAACCGAGTGTCGAAGTCGATGTCACCTGCGCGGCCTGCGCAGGTGAGGGCTGCAATATATGTAAGAAGACCGGCTACATCGAGATTCTCGGAGCAGGGATGGTCAACAACCGGGTGCTAGAAGCGTCCGGCTATGATCCGAAACATTACCAGGGCTTCGCGTTCGGCCTTGGCATCGAGCGCATCGCGATGCTCAAATACGGTATTGAGGATATCCGTCATTTCTATACCAACGACTTGAGATTCAACAAGCAGTTCAAATGATGAAAGATACACTATGCGTCATCATCAACGGAGCGGGGACCACAGGGGCCGAACTTTCGGGTCTCCATCGTCATCTGGAAAAGAATGACCATTATTTCGTCTACTATCCTCACAATCTTCCAGGGTCGTTCGTAGGAGACTACTTCCCGAAATCCACCATCCGTGATTTCAACCGTTTCATCGAGGAGACCATCGATATGATGCGTCGGCCGTTCAAACACATCTATGTCATCGGCTACAGCCTCGGTGCAGCGACCGCGAGCGTCATCGCCGCGAGGAGCGAGAAGGTGGATAAGCTTGTGTTGATCGCCCCGATTGTGAAGAACCCCAATTTCCGCAAGTTCTTCCGGGGTTTCGTCTCCAATTTTGCCCACAGCAAGAATCTGACCAAAGTCCAGAAACTTTTCTACAATGAATTTATGCGACGCTTCCAATTCGTCCCGAAAACCCACATCTGGACATTGCAGAGGTATTTCTGGTACACCAAGCGTTATGTGAAGAAAGTCGATGACACCAAGATCCTCATCATCGAGACATTGCATGACGAGGTCGTGAAAACTGAGTCCATCGATTGGCTTGAAAACAAATTCGCCACGGACCGGATCGAACGTTATCCTGTGGACTCTTCGCATTTCCTGTTTTTCGACCGCAGAGCACGCAAGGAAGTCTATTGGAAAATCGACACCTTTTTGAAGGAGGCACACTGATATGAAAGTCTCATTATCATGGCTGAATGAATACGTATCAATGAAGAATATCACCAAAGAGACGCTCGCTGAGCGTTTCACAAACCAATCCCAGGAAGTTGAACAGATATACAATCTGGTCGAGGCTTCCAGACTCGTGGTCGGTCACGTCCAAGACTGTGAACCCCACAAGAACGCCGATAAGCTGAGTGTATGCATGGTCGACGTCGGGGAGGATTCTCCCAGGCAGATCATCTGCGGAGCGGACAATGTCGCAGGCGGGCAGAAAGTCATCGTCGCTTTGGATGGTGCAATCCTCCCCGGAGGCCACAAGATAAAAAGGGCAGAGCTCAGGGGCGTGGAATCCAACGGGATGATCTGCAGTCTCAACGAACTCGGCATCGACCGCAAATACCATCAGGAGGAGGGCATCCATGTTCTGCCTGAAGAGGCCCCATTGGGAGAGGATGCGCTCAAGTACCTTCATTTCGATGATGCGGTCATCGAACTGGATCTGACCCCGAACAGGGGGGACCTTCTTTCCATGCACGGGGTCGCTTATGATGTGGGGGCCATGTTCTCGCGTAAGGTCACCATCCCCACGCCCTCTTTGAGCACCAGCAAACGGGAGAACCCTGTCTCCATCAAAACAGACACGAACGCCTGCATAAGCTATTACGGCCGTGTGATAGACGACATGACAATCAAGCCAAGCCCCCTTTGGATGCAATCCCGTCTCATAGCTGCGGGAATCAGGCCGATCAACAACATCGTCGATATCACCAACTATGTGATGGTCGAGTCCGGACAGCCGCTTCATGCGTTCGACCGTGATGCGCTTGGAAAAGATGAGATTGTCGTGCGCCTCGCGAAACAAGGCGAAGCATTCACTACGCTCGATGGCGTGAGACGGACACTCAAGGATGATGACATCCTCATCACCGACGGCAAGACCCCTGTCGCACTCGGAGGCGTGATGGGCGGGCTTGACAGCGAAGTCAGCGAAACGACACGATCGATATTGCTCGAATCGGCCGTTTTCGATCCTTACCATATTCGTCGCACTAGCCAGCGTCTTGGGCTGAAGAGTGAATCTTCGACCCGGTTTGAACGCAAAGTCGATCCTTTGAAGACCAGATATGCGCTTGACCGTGCGAGTGAATTGTTCGTTCAATATGCGGACGCCTCCGTCCGTCAAGGGGTGTCAGGTTTTGACCATCATGAGCGCTCGACACACAAGATCGACCTCCCCCTGGAAAAGCTGAACCGTGTGCTTGGCAGCGCCTACGGATCGGATGAGGTCGCTCACATCCTTGACAGGCTCAACCTGGATTATCAGCTTGAAGGCACTCTTTTCAAGGTCGAATCCCCCTCTAGAAGACCGGATTTGATGACCTATCAGGATCTTGTGGAAGAGATTGGGCGGATTGGGGATTACAACCGTCTTCCCGACACGCTGCCCAAGACTCTCAGCATCGGAGGGCTCAGCCCGTATCAATCCTTCAAGCGAAAAGTGCGTAGGACCCTCGGAGCCCTCAAGATGGACGAGGTGGTCACTTACAGCCTGTTGCCCGAGAAAGATGTCAAACGCTTCACATTCTTTAGTGAGGGTGAACCGGTCAAGGTGGCCCACCCCATCAGCTCCGACCACGCGGTCCTTTCACTCACCCCGCTCAATGGCATGTTGGACGTGGCCGCCTACAATAGTGCGCGCAAACAAAACGACATCCACATATACGAACTCGGTAAACGCTACACTTCCGAAGGTGAGACGGAACTGCTCGGCCTTCTTATCAAGGGCACCTATCAGGATCACCTTTGGAAAGAGACGCCAAGGACGGACTTTTACACGATGAAAGGGGTTCTAGAGGCTCTCTTCGATGCGCTTGACATCAGGGATGTCACTTACGAGAGAGCAAGTATGGACAGCTATCACCCCCACCAGAGCGCAACAGTCCATGTCTCTGACACGCATGTCGGTCATATTGCGAAACTGCATCCGGTCGTCGCCGAGGAGATGGACATGAAGGATGTGTACATGGCGGAGGTCGATCTGGAGATGCTCTATCGTATGACCCCCAAGGACGAAGAGACCATGGAGACGACTGCGAATTATGAAACAATCATGAAATATCCCGGCATTTCCCGTGACATCGCGTTGGTGCTCGACGATGACACAAAAGCCCAGGACATCAAAACCACCATCAAAAAAACCGCTGGCGGTCTTTTGAGCGCGGTCCACGTCTTCGACGTCTACACTGGTGAAAATATCGGTGAGCAGAAGAAGTCACTTGCCTTGAGGATGCAATTCGAGGATCCGGAAGGCACTCTGGAGGCTAAAACCATCGACGACCTGGTTAACAGGATCCTCGAGCGTCTCAAAACACAATATGGTGCCACACTCAGATAAATATATAGTATGCCCGACATGGTTTCCATGTCGGGTTTTTTGTTGAGAGCCGAACCTGACATCCAAGGGAGGACCGTCATAAAAAAACCCTTACATATTGAATTTAAAGCGTTGCCAATCCAATGGGGGTCTGTTAGAATGAAAACGTATTCAAAACAATTCGAAGGAGTTTGGTGGTATGAGAATAGGTGTTCCTAAGGAAATCAAGAACAACGAGAACAGAGTCGGCATAACCCCGGCTGGTGTCCGGATGCTGACGGATGCGGGGCATGAGGTCAAGGTTGAGAAAACCGCTGGGATTGGATCCGGCATACTTGATTCGGAGTTTGTCTCGGCTGGTGCGACCATCGTGGAAACGGCCGAAGAGGCCTGGAAACAGACTATGGTCATAAAGGTCAAGGAACCTTTGGAAAGTGAGTATCGTTATTTTCGTGAGGACCTCATTCTATTTACGTTCCTGCATCTCGCGGCAGAGGAGAAACTCACAGAAGCGCTCGTCAAATCAAAATGCAAGGCGATTGCTTATGAAACGGTCCAGGAGGGTCAGACGCTTCCGCTTTTGCGCCCTATGAGCGAAGTGGCCGGCAGAAGGGCCACGATTGTGGTAGCCACCCAGCTCGAGAAGCATCGTGATGGTCGGGGCATTCTTCTTTCCGGCGTACCGGGCGTCACCCGGGGACACGTCGTCGTCTTAGGCGGCGGTACCGCTGGCATAAGCGCGGCACGCATGGCAATCGGTCTTGGTGCAAAAGTCACGATCATCGAATTGAACGAGGACAGAATGAGAGAACTTGAGAACATCTTCGGCTATGAGGTCAACATACTCAAATCCAACGCGCTCAATATCGAGGAGTCACTCAAGACTGCGGACGGTCTTGTCAGCACCATCCTTATCCCGGGGGCCAAGGCGAGTCGGATTGTCACAGAAGACATGGTGAAACAGATGCCCGAAGGTGCGGTCATCGCCGATGTCTCCATCGACCAGGGTGGTTCCATAGAAACCATTGACAAGATCACCACCCACGATAAACCGGTGTTCAAGAAGCACGGAGTCATCCATTACAGTGTTGCGAACATGCCGGGAGCGGTTCCCCGCACCGCCACGTTCGCCCTCACCAACGCCACCATCCCGTATGCACTCGACATAGCCAACAAGGGTTATCTAAAAGCGTGCAAGGACCACGAGGGACTGAGGAAGGGATTGAATGTCCTCGATGGCCATGTCACGTACAAGGCCGTCGCCGACGCGTTCGGCTATGACTACAAGGACCCCAAGACGCTTCTTTGAGCCCGAATCCGCATAGCTAAACGATGGCCTTCGGTCATCGTTTTTTGCTTGGTTGCCGATTTGTCCCCGTGTTTTCATTTCCGTGATGTCAGTATACCTTTTGGACGCTTTTTCAGTTCTGATATACACGGCATACAGGCACTGTGGTATAATGGATATACGGTGATAATAATGATGAATTTTTACGACTACACACACACAGCAATGAAGGACCATTTGAAAGAGAAGGGGTTCAAACCCTTTGCGGCCACACAACTCTTCGAATGGGTATATAAGAAGGATACATTTGATTTCCATGAGATGACGAATATCGCCAAGCCCTTGAGAACACACTTGGCTGAAACCTTCGAATTCCAGGGACTGAAGCTTGCGAGCAAGCAGGAAGCTTCGGACGGTACGAAGAAATTTTTATTCGAACTAAGTGACGGGCAACTTGTTGAAAGCGTCCTCATGGAACATGATTACGGCATGAGCCTATGTGTGACCACCCAGGTCGGCTGCAACATGGGATGTGCGTTCTGCGCTTCGGGGCTAAATAAGAAAACGCGTGATCTCACCGCGGGAGAGATGGTTGCTCAGATACTCGAAGTCCAATCGCTCGAACCCGTGCGTATTTCACATGTGGTTGTCATGGGGACCGGAGAGCCTTTCGACAATTATGACAGTACAATGGATTTCATCCGGATCATCAATCATCCCCATGCACTTGAGATCGGTGCTAGACACATCACGGTCTCGACTGCGGGCGTGGTTCCCATGATCGACAGGTTCGCCACCGAGTTCTCCCAAGTGAATCTCGCCATCAGTCTGCATGCGCCTGATGACAAGACCAGAGACAGACTTATGCCGATCAATAGACGTTATCCGCTCAAGGAACTGATGAAGAGCGCGAAACGCTACGTCGAAAAGACGAACCGACGCATCACCTTTGAGTACTTGCTGATCGGCGGAGTCAATGACTCGACCATCTATGCGGATGCGTTGAGCGACCTATTGCGAGGACTTAATTGCTATGTCAATCTCATTCCCTATAACCCTGTTGGAGAATTTGATTTCAAGGCCAGTCCGCCTTCGACCCAGAGCGCATTTTACGACCGGCTTAAAAAGCGGGGCATTCAAGTGACGCTTCGTCGGGAGAAAGGCAAGGACATCGATGCCGCCTGCGGGCAGCTTCGAACCCAGACTATGAAGAAAAGAGGCCAATCATGACACGAAAAAACATGAAGGCAAATGCAAAAAAACTGTTCCGTTCGCATTATGATACAACCCTTCTCACGGTCTTCCTCACGCTTGTCATATCCATCGGTGCCAACAGCGTCATCCCTTTGGTCGGGGGCATTCTCGTCCTTCCCATATTTGTCGGCAGAAGCAGGGTATTCCTTGATGTCGCAAGGGGAGAGGACGCCCGGATTGATTCCCTGCTCGAAACGTTCAAGACGGGATATGCAGAAAAAGTGCTCACCCTTTTTTTGAGAAATCTCTTCATTTTTCTCTGGACACTTTTGCTTATTGTCCCGGGCATCATCAAAATGTTCTCCTACGCGCTAGTCCCTTTCATTCTCGCCGAATCATCCTTTGACCCGACCAAGCAAAAGGCGATCGATGAAAGCCGTCGCATGATGGACGGGCATAAAATGGAACTGTTTGTGATCTATCTATCCTTTATTGGATGGTACTTGTTGGGCATGCTTACACTGGGTATCCTCAATATCCTCTATGTGGAACCGTATGTTCAGCAGACAGTGGCCTTGTTCTATGAAAAGGTCAAGGAGGAAAAGGGTCTGATCTCCGACACGTCACATCCAATGATCGAGGGATAGCATGAATATCGTCGATGAATTGTCAAAAAACAAAGGACCGGCTGTAGTCATCACAGATCATGATGACCGCATGAACACACTCAAGCTATTGAGAGCGGCAAGAATCATGCGACCGATACGCTTCATGACAGAAAAAGACCTTTTTGACAAGGTCTTTTTCGCATATCGGGACCATGCCCTCTTCGAAACCTCAAAAGCGCTAGACGCGTCGCCGGCAGTAGCGGAACGGTTTCTTGATTCTCTTTATTTTGTCGATACAGAATCACAGTATGATTCCCAACGTCTGAAGACGCTTCAAGACTTGAAAACGACCTTGATGCAAAAGGACGCTTTGGCGTACGAACACGATCTTGACAGTTGGTTCAAGGATCAGGAAATCATCCTCATGAAGCCGGTGCATGACCCGTTCATCAAGGAAGCGCTGAACCGTCTAGAGGCACAATACCCCGTTAAACGTGCATTCGATACTGCCGGAGTCAAAACATTCCCTCACACGTCCCTCAGGACGCTTGAAGACGAGGTCACGGAGATCGCCTTCCGGATGGCTCAATTGCACGAAAAGGGGACCCCTTACGAGAATATGGCCGTCCTGAACGCACATAAGGCCTATGAACCCCATTTCCGTTCGATTCTCCCGATGATGGGCATTCCTTACAATCTGGACCGTCGAGCGTCGTTGAGGACATTCCCCTTGACACAGACGTTCCTGTCGATATTAGCTGATCATGGAAATGAATCTCCTTATGAAGGGTTCAAAAACGCTCTTGACACACTCATGAAAAAGGCTCGGACCGACAAGGAAAAAAAGCTTGTCGGTGAAATCACGCAAGCCGTGAATCCATTGGTGCGGCTATTTGGAACGGTTGAGTCCTTATGGCCCCATATCATTCACGCCCTAAATAAGAATAATCTCCGGAGCGAGCGATACGCAAATGGCGTTGACATCAAGGATTCCCCAGAAGGCGGATTCGACAATTATGACCAGGTGTTTGTGGTGGGGATGCATGAAGGGTTCGCACCCGTTTTCAAGGAAGCGGACGATTACTTGAGTGAGTCTGAGAAAAGAAGAATAGGGCACCCTTCTGCAAAAGAGATCAACCGTGCGCGGAAAGATGCCTTTCTGGATAGCCTTTCAAGGCATGCCCATGTCCATGTTTTCCAAAGCATGGAATCGATGCATGAGACGTATCAGCCCACGACATTGCTTGATGCATTGCATGAAATACACACCCTGAAGAAGACCGATCCCATTCCACATGAGAGACAGCCCTACAGTGAAAAGTTGGATCTGATCAAGGCGAAAACCGCCTATGATGATTATGTTTTCAACGATACAGTCGTAGCAGGGTTGAAACAGCTCTATCCACTTTTTAAAGACAAAATCACCCCGCACGACCCCACATTTAAAACCCTTCAAGAAGACACAATCCAGACGCTTCTTACAGACCGGTTCAACGTATCGACCACCCAGGTCGATCGCTACGCGGAATGTGGCTTCCGTTTTCTCTTGGAGGACCTTTTGGATGTCGACCCGGTGGATGAGCCTTTCAATTTGGACCTCGGAACCTTTTTTCATGATGTGCTCGAAAATACGGTTCATCTGGAAAAGGTGGATGAGGAATCACTTGATGACATCCTAGAACGCACGCTCGAAAAAAGCGACAAGCAGTACTCCGAAAGGGAAATCGCCTTTTTCAAAAACGCGTTTCCCTTCATCCGCCGAGCCCACCGTGTCATCCGTTCACAGCATAAAAACAGTGGCTACACCCACAGCGAAAGCGAAAAGAAAGTCGAGACACATTTCGATTTCAAACGTGAAGTCACTTTCAAAGGAAAGATCGACAAGGTCATGCGACGTGACGGTTCATTTTTCCTAGTGGACTACAAGACCGGCTCCGAAACGCTTGATATCACGCTCGCCCCACACGGGTTGCGGGCGCAGCTCCTATATTATGTGCTGCTTTACATGGATGAAGCCGAAACTTCGAGACCGGTGGGTTTTTTCGAACAGACCGTCTATCCGAAAACCCCCAAAAGGGTTATGAACAAGACCAAGGAAGAACAGCTTGAAGAGGCTTTGAAACTTAAAGGCTACGTGTTGGGCGATCTTGATGAACTTAGGTTCATTGATAAAAGGTATGCGGACGATTCTTTCATTCACGGACTGAAAATCACCAAAAAAGGGGATTTCCAAAAGAACGTGAAACGGTTTGATGAGGAAGGCATCGACGCCCTTTTGCGCGCTTTGCGCACCAAACTCGAATCCATGCTTTATAGTATCTCGGAAGGTCATTTCCCGATCAATCCGAAACAGGATCAGAAAAGGCGCCCCATCAGTTGCACCCATTGCCCCTTCTTTGACATTTGTTACAAACGACCCGAGGATTTCCATTCCTTAGAGGTTGCGAAAGATTTCAAAGAAGTCTTTGAAACCCTCAAGGGGGATGATTGACATGGCCTTCAACTATACGAAGAACCAGCAAGAAGCGATTTTCCACGAGGGGGAGAACATCCTTGTGAGCGCTGGTGCGGGCAGCGGTAAAACCGCCGTACTCACCGAACGCGTGATCCGGAAACTTAAAGAGGGTGTGCCGGTGGAGTCGCTCATCATTCTCACCTTCACCAATGCGGCGGCGGCCGAGATGAAAGCCAGGATCCGCCGAGCGCTCATGGACAACCTTGCAAAATCTCCGGATTTGAAACATGCCTTGGAGGGTCTTGACAGTGCCCATATAAGGACATTTGACAGCTATGCTTTTCATCTCTTGAAGAAGTACGGTTACCTCAAAGATATCAGCAAGCAGCTCACCATCGGGGATGAAGCCACATTCAACCTCAAGAAGGAAGCGTTGATCGACGAGGTCTTCGAACGTTTCTTTGAGAAGAAGGACGAAGCGTTCAAATCGTACGTTTCTCTTTTCTCCCATAAGGACGACACGCCCGCCAAAAGACAGATCTTATATTTCCATGAGGCTCTCAGCCTACATTATGACAAGGAAGAGTTCCTCGAATACACATTGCATGATTATTTCAACCCAACCACCTTCGAGACCCTTTTTTCGGAATACGAATCCATTGTCCTTGAACAAATCAACACCATGAAAAAACGGTTGCAGAACCTCTTCGATGAAGGCTACCCTGAAGAGATGGAGGCCTACCTTGAGAAACTCGACCAAGCGTTCTCACCGCTTTTCAGTTGTGAGAGCTACGACTGTGTGCACACCTACGTCAAGGATCAGCCCAGACTCCCTTCGACCGCCGGACTCACCCGGACATTCAAGGACACCCCTGATGAAGAGGCACTCGAACATTTGAAAGCCATGACGCAGACCATCAAGGATGTCTTGAAAAAAGAACTTGCCGGATCCCCGGCCGATCCCGGCCCGCTTCAAAAATCGAAGCAGGAACATTTCCATGGTTTCATGGCCACCAAGGATCACATCGAAACCATTGTCCGGGTCCTCAGGACATTTGACAGTGCCTTCCATAAGATGCAAAAAGAAGAGGAGGTCTTTGATTTCTCCACAGTCGCGAGACTTGCGCTCGATCTGATTCATGAACACCAAGACGTCAAGAAGGAATTGCTGGATTCCACGAGCGAGATCATGGTGGACGAATATCAGGACACCAACGCGATGCAGGAGGCTTTCCTGTGCACGGTCGGGAATAACAACCTCTACATGGTTGGGGATGTCAAACAATCCATTTACCGTTTTCGCCATGCGGACCCGACGATCTTCATGGAAAAATATGAAGCTTACAAGCAGGACCAAGGTGGAAGGCTGATCGACCTTACGGACAATTTCCGCTCACGTTCGGAGGTACTTGACGGGGTGAACCGGATATTCAGCGCAATCATGGACGAGACGGTCGGTGGTGTGAATTATGATGCGCGTCAGGCACTGAGCGCCAAGAACCCCGTGTTTGATGAACTGCGGTCGAACGGGACGTCTTATGGCTTGAATGTGCTCGCATACAGGGAAAAGGACCACGAGTCACTGCTTGAGACATTCTCGAAAAAAGAGCTTGAGATGTTTTTGATTGCGCGCGACATCAAGGTCCAGGTCGAAAAAAATGCCGAAATCATCGGGGACGACGGCCTCAGACCTGTCACGTATGGTGACCATGCCGTGCTCATGGACAGGGCGACGGATTTCGGGATGCTCAGGAAAGTCTTCGAATATGTGGGCGTGCCTGTCAACATCCATAGGAACGCACAGTTCATTGCCCATGACGAGGTCATTCTCGTCCGTCAGATCCTGACACTGATCGCCGCCATGGAGGACAAGGACTTGTACCGGTCGTCTTTCAGACACGCGTTCATGAGCGTGATGCGGAGTTTCGCCTTCGAACGCAGTGATGATGCCATCGTCAACCAGGTCATGGCCCTGCCGAAAAACGCTCCCGACGCTTTGGGTCACTGGGTGACGCCTCCCTTCAGGGACTTTTTCGATACCATCGAGGTGCTCAAGGAAGAGGCCCGTGTCATGCCGGTCGACGAGTTGCTTCATGAGGTCTATGACCGTTTTGATCTAGTGAAACACTCGGTCCGGTTAAGCAACACACGGGAAGCGAAAGCCAGGCTTGATTACATGGTCGAACTCGCCCGCTCCCAAGCTGAGCGAGGGGCTTCTTTGAACACGTTCGCCAAACATCTTGAAGCGGTGGGAAAAGCGGACAAGGATATAGAGTTGGCCCTTAAGAGCGATTTCGAGGCGAACACGGTCCATGTCATGACTATCCACAAGTCCAAAGGGCTTGAGTTTCCGGTGGTTTATGTGCCGCATCTTTTCAACAAGTTCATGCACGATACATCCAGGGAACGCTTCAAACGGTCCCTAGGGTTTTTGATTCCTTATGACAACGAAGGCTATGACGAACACTTCCTCTATCCGCTTTACCGGACACTGGAGAGAACCGAGGATGTCAGCGAGCGTCTTCGGGTCTTCTATGTCGCGCTCACAAGGGCCAAAGAACGAGTGGTTCTGCCGTTTTTCCAAAGCGAAACGCCCGCGACCTACATGGTCGATGATGCGGACAAGGTGGATGTCTATGAACGCAGACGCTACAAATCCTTCCATGCCGTCATTGAGAGCGTGTTGGACCGGATGGGGCCGTGGGTCACCCATGTGGAGCTTGATGCGTATCACCCCGATTCAACTTACAGGTTTGAAAAAAGCCGTCGCATTCCTTTGGATGACGCGCCCGCTGAAAAAAGCTACAGATACGCTGGGGAGACGCCGGAATTGGAAAAAAGAAGCGCCTACAGCAAGGGCGTGAGCGAACTTGTCGACAAGTCGACACTTGAAGCGCTTGATTACGGAAACCGCCTTCACGAGATGTTCGAGCGGATCGATTTTCTCGCCGATATCGACGAGCAGCTCAATACCATCGCCGGAAATGCGCGCGAGCGCGATCTTTTAAAGGCGTTTTTCGATTCGGATCTGATCGCTTCACTCGATATCGACACAGTCTATAAGGAATACCCTTTCGCCCTTGAATCGGAGGAGGGTGTGAGAAGCGGGTTCATCGACCTGCTTTTGGAGACAAAGGAAAGGTTCTTGGTCATAGACTATAAGCTCAAAGGCATCGAGGATGACGCTTATCAGTCACAGATCGAGGGGTATGTCCATATGTTGGAGGAAGTCGTCGAAAAACCTGTGGATGGCTATCTCTACTCGATCATGGATAAACGGTTCAAGAAAATCATGTAGGGATTGTGTCTTTGCAAAACAGCATTGAACCCGTTGTTCTGAATATGCTAGGAGGTTTTGTTGATGGTCACACTCACATCCGTATGGAAGACCTATCAGAGAGGAAAAGTTAAAACTGACGCACTCAGGGGGATTGACCTGAAAATCGAAACGGGGGAATTCATCGTGATTCTCGGTCCTTCCGGGTCGGGCAAAAGCACGATGCTCAATCTCATGGGAGGGCTCGACCAACCGACCGACGGCACCATAGAGGTGCACGGTGAAAACCTGTCGAATCTTTCTGAAAAGGCGCTCACACGCTTTCGAAGGAAGACTTCGGGTTTTGTCTTTCAAGAATACAACCTTCTGCCCACACTGAACGCCTACGAGAATGTCGAGATCGGAGCCCGCCTCTTCAAGGACTCGTATGATGTCGAAGAGGCGCTTGACATGGTCGGTTTGAAAGGCTATGGAGATAAGTTCCCTCATGAACTCTCCGGTGGGGAACAGCAAAGGGTCTCCATCGCCCGTGCGATCGTGAAAAAACCCTCGATCCTTTTCGCGGACGAGATCACCGGGTCCTTGGATGAGACCACGGCCAAAGGGGTTCTCGAAACGGTAAGAACGCTTAACCGCACCCTTGGGACCACGGTTGTGCTGATCACCCACAATACCGGGATCCCAAGCATTGCGGACAGGGTGGTCCGAATCAATTCCGGACGCATCGAATCCATCCATGAGAACGAGACCCCCGCCTCCGTCGAGGAGGTCCATTTCTGATGGGCTCGCTTTTCAAGCATGTATCGAGGGTGTTTTTCTCTCATAAGGCGCTCACTTTCGTTCTCGGGGTGATCCTTTTCCTGAGCAGTTTCATATACACGTTCATCAGTGCGGGCATCGGTACGGTCGAAGAGGCCAGCGAAGACTATTTCGACGCCCATGTCCAAGAGGACATCGCCATTGTCACGAGCGAAATCCTGACGCCTTTCGACCAAGATGTCTTGCATGAGGAATGTCCGGATGCCACTGCGTCCGATCTGAGGACCTTGAGCCGTATAGACCATGATTGTTTTAAAACCGTTGTCGATGAAAGGCTTGACCACATCCGCGCCGTCGCTCCATCGATGGCTTATGAAGCCCGTTTCTATAAGGATCTTACACTTGAGGAAAGTCACAATGCACGGCTCATGATGATGCATGAGACCATCAACATCCCCAAGCTTGAAAAAGGATCCTGGCCAGAGGATGGGGAGATCGCACTCACCCGGGCTTACATGCAAGCGAACGGGCTTACCGTCGGTGACACCGTCCATATCGCTGGCGAACCGCTCAAGGTGAGCGGACATGTCCTGTTTCCGGATTACACCCTTCCCGTTTTTGACGAACCGCTCATGTTCAACAGCCGCATGCAGACACCCGGGCTTGTGAATGAAGACACATTCGCTCAATTCGACACTTTCACAGGTGTCCATTTCGGAGGTGCGGGTGATGATGCAACGCATTCGATGAATGCAATCAGGGAAGCGGAGATTCCCTTCGTGGACTCGGTCTCGCTTACCGAAGAAGTCATGAGAAGCGGAGCGGTCTATGCGGAAATCCAGGGGTCGCAGATGATGGCCCTCAGCATCGCGGTGTTCACGGCTGCGACCGGGATAGGCGTATGTGCGGCGTTTGTGAGCAGGATGATTGAACGCACAAAGAAGCCCCTCGGTGTACTGATGGCTCTCGGGATGCCAAGACGTACAATCTTTATTGCGCATTTGGCCTTTTTGAGTGTGGCCTCTTTCGGGTTTGCATTGGGAGGTTACGCGCTCGGGCATCATCTTAGCCCTTACATACGGGATCTTTTTCTCAGTTTCTACATGTTGCCGCAGGCGCCGGTCTCTTTTTCCCTTCGTGTTGTCCTGGTCTCCGTCGGGGTGCCGCTGCTGGTTCTGAACGGAATCGGCTTCTGGGTGCTTCATCGTCTTTTCAAAGAGACGCCTGATGCACTCATGAGGGATACGACCGGGAGAAAAGGCGTGTTCATACGTCCCGGGTTGAAAAAGCTTCGGAACATGCCCTTCACCTTGAGGATGCAGACCGCATTCTTAAGCAGACACGCGGGAAAGACCCTCATCTATCTTCTAGCCCTTATGACTGTCTTTTTCATGGCACTAGTGACCGCCGGGATGTTGGACGCTTTCGGAAAAACCTTACCGGATTATTATGATTCAACCCGGATAGAGTCCATCGGACGATGCGATTATGAAGCTACCTGCCCTGTCCCTGAGGGGGCGAGCAAGGTGTATGAGACGTCCGCCCGCGTGCAAGGGGAGCCCAGTCTGTTGATCGGGCTTGAACCTGACGATCCCATACATCCGCTTCATGACGATGCGGGGACGTCTCTTTCAAAACCCCTTGTCGAGGGGGCAGTCATCACCAAGAGCCATCAGCTTCTGAGCGGTTTACAGAAGGGTGAACGTTTCATGCTCGAACATGGGGATGAAATGTTGGAACTCGAGGTGACGGGTGTCGCCGACTTGTATGCGGGGAACAGGGTGTTCATAGAAAGGGCTGCGTTGGCGGGATTTTACACAGGGGAAGAAGCAGCTTTCAACACCGTGTATGCTGACCATGTCCTTGATGGGGAGGACTATCTCGAGGTGCACAGAGTGGACTCCATTTTGGAACAGATCGACAGCATCGACCGTCTGATGCAATCCTTCATCAATATCGCCGTCGGCCTTTCCCTTGCCATTGGCGGGCTTGTGATATACTTGATCACGCGTCTTTCGGCAGATGATCACAGCTACACAATCGCCATGCTCAAAGTCATGGGATATGGGAAAAGGGAAATCAGGACCTATCTTCTCGGCGGGTATCTGGCCCTTAGCGTATTCGCTTTCGCACTAGCGGTTCCCCTCGCTCTTTTCACCCTCAATTGGATGATGCAATGGCTCGCTGACTATTTCAACATGGTCATCCCGCTTGCAATTCCGTGGGGGTATGTGTTTATAATTATCATCATCTATGGTATGATTTATGCGTTAGGCATCCAATCTGCCAGAAAAAGGGTAGAAACGCTGCCACTCAGTGAAGCGTTGAAAAGGACCCAATTGTAATCGAGGTGTGTATGAAAGAAGGCAAAGTGATCAAGCTCATCGGAGGCAAATATGATGTCATGGATGCATCTGGAAATGTGCAAACCGTTGTGCCACGCGGTGTCCTTAGGCATCAGGGGGTCTCGCCGAAGGTCGGAGACCGCGTCACCTTTGACGAGTCTCAAATCATCGATGTCCTTAAAAGAACGAATGATTTTCTCCGGCCGCCCATCGCGAATGTCGACCAAGTGCTTATCATCACGTCGACAGTCGACCCTGATTTCAGCACTTATCTACTGGATAGGTTCCTGGTGGTTGCCGAGGACAGTGATGTGTCTGCAAGGATTGTCCTCAACAAGACGGACCTGGTCGATGAGAAGACACTTGATTCAATCCGTTCGACACTGTCCTATTATGAAAACCATTACCCTGTCCATTTCGTCAGCATCCATGATGATCACAGCCTTGCAACGTTGAAACGCGTGTTCAAGGACCAGGAAAGCGTGCTCGCCGGACAGAGCGGAGCTGGGAAAAGCAGCATCCTGAATGCGCTCGACCCGTCACTCACTCTTAGGACGGGCGAGATATCGAAAGCGCTCGGACGTGGTCGGCACACGACAAGGCATGTCGAACTTCTGAGACTCGAGGGAGGTCTTGTGGCGGACACGCCCGGATTCTCGAAACTCTCGCTTGAGGGGATCGACTCCGTCAGACTCAAGGAATGCTACGCGGACTTCGAGAAGTTTGCCGGTGCCTGCAAGTTCAGACAATGCCTTCATGTGAACGAACCGGGGTGCGCAGTCAAGGAGGCCGTAAGTGAAGGGAACATCCCCAAACACCGTTATGAGACCTACCTGCGTATCCATGAAGAAATCAATACAAATAAGCGCCACTATTAGGAGTGATGATTATGCGCGTCGCACCATCCATTCTTTCCGCTGATTTCAGCCGATTGAAAGAAGAACTCGATACCATCAAAAGCGCCGAATGGATACACATCGACGTGATGGATGGCCATTTCGTACCCAATCTCACCATAGGCCCACTTGTCGTGAAGGCGTTGAGACCGCATTCCAAACAGGTGTTCGATGTCCATCTCATGATGGATAATCCTGATAAGTTCTTCAATGAATTCATTGAAGCCGGAAGTGACCAGATCACCTTCCATGTAGAAGCGGTGGATGATGTGCAAAGATGGGTCGACCATTTGCACCACCACAAGGTCAAGGCCGGACTGTCCTTGAAACCGAAGACCCCCGTTGAACATATTGAACCTTACCTCTCGGACCTTGACTTGGTCCTTGTGATGAGTGTTGAACCAGGGTTCGGCGGACAATCGTTCATGCACGACATGGTCGAGAAGATTCAGCAACTCAGAGATATCCGTGATGATAAAGGCTATCACTTCGACATCGTCGTCGATGGGGGCATCAACACACAAACCGCCCGGATTTGCGAAGAGGCGGGTGCCGATGTGCTTGTGGCGGGGTCGTTCATCTTCAAGTCGGACGACCGTAAGATGAAAATTGACCAGGTGCGCGGCCAATGATCAAGCTGTTTGTCGCTCCCATCTCCTATACTCTTGACAAGCTTTATGAAAAAGAGGAAGATGAGATCCTGATAGGGGTCGACAAAGCCGCTCATCATGCGCTTGAAAAGGGCATTGACCTCGACTACGCCATGGGGGATTTCGACAGTGTCACTGCCGAGGAGTACGGATTTATCAAGAAACATGCAAGAAGGCTCGAACATTTTGAAATCCGCAAGGACAAGACAGATTCCGATATCGCCCTGACGAAAGCCTTGTCGCTTGATCCCGACGCGCTCATCACCATGTATGGCGGAGTGGGAAGCCGTCTGGACCATACATATGGAAACCTGCTCATGTTGAGACGTGGAAATGTCACCCTCAGGACAGACCACCATATGGCGCGGGTCTTGAAACCGGGCACGCACAAGATAGACAATCCCCATGCTTATATCTCGTTTTTCGCTGTAAAACCCGTTCGCGGTCTCACCTTGAAACATTTCAGCTTTGAACTCGATCACTATGATCTTGAAGTGACGGATCCACTTTGCATATCCAATCAGGGAAGCGGCACCGTTTCGTTCGATGCCGGCGAGCTCCTCGTGATTGCCTCTGACGATGAATGACCCAGCACCATAAAAAAAAGCACTGCTTCCGAGCAGTGCTTTAAAAAAAGAGGGGGGTTTTTTGAGGGGGGTGGGTTATTCATAATAAAAGCCGAAAAAAATCGGCTTTTCGAGTAAGTTATTGAGCGCGGTTCAGTTTATGTTTTTTGAGGGCACGTGCGGATACATAAACAGTTTTCTTTTCGCCGTTTTCATCGATGATCCTGACCTTTTGCAAATTGGCTTTCCATTTGCGTCGGGTTGCGTTCATGGAAAATGAGCGATTGTTACCGAAATGGTTTTTCTTTCCAGTGACATAACAAGATTTTGACATGATTTGACCTCCATTCGACGAATCCTATTGCGAACCTTATACATGATAACACATGGACAATATAAATCAAGCATTTTATAAAAAAAATGTTAATATACGTTATTTGGTCTATATGTTGCAATGCCAGGGGGGCTGTGATAAAATAAATAAAGCCTGCATATTAAGTATATCAAACTAATTTGTACACATAACTATTGACTATTATTCACTACGGAGGATAGCCTATGAAACCCATGGAAATCGATGGAAATCTCATGAAATTAATCATAACGAACGGCAGCATAAAACTCAAGAACAATCACCAGGAAATCAACGACTTGAACGTCTTCCCTGTCCCAGATGGCGATACCGGAAGCAACATGCAATCAACCATGATGTCTGGCGTTGAAGCCATACAGTCTTTAGAGGACGAATCAGTTGAAAAAATAGGAAAAGCCCTCTCAAGAGGTCTGCTGATGGGCGCAAGAGGAAACTCGGGCGTCATCCTTTCACAGCTTTTCAGCGGATTCGGCAAAACGTTCCAGTCACTCGTGACCGCGAATGCGAAACAGTTCATCGAAGGTATGAAGCAAGGCGTCAAACAAGCCTATGGCGCCGTCATCAACCCTGTTGAGGGCACGATTCTAACAGTCGCACGTGAAGCCGTCGAGAAAGCTGAAAGTGTCTCGGATGAGAACACTGACATCCTGGCGACGCTCAAGGTGTATCTCGAAGCCGCGCAAAAAGCACTTGAAAACACCCCGGAACAGCTTCCCGTACTAAAGGAGTCGGGTGTTGTCGACAGCGGTGGAGCCGGTCTGATCTACATCATCGAAGGCATGGTGGACGCCTTGGAAGGTGAGATGCATCAAGAGGACCGAGGCGCCAGGCGCGCAGCTGCGAAGACCACTAAAGGCTATGAACAGGAAGAACAGAAGGAATTCGGTTATTGCACTGAGTTCATCGTCCAATTGGACGGACGCAAGAAACTCAACAAGGACAAAGTCATCAAACAGCTCAACAAGATGGGGGATTCCATCGTTGTTGTCGATGATGAGGAAATCCTCAAAGTACACATCCATACTACCGAACCTGGTGAAGCGCTCAATCTCGGTCAGGAGTATGGCGAGTTCGCCAACATCAAAATCGAAAACATGACCCTCCAACATACCGAGACGCTCCTTCATCAACCGGAACATGAGCACGAGCACGATTGTGGCCATGAACATCTCAACGCATATCACACCGGTCAACCCAAGCGCTACGGCATCATCACTGTGCTTACAGGGAAAGGCATCAAGGAATCATTCAAGGAGATGGGTGTGGATTACATCATCGACGGTGGACAGACTATGAACCCATCCACACAGGATTTCATCGATGCTGTGAGTTTTGTCAACGCGGAAAACATCCTGATCATTCCTAACAACAAAAATGTCATGATGAGCGCGGAACACGCCAAGAAGACCATCGAGGACAAGAACGTGATCGTCCTTCCCGCCAAGACCATCCCTCAAGGGTATGCGAGTCTGACCATGTTTGACGCGAACCAAGAACTGGACGAAATCGTTGAGGAGATGAAAGAGCTCATCGACCATGTCAAGACGGGTGAGATCACTTATGCCATCCGTGATACGGACATGAACGGCATCGAGATCAAGAAAAACGATTATCTCTCCATCAACGAGGGGAAAATCGTGCATTCCGACAAAAGCCGCCTTAATGCCGCCAAGGAACTGGTCGCTTCATTGATTGATGATGATAGCGAAATCATCACCATCATGGTCGGCCAAGACGTTGATGAAAAAGAAGTCAAGAAACTGGAAAAACATATCAACGAATCTTTCGAGGAACTTGAAATCGAGACCATCCAAGGCGATCAGTCAGTGTACCATTATCTGTTTGCAGTGGAATAGACAACCACGACCAAGGGCTTAAAACCCCTTGGTCTTTTTTTATGACAGGCGTGTTATAATGTCTTTGGTGATAGTATGGCTTTAGAGGACTTGAAAGGTTTGGGACCGACACGGGTCGACCGTTTGAATGAACAGGGCATCCATTCCCTTAGTGATTTGGTGGAATATCTTCCCAGACGTTATGATGTGCGATCGATATCCCGCATCCATGAGGTCGAAAATGGGACTTCGTGTTATCTCGAAGGCGTCATAAGCAGCGATGTCTCGGTTTTTTTCATACGCAAAAGCCTTAGTCGTCTGACGTTCAAAGCCTCTGTGGATGGCACAGTCTTCACCATCGCAGTATTCAATCAGCATTACCTTAAAAAGACATTGTCAAAAGGAGACACCGTCGCGCTTTACGCTAAAGTGGATCATTCCAAGAAAACCCTGACGGCTCAAAGAGTCATCAAAAGGGAACATTTCATGGAAGGCATCATCCCGGTTTACAACTTGTCGGGTATCAGTGACAAGGTTGTTCAAAAACTTGTCCGTCAAGCTTTTGAATCCATTTCTGCGTGGATGGACCCCGTTCCATCCCACCTGTTGGATTCCTATGGATATCCGAAGCGTCATGAAGCGCTTTTCGCGGCACACTTCCCAAGGACCCTTCCATCTCTTAGAAAGGCGCTTGCGAGACTGAGATACGAAGCGTTGCTCTTCTATCAATTGCGGGTGATGGGAGCGCGAAGACGGAGGCAGCATCAAAAAGGCACCATCAAGTCCATCTCGACGGATGTCTTGAAAGAGGCGACCTGCCGCCTGCCTTTTGATCTGAGTCCTTCACAGGATGCGGCACTGGACTCGATTCTCGCTGACTTGCGCGATGTTTCCCCGATGCGCCGGATGCTGCAGGGCGATACAGGAAGCGGCAAGACGGTTGTGGCCATGCTCGCAGCGTTCGCAACCATCCGTTCGGGCTATCAGGTCGCATTCATGGCCCCCACCGAGATTCTGGCCCAGCAACAGTATGATGAGGCGAATGCTTTTTTAGACACTTTCGGGGTCGAAATCCGGTTGCTTACACAAAACGCCTCTGATGAGCGGGACACGCTTGATGCGCTTGAGGCAGGCCGATGCGACCTTGTTGTCGGGACACACAGGCTGTTCAGCGACGATGTCAGGTTTTCTGCATTGGGGCTTGTGATTACGGATGAGCAACACCGTTTCGGGGTCGCTCAAAGAAAACGTCTCTTTTCAAAAGGCGACATACCGGACATTCTCTATCTCAGCGCAACACCCATTCCGCGTACGCTAGCAATGACCCTGTTCGGCGATATGGATATTTCAACGATTGAGCGTCCATCCAACAGGGCGCGTTCCGTGGAGACGGCCGTGAGAACCATGCGGAGCGAACAAGCTGCCATGAATGCGGTCGCTCGTCGGCTTAAAAGAGGGGAACAAGTGTACGTGGTCGCGCCGACCATTGACGAACAGGAGACCTTGAATGGCGTGAAGACCCTGTTCAGGAAATATAGCGAACGATTCCGCGACCAATCGGTCGCCATGCTTCATGGACGACTCAGTGCGCAAGAGAAAAGAGAAACCTTGAAAGCTTTCAAGGACCGGTCCACTGACATACTGGTTTCGACCACGGTCATTGAAGTGGGCATTCACGCTCCGGGTGCAACGCTCATGGTGATCTATCATGGTGAGCGTTTCGGATATGCTCAGCTCCATCAACTCAGGGGGAGAGTCGGAAGGGAAGGGTCGAACGGTGCGTGCGTCATCCTCTGCAAGGATGATGCGTGGACCGTGGAGCGTCTGAAGATACTCGAGACCACCAATGACGGCTTTGAACTGAGTGAGGTCGACCTTGATAGGAGAGGGTTCGGCGATCTTGTCGGAACACGACAAAGCGGAAGCCTCGACATTCTGAGAAAGGACGAGGAGGGAGACATGGCCTTGTTCGAACAGGCCAGCCTTGATGCCGAGGTCATCATGGAACGTCATGAAAGAAAAGCCTCCGAAGAGACCGACCGATTGATCGAACATGTGAACAGCATGTTTTTTGAAGGAGAAACGGTTTGAAGCAATCGACACAAGCCATTTCAAGTATGCTATAATGAATGAAGAAACCAAATAGATGAGGTGTTTGTATGATTAAGATTGCTGTAGATGCCATGGGTGGCGATTATGCTCCCAAAGAGCAAGTTGAAGGAGCCATGGAAGCGATAAAGAAGCTATCCGATGTGGAGATAACCCTTTATGGGGACCCTGAAGCCATAAAGAAATATCTGAAGGATGACACCCGTATCAACATCGAGGCATCCGAAGGCACGATTGAAATGGGTGAAAAAGACCCGATCAGCGCCATCAGGAAGAACCGTAAATCCTCTATGGCTTTGACTTTGAGCAGTGTACGCAAAGGTCCGAATGACGCAGCCGTATCAAGTGGGGCGACCCAGGCGCTCATCGCAGGTGCCCACATTCTTGTGGGGCGCATGAAGTCGATGAAGCGTACCGCCATCGCGCCGGTGCTTCCCACAGTGAGCGGCAAACCTTTTATTCTGCTTGACGCGGGTGGAAATCTTGAAATCAAACCTGAATTCATGGTGCATCAAGCCAATTTCGCAACTGTTTACGCCGAAGAGGTCCTGGGCATCAAGGATCCCAAGGTTGGTCTCATCAACATCGGCTCGGAAGAGGGCAAGGGACGCGAACTCGACAAACAGGCCGCACAGCTTTTCGAGGCGTCCAAGAACCTGTCGTTCTATGGGAATGTGGAACCGAAGGAAATTCTCGACCCGCCGGCTCCGATCATGATCAGCGACGGCTTTACCGCCAACATAGTCATGAAAACCATCGAAGGTACTGCAAAAGGTATGGGCACGATGCTTAAACAGGAACTCTCGAAGGGGTTTTTCGGCAAACTCGGCCTCCTTTTTTCGGCCGGGAACTTGAAACGTTTCAAAAAGCGTATGTCCCCTTCGGAAATCGGTGGTGCGATGATCATGGGTCTAAGGGCACCGGTGATCAAAGCGCAGGGCGCGTCCAAGAAAGACGGGTTTTCCAACGCAATCGTACAGGCCGCCAACATTGTCCGACAAGATGTGATCGGGAAAGTGTCAAACAGAATCGGGGAGGATGAAACGCCGTGAATGGACTCGAAGCTTTCTTCAATCTGGATTTCAACAATAAAAAACTCCTCGAGACAGCCTTGACGCATTCCTCCTACGCGAACGAGCATCACACGGAATCCAACGAAAGACTTGAATTCGTGGGTGATGCCGTACTGGATGTGATTCTGGCCAAATACCTTTATGAGGAAGACAGGCATTACAACGAAGGAGACCTTACGAAAAGAAGGGCCCGTTATGTCTATGAGAACGCCCTGGTCCGTTATGCCCGTGCCTGTGATTTGGGAAAATACCTCCTTCTTGGAAGGGGTGAGGAGAAGAGCGGCGGAAGAGACCGGCGCGCCCTTCTCGCAGACGCCTTTGAAGCCTTTGTCGGGGCGATATTCTTGGACAAGGGCCTGGAAGAGGTATACAAAGTCGCGGATAAAGTAGTGTTCCCGGTCGTGAAGAAGGACGACGAGATCAACTTCACCGATTTCAAGTCACACCTTCAGGAGCTGGTCCAATCCGATAAGCGCCAGCTTGTCTACAAGGTCATCAGTGAGGAAGGTCCCTCACATAACAAGACATTCACGGTGCGTGTCTATATGGACGAGATCCTGATGGGCGAAGGCAAAGGCAACACCAAAAAACAAGCCGAACAGAACGCTGCCGAGCTCGCGCTCAAGAAACTGGCGAAGAAGAGCGAGAAGTTCTGATGAAGGGGTGACTCAATTGAAACAGATATTGATGCGACTGATCGATGACGGGGTGCTCGATTTCAGCGCACTCGTCCTCAGGTATTACCACAAATTCGACCTCACGGAGACCGAGGCGATGGCCCTGATCAAACTTCGCAGGTTGTTGCAGGAAAAAGAGGGCATCATCAAACCCAAGAAATTCTCGCGGTGGATATCGTTATCGCCTGAGAAGACAGAGGCGGTCCTTGACAGCTTGATGGACAAGGGATACCTGGATATAACCCTGACGACAAATGAAGAGGGGAAAGAGACGGAGACCTTTAACGTGGACTATTTTCTTTCCAAGGTCATCCATCATATTCAAAGCGAGCAGTCCAAAGCTAAGGGGACCCAGACAGCAAGTTGGGTGGAGTTTTTGGAGAGCTCTTTGAACAAACCGCTTACACAGCTAGATATGGAGCTTGTGAAGAAATGGATTGAAGAGGATGGGTATTCCTACGACATGTTGAAAGAAGCCACGCTCACAGCGCTCAAATACAAGAACCCGACGCTCAGGGTCATTGACAAGCACTTGCAGAAAAGTGAGGCGTCCATAAGAAAATCCCCTGAAAAAAACCCGGAAGCGCTTAAGGAGTTCTACAAATTATGGGACGAGTAGAAGACATCCTTGAAATCCTTGACAGGCTTTATCCCCAAGCCAATATCGAACTCCATTATACGAACGGGATAGAACTGCTTGTGGCGGTGATGCTGAGCGCACAGTCCACAGACGCTTCAGTGAATCGTTTGACCCCGGCGCTTTTCAACACCTACAAGACATTGGATGATTTTGCGGATGCGGACCTCGAAAAACTGGAGAATGCCATCCGGCGCATCGGACTTTACAAGAACAAGGCCAGGAACATCATGCATGCGGCGCAGGCGCTAAGGGAACGATACAACGGTGAAATCCCGGATTCCCTTGAAGCACTCGAGAGCCTGCCCGGAGTCGGGCGAAAAACCGCGAATGTCGTACTTAGTGTCTGGCACGGCATCCCCAGAATCGCGGTCGACACCCATGTCGGGCGTGTCGCCAAACGTTTGAAACTGGCCTATAAAAAGGATTCCGCCCTCAAGGTGGAAGAAAAACTGATGCGAAAGATTCCAAAGAAAAAATGGTCCAAGGCCCATCATCAGTTCATTTTTTTTGGACGTTACCACTGTCTTTCGAGAAATCCCAAGTGTGACGGGTGTCCATTGAAACCATGGTGTAGATTTCCGCATATAGATGTTAGATGAGAACCCATTGGTTCTCATTTTAATTGTTAAAAAATTAACGATAAAGATTAAAAAGTTATTGACATAAGAAATATGCGTGTTATAATCCGGGTATATAAGGAGATGATTTTATGCAATCGGCATTCAATGAAAGACGGTTTATGACATTGATTAAAGCATCAAGGATCTTATCTGTTGCAGCCATGTGGTTTTTCGTTTTTGCAGCTTTGGTAGGACTTGGAGTGTTTTTGGCAGGAATGGTCATATCTCAGGATTTTCTGACTTTCAACCTGAGTGAGCTAACCATCCATCAGTATTTTGATCTGCAACTCGAGGCTTATCTTTCAGATGACATTCTCAATAGCGACATAACATTGAAAAGCATTCTTATTACAGGTGGGCTCAGAGCAATAGCGGGGTCGGCGTTCCTCGTTGGGCTTTTCTACCTTCTGAAACGCATTATGACAAGTGTGGAAAATGCCCGTCCGTTCGCTTCAGAGGTCACTTCGTCCTTGAAATGGATCGCTTTGGGCTTCATAATCGCCGGGATTGTCATTCCCATTTTCGATTATGTGTTCATGCGTTCGATCATCACTCAGATCGACGGGGGTCTTCTCGAGGCGAACTACAACCTGGGTGTGGGTTATTTCCTGATTGGCGCACTGCTTTATATCCTCATGAGGATTTTCGAATACGGCCGATACCTTCAGACCGAATTTGACGAGACGGTGTAAACATGGGAATCGTAGTGAGGCTTGACAGGGTCATGGCGGACCGCAAGATGAAACTCAACACCTTGTCAGAATGCACCGGTATCAGTGTCGTGAATCTATCGAAACTGAAAACGGATAAAGTGAAGGCCGTGAGGTTCTCCACGCTCGAAGCAATCTGTGAGTGTCTTGAGTGTCAGCCCGGGGATATATTGGAATACGACAAATCAGAATAGAGAGATTGGTTTCTCTCTATTTTTTTATAAAAAACGACACATTACGTGATATTATGTAAGGGTTGATAAAATCATGTATTTTATCAATAATAAACGCTTCAACTGGCAAAAAAGCTATTCTAATGTAATCCGTGTAGGGTAGTATCCACATCACGAGAGGGGAAGACAATGAATTTTGACAAAAGGCAACATACCTTCAGAAGCAACACACATCACCTGAAAAGCTCGCCATCCTATATGGGGGGGATCGTGAAAAGGAAACGTCTAGAGATGAATCTCACACAGGAATCTTTCTCGAACGGCATATGCAGTGTCAGTTATCTATCGAAAGTTGAAAACAACAGGATGCCACCAAACGATTACTTCATCAAGGAAATGAGCAAGAAATGCGGATTGAACCTCGAATTGTGTTCGAAGGAGTTCGAGGATTCCATTGTGTTGAAAAGAGCATTCAAAGCGTTTTACCATCAAGAATTCAATGTACTGATTTCTCTCAGGAAAGAGGCGGCGGACCTGGAGCTTCTGAATACGAGTGAACTCATCAGGCTCATGCATACTGTAGGAAAGAAACAATACAGGGAAAGCAGGCGGATAGTGAATGAAATGTGGAGCTTGAACAGCCACTTCAACCGGTATATGGGACTTGTTTACGAAATGCTTTCCATGATTCATGCATTCGACACGCAAAAATATACAGAAGCGCTGAAGCATCTTGAAATTCTTCAGGACAGCTCCCATAGGGACCACTACATCAACGGTCTGAGAGAAACGTACGCTTTCCTGATTAAACAGAAGCTTCATAAGAAAAATGAAAGCATGCGTCACTTCTCGGCGGCGATCAAGAGCCTGACAGAGTACTACCAACCGGATTACCTTATCATGCTGAAGCTTTATAATGTCTTTTTCTTGATTGACGAGTCAAAGTCGTCCGCACAGGAGGCGCTTCAGGCCATCCCCAAAGTTATGGTGCCATTGGAATTGATCAACATGTATCGCTATATGCAACTGCGACTGTTCAACAAGGACCAAGAAGTCGAAAGCATGCTGGATGAGCTTTATTGCGAAATCAAGGACTGCTGGTATTATCGGGCGCTCTCATTGGTCGCCAAAAGGGATCCCGAAGGAATGCGCGAGCATTTCAAAAGTCCAAAAGAAGACGCGCTATTAGAGAAAGTATACTATGAAAGCATGCTTGCGGAATGCGAGGAAACTTATAAAAGCCACCTAAGGGATATCGCTTTCCCGCTTGCGATTGAAAAGCAGGAAATATCCTATATCAATCATTTCGCCACCGAGCTCATCGAATTGGCGCGCAAACGATCTAGATACAAGGAGGCATTGGCCATCCACTCCAAACGATCAAAAGCCCTTTCCCGTCTTTATGGCGCATAAAAAAAACCGAGCGATGCTCGGTTTTTGCATTCATGAATCCTGTTCGACCACTTTGACGAGCTTGTTGGCGAGCCCCAGATAGGCCACTCCGATTTCCTCGTTCATGCCGTAGAGGCCCGGATGCCCGTCTTCGGGCTGGCCGATCGGGACTTGCTGCAACAGGTCGGTCTTCAGTTTGTCGGCGACTTCCTTTCCGCCGCCTTCACCGAAAATCCTCAAGGTGTCTCCATTGTGCGTCAGATGGCTCATGTTCTCGACCACGCCCAGCAAGGAGTGATTCAGTTGCTGTGCCGCGAATCCGGCTCGGGAGGCGATATGGGAAGCGCTCGGATGCGGTGTGGTCACGATGAGCATCTCGCATTCCGGAATCAGTTTCTGTATGTCCATGGCGACATCTCCGGTTCCCGGCGGAAGATCGACGACGATGTATTCTATCTCTTCGTTCCAAGCGACATCATAGAAGAAATTGTTGAGCATCTTACCAAGCATGGGACCGCGCCACATGATGGGTTGGTCCTTTTTCAGGAAAAATTCCGTCGAGATCAATTCAATCCCATGGGTTTCGAAGGGGATGATGTTTTCATCCTTGTCAGCCTTTGGGAGCGTGATTTTCATATCGAAAAGCGTCGGTATGGAACTTCCATAGATATCGGCGTCGATGATGCCAACCTTCTTGCCGATGCGTTTGAGCGCGAGTGCGAGATTTGCGGCGACGGTCGATTTCCCCACTCCGCCTTTTCCGCTCGCAATGCCGATGTATTTGATCTTTCGCGTTTCATCGACGATGCTGTCTTTTTTCTTCAATGGTTCAAAATCGATCTTGAGCCCTTTATAACCCAGGTCAATCTTGATGACTTTCGCAATCCGTCTCTTGACGGTCTTCTTGGTTTCATCATCATCCTTGGCAACCCCGATGACCAGGTTGACTTTCTTTTCGTCCTCCTCGACGGACACGTATCGTACTGCATTGTTGTCCGCGAAGGTCTCTGAGTTCGAAGGGTCGATGATGTCGCCCAAAGCGTTCTTGATGGTTTCTTTTTCATTCATAATATCACCCGAGGTCAATTATAGAGGATTTAGCCCGAACGGGCAAATGAAACACTATAGGATTATGACTGGATCGAATTCCCGCTCATACACGCTGTAATCGGTGAAGACGGCGTAGAGTCTCGAGGTTTTCAGTTCGAATTCAAGCAGTGGATCGCGCATGCGACCGACTTTGCTCACCAAGGGAACACTGAGCGTATGCTTGATCCGGTTGAGATAAACCTGCCCCGCATCCCTCATACCAAGTATGCGTATGTAGGGCACATTGAAGGGAGGTGCTTCTTCCTTGGTTGTGTTCAGCATCATATGCATGATGGAACGCTTGATTCTCGCTTGGGTGTAGCGCCTTGTGGCCATCGATTTCAAAAGCGCCTCGTGAGTGGTTGCGTCACGATGCCTGAGAAGCCAGCTTTCAAGTCCCTCCTCAAACGAGAAGATGCGAGCGAGGCTTTCCTTGCTGTGGATTGCGAGAAGGTATCGGATGACGGGGTCATAGTCGGAAAGGGTGTTGAGGGAACCCTTTTGAAGTGACGGGTAGACATGTTCGGGAACCGAGGAAGCTATCGCTTTTCCTTCCAGAAGGCGTTGTCTGACGGAAGTCGCGCTTTGAATGGAACGGTTTTGGTCATACGCTTCATAGTACCCGCTTTCGACCCTTTCTATAGCTCTGGGCTCCATCGGGCTTCGCAAGTCGTGAATGGCGTTCAGATACTGGACTCCGAGGATGTCGTTCGGTGTCTGTGTGAAAGTCTTTCCACTAAGTGTCTCGAGCGCGATCTGGTTGGCCGAAGGATAGGAATGCCCTTCCTGCATGAGCGCGTTGATCCGTTCGTTGAATGTGTCGGTGCGCATGAGTTCACTTTGGGCTTTGAGGGCATGGACATCCCCGGATTCACTGCCGAAGACCAATGTCTCACATCCGAGGGCATCGAGGATGGACACCGCCGCCCATGCGAAAAGGTCCGCGTTCTGAAGCGTGAAGAACGCCGGGAGTTCCACGACAAGGTCGATTCCCGCTTCTAGCGCCCACTCTGTCCGTGTGAACTTGTCGGTGATGGCGAATTCCCCTCTTTGGACCACATTGCCGCTCATGACAGCGATGATCACATCTGCGCCGGTGATCTCGCGCGTTTTTTTCAAATGATGCATGTGCCCATGATGAAGGGGGTTGTATTCAACTATGATGCCTGCGGTTTTCATCGTTTTCAGCTCCTTTGCATGCAAAGTCATTATACCTTATGTTTGACTTTAAAGTAAATAAAACGTATAATTTGACTGTCCTTGGGGGATGATATTATGGCAATAAAATGGACTGTGGGACAACTCAGGAAAAAGGTTCATCAGAATCCGTATTTCGACGAGACCGTCAACCTTGAAGGGTTCATCGCTGAAGACAGCGATGTGCTCAGCATAACCCCGACCCAAGTGGAGGGAAGTGTCGAAATTGTGGACGAGTTCTTCTATTTTGACATTCACATCACGACCACAGTGGAAGTCCGGTGTGCGAGAAGTCTCAAGCCTGTGCATCTTGAAATGGATTTTGATGTGCTTGAGACATTCACGGAAAATGAACAGGACGAATATCGCCAAATCGACGGTATGACTATTGACTTATTGCCGGTAATATGGTCTAATGTATACTTGGAAAAACCGATGCGCGTCATTCACCCCGATCATCAGAACGATGATCGTTTTGAAGCGGAAGAGGACCATGAAAAAACCTCGGGCGGGCATCCAGCATTGCAGAAACTGAAGGATTACAAAAGTTAGGAGGACCAAACATGGCTGTACCCAAAAGAAGTCATTCGAAACAGCGCAAAAGAAAGCGTCGCACCCATCAGAAACTAAGCATGCCCGGCATGGTCGTTTGTGAGAACTGTGGCGAGACGAAACTTGCGCATCGCGTATGCAAACATTGCGGACATTACAATGGTCGTCAGGTCGTTGACAAGACCGCAGGCGAAGAAGAGACAGAGGAATAAGCAACAAAAAAGAAGCGCTTAAAAAAGCGTTTTTCTTTTATCCGAGGTGAAAAACATGGCACACACACCCGTGCTTCTCAAAGAGGCGCTCGATTATCTCGACATCAAACAGGACGGTCTTTATGTGGACTGCACGCTCGGCTTTGCGGGCCATAGCAGGGAAATCCTCAAAAGAATATCCTCCGGATATCTCTATGCTTTTGATCAGGACACTGAGACCCTTCCTGTCGCCAAAGAGAGGTTGGAAGAAGTGGGGAACCGTTTCACGGTGTTCGAGAAGAACTTCTCACATATGAAAGAGACGCTCCTTTCCATCGGGGTCACCGGTGTGGACGGCATCCTTTATGATTTGGGTGTTTCCTCCCATCATTTTGACACGGCTGAACGAGGGTTCTCCTACCGTGTCGATGATGCGACGTTGGACATGCGGATGGACCAAAGACAACCGCTGACCGCCAAGGAAATCGTCAACACGTACTCCAAAAAAGCCATCCGGGATATATTGTTTCAGTACGGTGAGGAACGATTCGCGCCGAGAATCGCCGAAAGGATTCTCAAAGAGCGCGACGCTGAATCCATCGAGACGACCGGTCAACTGGTCGGTATCGTGAAAAAGGCTTTGCCCGGGCATGTCCTTTCCAAGAAGGGGCATCCTGCAAAAAAGACGTTCCAGGCCCTTCGTATCGCCGTGAACAAGGAGTTGGACGTTCTAAAGACTTCCCTGAAGGACGCGCTTGATATGCTCGAACCAGGCGGTATCATCGTGGTGATCACCTTCCATTCGCTCGAGGACCGCATCGTCAAGAACCTCTTCAAGGATGCTTCCACAGTGGACCATCCGAAGGAACTTCCCACCATGCCGACGACGACCCCTGATTTCAAACTGCTTCATCGAAAAGTGATCAGGCCTTCCGAGGAGGAGGTCGCCAGTAACAACCGGGCGCATAGCGCCAAATTGCGCGCCATCCAAAAACTTAAAAAAAGCTGAGCGTTGCCTTGACAGTCTTCTTTGTTTCGTGGTATTATAATCACGCTGAATTAAGGCGGCGCCTTGAACATGCGGGTGTAGTTTAGTGGTAAAACACCACCTTGCCATGGTGGAATCGAGGGTTCGATCCCCTTCACCCGCTCCATTTTATTTCAGCCTTCACCCATGCGGGTGTAGTTTAATGGTAGAACCTCAGCCTTCCAAGCTGATGATGACGGTTCGATTCCGTTCACCCGCTCCATCTTTAAAACAAGACACTTTCGCTGAAAGTGTTTTTTTCATTTGAAAAAAGCCCCTTCTAAGGGGCTTTCGGTTATTTGAATGTGAGGGTGGAAGTCATGTCCGCGACGTGTGAGAGCGTCACATGCATGCTGCAGTAGCGGGTGGCCATCTCCCAGGCCTTTTGAGCCTGTGCCTCTTTGTCGCTGTCGACACCGGTCACTGTCACTTGGATGTCGACGGTTTTAAGTGTCGCAGGCACTTCGTCACGCTTGACGCCTTCTATCTCATAGTTGACGCTATGGAACTCAAGTTTCTTCTTGCTCAAAATGCTTTGGAAAGTGTGGTTCAGACAAGCTCCGAGTCCACCCAGGACCATGTCGTAAGCGGCCAGGGCGCCATCCTCGCTACCGACTGTGGTCGATCCGTGCGATCCGTTCAGGACACCGTTGGTCTGGTTGTCGAAAACCATCTTGATATTTGTAGCCATATTATTCATGCTCCTTTATATCTTTTTGATATCTTCGCCGACTGTCATCGATCAATTTGTCGGCGTAATCCTTGTTGTGGAAATCCTTCACAATGACTTTCTTGTTCTGTTGAAGGTCCTTGTAGGTGGCGAAAAAATGTTTGATTTCCCTCAAGGTGTGGTCCTGTATGTCGCTGAGTTTGTGGATATGGGAAAAACGTGGATCGTCCTCCATGACAGCGATGATCTTGTGGTCGGGTTCGTCGTTGTCAATCATGTCGAGCGAACCGATGACCCTTGCATCGACGATGCATCCCGGAAAAGTCTTGGTGCTGGCCATGATGAGAATGTCGAGCGGGTCGTTGTCCTCAGCGAGGGTGTGCTCGATATAACCATATTCGGCCGGATAGGTCATCTGTGAATAAAGCACCCGGTCCAGCTTGATCCGGTTGCGCTTCTTGTCGATCTCGTATTTGTTCTTTGTGCCCATCGGGATTTCGATGATGGCTTCGATTACTGTGTCCATGGTATCACCTCTTGAGTTTTTGTTTGGTATAAGCGGAATTCATACCGATGTGAAAATCGATTGGAACCTATTCATAGGGTCTTTTTCATCATGCGATGTTCAATCATGGCATCAAGGAAGATGTCCCCGTAGGCTTCGTAGCCCAGGGATTCGTAAAACGGGATGACAGGTTTCTGGGCACCAAGATAGAGCGTCCGGATGCCTTGCCGACGTGCTTCATTCTCAAGATCTTTCATGATGAGGGTCCCCGCGTTTTCATGCCTGTGAGCCTTAAGCACCGCAACCCTTCCGACATGGTCACCCGTGAGCCTGGCGGCACCGATTGGTTCATCCCCCTTGTAGAGGACGAAGAGGGTGGCGTCATAATCCTTGCCGTCGAACTCCTCTTCCCAGTCGATGGCCTGTTCAATGATGAACACTTCACCACGGACCTTGAAATGATCGAGCACTGTACGTTTGTCATTGGCGATCAGGGTTTTCATATTTCACGCTCCCACTAAATACATGATAATGGAGAAGGCGCCCACTGTGAAGCAGTAAGCTGCAAAATATTTGAGGTTTCCTCTCTTGATTAGATGAACAAAAAGCTTCAGGGCGTAATAAGTGAGTATGCCACTTACAATGAAACTTGCAATAAACGCGGACGCGGGATGGTCGAAACTTTCGATGTTCATCGCTTCAAGCCCCATTGAAGCGATGCTTATGGGGATATAGAGCATGAAAGAGAATTCAATCACTTTTGTAGCCTCGATACGTCTCAACAGTCCCCCTACGACAGTGGTTCCGCTTCTCGATATCCCCGGGATCAAAGCAAGCACCTGAAAGAGACCGATGACCAAAGCGTCCATGCGTGAAATGTCGGTATCCTCATTCTCTTCACTTTGGGTCTGGACAAAAAGCAGTAGCCCTCCTGTCACGAAAAGGGCGATTCCTACAGACAAGAGATTCAGAAAGAACCTTGAAAGGATGTCGTTCAGGAAAAAGCCGACGAGGCCTGCGGGGATGATTCCGATGAGTATCGCGAGTGCATAATCGAAATGGTGCCGAGCCGACTTGTCGCGTTTGAAGAGATAGGCCATGTTGCCTTGGATCAAGGATGTGATCCGCTTCCGGAAAAGGACGATGACAGCCATGAGGCTCGCGAAATTGAGCCAGACCTCGAGAAGGTAATCGACATTGGGCATGTTGAGAAAGGCTTGGGCGATTACGAGATGACCGCTAGAAGAGATGGGTAGCGGTTCCGTGATTCCTTGAAGAGCCCCTAGGAAAAGGTATTTGACAAATGTGACCAGACTGCTCATGGTGTCACCTTGCTTTCGTTTTCATATTCTCATATTATACCTTAAAACGTTTTAAAAATAAATGAACTGTGATAAAATAAACGCGACTAGATAAGGAGTGATCACGACATGGACTTCAATAATCTCGAAATGAATCACTATATTCTCATCACCGGCGTGGCCCTGCTCCTTGTCGGACTTGTCATCATTCTTCTGACCCTTGCAAAAAAACCAAAAGCTACAGTGGATGTGAAAGCCCTCTATGAAACCTTGGACGAAGCGGACATTCAATCAGTGACATTCGAGCGCCATAAGATCAACGTCACCGTGAAACGTCCACGCGATATAGAGATGGAATCACTGAAAGAGGCCGGGGCGACCGGGGTGAATGTCGTCGGTAAGAAAATCAAGTTTTATTTTGAAACGGATAATGAGGCAGTGTATCAAGCATTGCTAGAAATGATGGAGGAAAGAAAACAATGAGAAAAGAATTCGTGATTTCCAACCAGGAAGGGCTTCATGCCCGCCCCGCGACGACCTTGGTGTCCAAGGCGAACCAGTTCAGAAGCGACATCTCCATCACTTATGATGACGTCAAGGTTGATCTCAAGAGCATCATGGGCGTCCTTTCTTTGGGTGCCGAACGTGGAAGCCTGGTCGTGATCGAGGCCAAGGGCGCGGATGAGGTCAAGGCCATGGAAGCCATTACGGAGCATATCCGGCAAATGAATCTGAAATGATATGAACCCTACCCTTGAACCCTTTCTCTGGCGCATGCCGGGGTGGCTGTTCGAGGGTTTTTATATGGCGGTCAACAAGCCAGACAAAATGTATTCATAGGAGGAGACGCATGCCGAGTCATATTGGAACGAAGGCCATCGGGATCAGAGCACCCATCATCAAAGAAGGGGATGCCATAGACCGGTTGGTCGCAAACAGCCTCTCTGACGCCGTTGAAGAGATGGGAGTCCCACTTTTGGAGGATGATGTCGTGGCCGTGAGCGAAGCGGTTGTCGCCCGGGCGGAAGGCAATTACGTGACGGTCGACGAGGTTGCCAGGGACGTCAGAAGGAAAAATGATGGGGCTCGCACACTTGGCGTCATATTCCCTATTTTGAGCAGGAACCGTTTCTCGCTGATTTTGAAGGGGGTCGCACGCAGCATGGACCACATTGACCTGATGCTCAACTACCCTTCGGACGAGGTGGGGAACCGTCTTGTAAGCGATGAAAACCTGTTTGAACAAGACATCAATCCGTGGAAGGATGTTTTGGATGAGGCGACATTCAGGCATCAATTCGGCTATGAGCCCCATCCGTTCACGGGCGTCGATTACATTGAATACTACAAGTCTGTCGCTGAAGCAGAAGGATGCACAGTTAACGTCATCTTTTCCAACAATCCAGCCTACATCTTGAAGCATACCGACAGAGTCCTCGCATGTGATATCCACACCAGGTCCATGACGAAAAAGCGGTTGGTGAAAGCTGGCGCCAAGAACGTATTGACACTTGTGGACTTATTGAATGCACCCGTCATCGGAAAAGGCCACAATCCGGCTTACGGTCTTTTGGGCAGCAACAAATCCACCGAGGAACGCCTGAAACTCTTCCCGCGCGACGGTTTCAAGACGGCTAAGGTCATTCAAAAGACAATCGGTGACAGGTTCGGTGTCATGCCCGAGGTCATGATATATGGAGACGGTGCTTACAAGGATCCTGCCGGCGGCATCTGGGAGCTTGCTGATCCGGTGGTGTCACCGGGATACACGGATGGATTGAGCGGGTCTCCAAATGAACTCAAATTAAAATATGTCGCGGATAATGAGTTTGCCGACCTTGAGGGCGAGTCCTTGGAAAAAGCTGTGAAAAATAAAATCCGTGCCAAAGACACTTCCCTAAAAGGTTCCATGCTGTCCCAAGGGACCACACCAAGGCAGTACGTTGATTTAATCGGTTCGCTATGTGATTTGGTTTCCGGAAGCGGAGACAAGGGTACGCCCATCGTGCTGGTTCAGAATTATTTCAAGAACTATGCGGATTGAGCACTTTTCTCCATCTTCATTCACTGCTGAATATTTTACAGTCTCAATGTTAAGACGCATTGGTATGTCTTGTCATATTTTCACATGCCACATCATGCGTGGTGTCTGATGCTCTGAATGTTCTGCAGGGATGCATACACTAATAAAGGCTCCGTGAGCGTAAAATACGTTCACGGAGCCTTGCTTATCTATAGTAGTGATGGGTTTCTGGCTTTGATCAGCGTCTTTTACGGCCGAGCCCGAGTTTGTGGTCGAACTTGCGAACTTTCTTCTCCGCGATTCTAGAGGCCGCTTTGGCGCCTTCGTCAAGAATCTCATCGAGTTCATTGGATTTGATGAGTTCCTCATAACGCTTTTGTATCGGTTTCAGTTCATTCACCACTAGTTCCGCGAGTTCCTCTTTGAAAGCCTTGTATGAGGTCTCTTCCTTATAACGGCTTTCTATGGCTTCCATTGTCTCATTGGTGATTGACCCCATCATGGTCATGAGATTGGAGATGCCTGGTTTGTTCTCTTTGTCGAAGCGTATGGAACCCTCGCTGTCGGTGACGGCGCTTTTGATCCTTTTGCGGATGATGGACTCATCATCCAGCAAAAGGATTCTTGATTTGACGTTTTCATCGGATTTGCTCATCTTGCTGGTGGGGTCTGTCAAACTCATGATGCGTGCGCCCACTTTGGGAATCAACGGTTTCGGCACGGTGAAGAACTCTCCGAAGCGGTTATTTACGCGTTCGGCAATGTTTCGTGCCAGCTCGAGGTGCTGTTTCTGATCCTCTCCGACGGGTACGTATTCCGCATCATAAAGCAGGATGTCCCCTGCCATGAGGGAGGGGTAGGTGAACAGGGACGCGCTGACGCCATTGGTTTGTTTCTTGGCTTTGTCCTTAAACTGCGTCATACGTTCGAGCTCCCCCATGTATGTGAAACATTGAAGAAGATAGGCCATATGGGAATGGGCCCTCACTTCGGATTGGATGAAGAGGGACAAGCGCTCTTTTTTGAGTCCGCAGGCAAGGTATAATGCGGCGAGTTCCTTGATGGTCCTTCTAAGTTTCAAGCGATCTCTTGGAATGGTGATCGCGTGCAAGTCTGCGATGAACAAAAAGAAGTGATGGTCCTGGTAGGTTTCCTGAAGCTTCACAAAGTTCTTGATGCTTCCTAGATAGGTTCCGATGTTCAAAGTGCCTGTGGGCTGGATGCCCGATACGATGGTTCTTTCTTTCATGGTCATGCTCCTTTCGAATAGAAAACGCCCTTGATCAAAACAATCAAGGGCGGAGTGTCCGCGGTACCACCTTGCTTCCGGATGATCCGGCGCTCATGCCCTTAACGCGGGAGACGGACGGGATTGGCGTCACTCGAAGGGCCAGAACATGACTTTTGTCCGGCTTTCACCGCTCCGGACTCGCTGAGGGTGTCATGGTCGTCCTTCTCATCGTGTTTCGTATCACTTATAGTGTATCAGATTATTCCTTGAGTGCAAGTTCGAGTTCATCAAGAAGGGTTTCAAGACGTTTGGTCACAGCCTGGAAGGTCTCCTTGTCAGTGAGGTCAAGCCCCGCGCGACGGGTCTGGTTCATGGGGAAGTCGTCACCGCCGCTCTTAAGGAGGTCCATATGGTTCTGGATGTTGGACGGGTCTTCCTTGACCATCTCATAGAGCTTCAGGCTTGCGGCAAAGCTCGTCGCGTATTGATAGACATAGTAAGGTGCGAAGAAGAAGTGAGGGATGTAGGCCCATACATATGGTTTAGGGCCCTCTTCGGTGATGTCGATATCGTAGAAGTCCTTGTAGAGGTCAATCATGATTTGACTGAGGGATTCATACGTGATCGGCTCGCCCTTTTCCGCCATTTCATGAGCTTTGAGCTCATAGGCCGCAAAAAGCGTCTGACGATAGAATGTGGCGGCGATATCATCAATCGATTGTTGCAGGAGCTGGACCTTGTCCTCTTTGGTTCCCTTGTTGTTGTTGATGAAATAATCAAGGAGAAGATGTTCGTTGAATGTGGAGGCGATCTCTGCGACAAAGATGGTGTAGTTCTGGGTGGGTTCGGGCTGATGTTCTTTAGCGAACAGCGAATGCATGGAGTGTCCGCCTTCATGGGCGACCGTGAAGACGTCCCCTAGGGTCTTGTCGAAGTTGAGCAGAATATAGGGGTGTTCGTTCAAGGAGCTTGAGGAATAGGCGCCGGTCTGTTTACCGTCCTGTTCATAGACATCCACGAACCCCTCCTTGAGTGCATCTTTCGCTTTTTCCTTGAAGTCGTCGTCCAGATGGTCGATGGCGTCGAAGAAAAGATTTTTCGCCTCTTCGTAATCGAATTTGGAACTGCTTTTTGCGAGGGGGATGAAACGGTCATAGGTATGATGTTTTTCAAGTCCCAGGGCTTCTTTTCTGATCTTGTAGTAGCGCTTCAGAAGATTTGTGCTCTCTTTGGCGGTTTTTACAAGGTTATGGTAAACCACGGGATCGATATTGTTGTGATGAAGTGCGGCTTCAAGCGTGGATGTGTAACCTCGGCTTTTCATGTTTGCAACGTTGGCTTTGAGGACTGTGTTATAGATCTCCGCATAGGTATGTTTGAGTCCTTCGTAATGGTCGAACACGGCGCTGAAAATCTTTTCCCTGTCTTCAGCTTTCTTGGCGTCCGCAATCAAAGAGCGGTAATTGCCATTTGTGACAGTCACAGACTTACCGTCGCTGAGTTCCACTTCCTCGGCGCTATTGTCCGCGACGGCGAGTGAGCCATGGAGGTTGCTTCCCTGGTCCGCCAGTTCACCGTAGTTTGCAAGCAAGCTTTCCCGCTTGGCGTCTAGGATATGCTCGCTTTGATGAAAAAGTTTCTTGAGAGGAAAGCGGAAATCCTTGAGCGATGCATCCTTGTCAAGGAAAGCCTCGACTTTCTCTTTTCCGAGACTGAGGATCTCGGGGGATTCGAAGGCAGTGGCCTGATGGTATTCGCTAAGCATTCCGGCCATGGTTTGGACCCGGGCGCTGTTTTCCACGTTTTTCTTGTTTAGGTCGCTTTTCAGGTGCGCATACTGATAAAGCTTATTGAGTTTGACAGACACTTCCCGTTGCAATTCATAATATTTCTTGAAAGAATCAAAGTTGCCCAACTTACCCTGGAATTCAGGGAGTGTATGAATGATTTCCTTGACGCGATCAAAATCTTTTTTCCAAGCGTCAAGATTTTCATATAAATGGTTCAAATTCCATTTCATAAATAGCCTCCGTTTGATATAATAGTGTTTCAGTCATTATAGCACATGCGCTCTTTGAATGCATCCTATTCATGCAAGCATTTACATGCAAAAAGTTCGCAAAACTTATTCATATTTTTTATAATCTGTGTTATAATCTGATTGTATCAACCTTTAGAAGTACCAGCTTTTACATATCCTTTCGACCCTCGATAAAAAGGAGGCCCTGACCATGATCCAAATGTACACGACACCTAGCTGTTCCTCTTGCCGGAAAGCGAAGAAATGGTTCAAGGAACACCGCATTGAGTTCCGGGAGAAAAACATATTCAACGTGAAACTCACCCGTGATGATATCATGAACATGCTTAAGAACACCGAAGGTGGTTTCGAGGATATCATTTCCACTCGTTCCAAAGTTTTCCAGGACAATGATCTTGACATTGAAGAGATGACTTTGAACGAGCTTACAAGCTTCATCATCGAGAACCCAAGTGTCTTGAGGCGTCCGATCATCATTGAAGACAACAAGATGCAAGTCGGTTACAACGAAGATGAGATTCGTACATTCATCCCCAAACGCCTGCGTGAAATCATCATGTGCACATCCTGTGAAAAACAGGATGAGGACTGCGATTACCTCAACGCTCTTGAGACTTATTTCAAGGAACTCAAAGAAGAGGACCAAAAGGAAAACAGAGGTTAAATACCCAAGCCTGGCATTCTTTGCCGGGCTTGTTTTAAAGTGTCGCAACAACTTGAAAACGTTTTTAAATTCTCCAATTCATTTGTATTTGAAACGAAAATTGTTATAATACAGGTGAATGAAAATAAACCATATTAGGAGGCATTAACATGTCAGTAAAAGTAGCAATCAACGGATTCGGAAGAATCGGACGTCTCGCTTACCGTCTCATGAATGAGAACGATGATTACGAGATTGTCGCACTCAATGACCTGACTGATGCGGAAACCCTCGCATACTTGCTCAAATACGACACTGCGCAAGGCCGTTACAAGGATGATTCCATCACCCATACGGAAGATTCCATCGTGGTCGATGGAGAGAAGGTCCGCGTCTATGCGGAAAAGGATCCTGAGAACCTTCCTTGGAAAGAACTCGGTGTAGATGTGGTGCTCGAATGCACTGGTATTTTCACCAAGAAAGACACGGCAATGAAGCACGTCAAGGCAGGCGCTAAGAAAGTCATGATCAGCGCCCCGGCCAAAGGCGATCTCAAAACCATCGTCTACAATGTCAATCACACCGATCTCGATGGCAGTGAAGAAGTCGTCAGCGGAGCTTCCTGCACCACGAACTGCCTCGCTCCGGTCGTCAAAGTGCTTGATGACAACTTTGGTGTCGTGAAAGGCTTCATGACTACCGCCCACTCTTACACCAATGACCAAGTGACGCTAGACTCTCCGCACTCCAAAGGCATCTATGCGCGTCGCGGACGTGCAGCAGCCGCGAACATCATCCCGACATCCACAGGTGCCGCAGCCGCGGTAGGAAAAGTGATGCCCCATCTTGATGGTGCGCTCGACGGTATCGCCCTCCGTGTGCCCACTGTGACTGGGTCGCTGGTCGACCTTACTGTGGAACTCGACAAGAGTGTCACTGTTGAAGATATCAACAAAGCGATGAAGGATGCTTCCAACGAGACCCTCGGCTACACTGAAGATCCAATCGTTTCCAGTGATTCGATCGGCAGCCATTACGGATCCATTTTTGACGCGAACGGCACAAGCGTCATGGAAAAAGAAGGCAAACAACTCGTCAAAGTGCTCGCTTGGTACGACAACGAAATGAGCTATGTCGCTCAAATGGTTCGGACCATGAAACTTATGGCTGAACAAGTAAAATAACCCTCCAAATCAAAGGATGCCGGCTCTACGGCATCCTTTTTCTTTGAGAAAAGCATAGGCTTTGTTATAATGGCTTTGAGGTGAAATTATGAAAAAACATGCAATCGAAGCGCGCGAGGCACTCATGGACCGGTTGGAATCCAATTCAGCGGTGCTTCTATTCTCTGGCAACAGTCCGCACAAGTCCCTAGATCAGGACTATGCGTATACGCCCCAACGCAATTTTTTCTATCTGACGAACTTGTCCGAACCGAACCTTATCCTGTTCATGCTCAAAGGGGATGAGGCGAACAAGACATATCTCTTTGTCGAAGAGAACACCAAGCAGATCATTCAATGGGAGGGCGCACGCATCTCCAAAAGTGAAGCGAGCGAGCTCTCAGGCATCCCGGAAACTGACATTCTCTACACCAGACAGTTCGAGTCGGTGTTCAATCAGACCATGAACTATGCCCGAAGCGTCATGGGCACCCCTCCCGGAACTCTCTATCTGGACCTTTACCATCCTGATACCAAACAAAGACCGCAAGGACTCATCCATGGAGGGTCCCTCATCGATAACTATCCGGAACTCAATATCGCCAATGTGAACAGACACCTCTCCTATCTGCGCATGTTTAAAAGCGACGAGGAAGTTGCGATGATCAACAAGGCGATCGCCCATACCGACAAAGGGTTGAAGCGGATATTGAAAGAGCTCAAGAACCGTTCGATGGAGTATCATCTTCAAGCGGATTTCCTGCACGAGATCACCTTGTCGGGAAGCGAGGGCAACGCCTTCGACACCATCGCCGCCTGCGGCGAGAATGCGACCGTGCTCCATTATGTCGATAACAAGGCCCCCCTTTCCCGTGACAAGCTCATCCTTTTCGACCTCGGTGCGCTTCATGGGAACTACGCCTCTGACATTTCCCGGACCTTCCCCGTTGGGGGAACATTTTCCAAGAGGCAAAAGGAGCTTTATGAGATCGTGCTCGAAGTCAATAAGGAAACAATCAAGAAAGTGAAGCCGGGAGAAACTTGGAAAAGCCTCAACAGCTTCGCTCGGGACATGCTTGCCAAAAAGGCCGTCAAAGCCGGAGTCATAGAAAAAGAAGAGGACATCCGTGATGTCTACTATCATGGCATCGGTCATTTCATGGGGCTTGATGTGCATGATGTCGGCCATTACAACATCCCCTTGGAAGCGGGCATGGTGCTGACCATCGAACCCGGCCTTTACATCAAGGAAGAAGGCATCGGCATCAGGATCGAAGATGACATCCTTGTCACCGAGGATGGTTACGAGAACCTCTCTCAAGGAATCCCGAAAGAGACAAAAGATATTGAAAAGATACTCAAAGAGTCCTGAAAAGGGCTCTTTTCTCTATCGTTTTCTCCATTCAATCCGCTTTGATCCATGCTATAATGACCATGAGGTGGACTATGGAATATATTGAAGGCACCATCCGGACCATCACATTCTATAGCGAAGACAATGCGTTCGCGATTGTCAAAGTCGATGTGGCCGACCGTAGCGACGGTCACACGCTTTTCAGTATGGATAAACAGGACCGGGAAACAATCAAGGGGACGATCCCCGACCCCAAGAAAGGGGAGACTTACCGGTTCTACGGACAGTATGAGCAGCACGCGACTTACGGCAGACAGTTCAAGGCGGAGAAACTCGAGAAGCTTGAAGAGACGAATGAGGAGGGCCTCATCGACTATCTGTCCTCGGACAGGTTTCCAGGAGTCGGCGAGAAGACCGCGGAACGCATCGTGCAGACACTTGGCAAGGATGCCATCGAAAAGATCATGAAGGACACCTCGGCGCTCGATGAGGTGCCCAGGTTGAAAAAGAGTCTCAAGGACACGATTGCAAGGAGTCTTCGTGAGAACAAGGCTGACGAACAGACTCTGATCAAGCTTTACGGATACGACATCACTCCCCGCATTGCGATGCGGATCATGAAAGTCTACAAGGAAAAAAGCTTGGAAGTGCTTCAGGAAAACCCTTATCGCTTGATTGATGAAGTCGAGGGCATAGGCTTTGAACGGGCGGATGAAATTGCGAGATCCCTTGGTTTCGAGGCGGACCATCCTGCGAGGATACGCGCGATGATTGTGACGCTTTTCACCCATATCGCGATGTCGAGAGGCCATACGTTTGTCGATAGGGAATGGTTCATGGCGACGGCTCAGAAACGCCTTTCAAACACCGAAGGAGCCATCGAGGAAACGCTCGTAGAGGACGCGCTGCAAACGTTGATTGAAGAAGGGCGTTTCATAGCTGAGGCAGACGGCCTGTCGCTCAAAAGTCTCGTGCGCTGTGAGGAGTCCGTGAGCGAGCGTGTCCATACACTCACCCAAGGCCTTCAAAGTGTTGACGAAAAGAAGGTCCATACACTCATAGGGGAATTCGAGAAAAAAGAAGGCATCACCTACACCCACGAACAGAAGCAGGCGATTCTCGAAGCCCTTCGCCATCAGAGCATGATCCTCACTGGTGGACCCGGGACCGGAAAGACCACTGTCATCAAGGGTGTCGTGCATGTCTTTTATAAATATCATGCGCTTCCGCGTCCTTCATACAATGAAGAGGGGGCTATCCATCTGATCGCCCCTACCGGAAGGGCCGCGAAACGCATGCAGGAAGCCACCGGCTATTATGCGACCACCATCCACAGGTTCCTCGGATACGGATTTGACGGATCGTTCGCCTACGGGCGGGATTTCCCCCGTCAGGGAAGTCTCTTCGTGATCGACGAGGCGTCCATGATCGACACCTACCTCGCGGCCCGTCTGTTCGAAAGCCTCGAGGATGATGCGAGAGTCATCATTGTCGGGGATGAAGCCCAGCTTCCATCGGTAGGTCCCGGGCAGGTGCTCAAAGACCTCATCGACTCCGAGGTCATGCGGACTGTGACCCTTTCGACCATCCACAGACAAGGGCCTGATTCCCACATCATCGACCTTGCCAACGCCATCCGCGAAGGAAGCTTGCCGGATGATATCGGAAAAGCTTATCCAGACCGTTATCTCGTAAGCGAACAGGAATCCACCTTCAAGGACCGTCTGAAAAAAATCATCGACCATTTCATGGATGCCGGCTATGACCTGTTTGATGACATCCAGGTGCTCATCCCCATGTACAAAGGAGAGACGGGCATCCATAGTGTCAACGCCTTTCTACAAGAGACCTACAACCCTCACGACACCAAGACACTGACCCACCAAGGGCGCACCTTCCGTCTTTTCGACAAGATCCTGCAGCTCACGAACCAGATCGAGGACGGGGTCATGAATGGTGATCAGGGACAGGTCACAGGCATTGACGAGGAGAAGGGGGTGCTTCATGCGACCTTTCTCGACAAGGAGGTCGCCTATAAGAAAACCGACCTCGACAACATCACCCATGCCTACGCCATGAGCATCCACAAGTCGCAAGGAAGCGAATACGGTGTCGTCATTTTGCCCATTTTCAGAAGTTATTCGATCATGTTGAGGCGAAAACTCATTTATACCGCGATCACCCGCGCCCAGAAGAAACTTGTCATACTCGGTGAAGTCAATCTTTTGAACCGTGCCATAGGAAATCTCGAGGAGGACCGTCGCACCCGACTGAAGGATAAGATCCAAAGAAGGCTTGACGGCCGCGAAGAGACCATCGACGAGATTTTGAAAACCTTTGAGGAGGATGACAGGGAGAAAGATGAATCCCGCATCGCGGACCCGTCCGTGCCTTTTGACACGCTTGGAGAGGACATGAACGGTCTTACCCCTTATGATTTCATGGATGAGGACGCCTGATGGCCGTTCTTTCCTTTTTTCGCTGCCCATGGAAAAACATGTCTTTGTCAAATGCGATGATCGCAAGGCTTAGAACCACTGTGACGCCTAAACCCACCCAGGGCTCTGCATCGATGAGGATCTCCCCTAGAACATTGCCGGTACCATGATAGATCATGACAGCCAGGACAGAATAACGGGTCTTGTGATAGAGGAAGGTATAGAGGAACGTTCCAAAGAGTATGGAGAGATGGAACACGATCCCTTCGGCCGTGAATAGGCCGAGGCCCTGTTGATAGGTCCCGGTGATGAAGAAAAGCGGCCAGTGCCATAGCATCCAGATGACACCGACAAAGAGACTTGCGGTGAATGGCGTGTGACGTTTCTCAAGCTTTTCAAGAAAGAAGCCTCTCCAGCCGACCTCCTCAAGACCGCCGATGAAAAAACCAATCGGCAGAAACAAGAGCGGACCGCCCTTGAATAGTCTGATGTCCCCATGCATCATCCAGTGTATGAACACCGGAACCAAAGCGCCCATCAGAAGGATGGCAACCACCCAGGTCCATCCTTTGAAGCTGGGCTTTGACAAGGAGAACTTATCGGAAAAGAACCGCTTGAGGGTAAGATTATCATCAAACCAGTCCATCTTGATGAACACTATGGTCATAAGCATGGGCATGAGGCCGCCTGCCAGCGTCAAAAGGACGGTAGGAAAAGCGAGCCATCCCTGGGGGCTCGCAATCACCCCCAGATAGAGCAGGGTGCTCGCAAGGAGAATCGAAAGCCCATGTGACCAAGCACCGGTCTTGAGTATGAACGTTTTCATCTGCACCACCTCCCATGAATAGAATATTGAAAACCCATTGGGAAATCAACCGGTTGAATCCCCTTTACATGAATGAGCCGGAGCCTTGCATTTGTGATGATTATTGGGTATAATATGGTGTAAATCGATGACGGAGCCGAGTAGGCATTCGAACACCTGAAGAGAGTCCGTGGCCGCTGAGAACGGACGGTGCAAGTGCTGAAGCTACTCCCGAGAGACAAGGCAAACCTTGTCCGCTACCCGCGTTAACGGTTTGAGCGCTTATTGAATAAAGGTGGTACCGCGGATTATTTCGTCCTTGTGTGTTTTTAAGGGACGTTTTTTTATTAATAGTACGCTAGAGCGAGGAGTGAAAACATGAGAAACATGAGTGGACACGATATAAAGAAAACCTGGATCGAGTTTTTCAAAAACAAGGGTCACAAGGTCGAGGAAAGTGCGAGCCTGGTGCCCATCAATGACCCGACATTGCTTTGGATCAATGCCGGTGTCGCCCCTCTGAAGGGCTATTTCGACGGTTCCAAGGTCCCTTCGAATCCAAAAATCGTAAATGTGCAGAAGTGCATCCGGACCAACGATATAGAGAATGTCGGTCACACCGCCCGTCATCATACTTTCTTTGAGATGCTGGGGAACTTTTCAATCGGCGACTATTTCAGGGACAAGGCCATCGAATGGGCCTATGAGATCCTGACCAGCAAACAATATTTCGGTCTGGATCCCGACCGTCTGATCATGTCGGTCTACCCCACGGATGACGAGACCTATGACAAGTGGGTCGATGTCGGAGTCAAAGAGGATCATATCGTACGAAGCTATGAGAACTTCTGGGAGATAGGACCCGGTCCCTGCGGCCCTTCGACCGAGATATTCTACGACAGGGGTGACTCTTATGGAGAGTCCGATCTGTCCTTGATCGAGAATGATGTTGAGAATGACCGTTACGTCGAGATCTGGAACATTGTGCTTTCCCAGTTCAATGCCAAGGAAGGCCTCTCGCGTGAGGAGTATCCCGAACTTCCAAGCAAGAACATAGACACCGGCATGGGCCTGGAACGCATGGCGACCATCATGCAGGGTGTGGAGACGAATTTCGAGACCGACCTTTTCTTCCCTGTCATCAAGGACCTCGAGGCGCTTTCCGGTAAAACATACAACGGAGAGATGTCCTTCAAGGTCATCGCCGACCATATAAGAAGTGTCGTCTTCGCCCTATCCGACGGCGCGACCTTCTCAAACGACGGACGAGGCTATGTGCTCCGCCGTCTTCTAAGGCGTTCACTGAAGCATGGGCGCAGCCTCGGAATCGAGGGCGCTTTCCTGACCGCGCTCGTCGACACCGTCGTCGACATGATGAAAGAGACCTACCCCTATCTTGAATCGGCCAAGGCATTCACCAAGAAGATGATCGAAAAAGAGGAAGGGCAGTTCCTTGACACCCTTTCTCAAGGGGAGAAGATTCTGAAGGAGATCATGGAGCGCAGTGCGTCCATGATCGACGGCAAGGATGCCTTCATGCTTTATGACACCTATGGATTCCCCGTCGAGCTCACCAAGGAATACGCTGAGAGTGAGGGCATGAGCGTCGATGAAGAGGGCTTCAAGGCCTACATGGAAGAACAACGCGAACGTGCCCGCGCCGCACGCAAGGATGCTGTGGGCATGCACGACCAGAACGAGGAATATCTTGCCTTCAAGGCGGAGAGCTACTTCGTCGGCTATGAGACGACAGAAGTCGAGAGTACCGTCATCAAGGTCTTCGATGACGGTGTGGTCACGAAGGAGACGCCATTCTATGCAGAAAGCGGGGGCCAGATCGCTGACCGTGGCGTCATTGTCAAAGGGGACCAGGTATTCACTGTGCAGGATGTACAAAGGTTGCCAAACGGACAGTTCCTGCATATGATCGAAGACCATACCCTTGAAGAGGGAGACCCGGTCAGACTGCATGTCGATGAGGTGTCCAGAAAAATGACCGAAGCCCACCATTCCGCGACCCATCTGCTCTTCAGCGTCCTTCGTGAGACGCTCGGTGAGCATATCATGCAACAAGGCTCGCTCGTCGGGCCGGATTACCTGCGTTTTGATTTCAACCATTACGACCTCCCCGATGAGAACACCCTGATTGATATCGAGGACCGGGTCAACGGGAAAATCCAAGAGGCCATAGATGTCGAAGTCGAGCGGGTGGAGCTTGATGAAGCGAAAGAACGTGGTGCCATTGCGGAATTCGGAGAGAAATACGAAGACGAGGTCCGCATGGTCAACATGGGCATCACCCTTGACCTTTGCGGAGGCACCCACGTGGACAACACCGCTGACATCGAGCGTTTCGCGATAGTGTCCGTCGAGTCGAAGGGATCCGGAATCTACAGGGTCATTGCCCTTGCGAACGGCCGTGTGCCGAATATCGGTGAATACATGCGGGGATTCGAATCCACACTCGCCCATCTCAGGGATAAAGCGGAAAACGTTCTTGAAAAAGCTTCCGAAGAGGGAGTGGATTTGCCTTTCGAACCCGAAAAGCCCGTTGAGAAACAAGGCAGTTATCGCGATGTGATTGCGATGCGCAAGCATGTCGAGGACTTCCAAAAAGCTGTGAAGAAGCTTGAGAAGGCTTATGAGGAGGCACGTCAGAAACAACGCCTCAGCAACGTCGGAAACTATCTCGAACAAGTTGATGAGCACGGCAACCTCATCCTCAAGCTTGAGGATGTCGCGCCGAAAGATCTGAAGGCCCTGGCCGACAGGCTCATGGAGCACATGGGAAAAGGTGTCGTCTTCCTCGCCGACACTTATGACGGTAAAGTCGTCCTCGTGGCCAAGAGCCAAAGCGATGTCCATGCCGGAAACCTTGTCAAGGAAGCCGCAAGCATCGCCGGAGGCGGCGGAGGCGGACGCCCCGATTTCGCTCAAGCGGGCGGTCGCGACACATCCAAAGTTGATGAGGTCATCCGGCACGTGAAGGAGACTTTGGATGAAAAAGCTAGGGCTTGACCTTGGTGATGCCTCCCTGGGCATCGCAATCAGCGACAGGGAGAGCACATTCGCCAGGGGTTTTGAGAATCTGAAATTCAAGAACCAGGATGTCACGGTTGCGCTTGAGAGGGTGCTTGAACTGCTCAAGGATGAACCGATCGACACCATTGTGCTCGGTTATCCGAAAAACATGGACGGAAGCATCGGGCCGCAGGCCAAGGCTTCAGAGCGCTTCAAAAAGAAGCTGGAAAAGAAAACGGATGTGCCTGTCGTGCTATACGATGAGCGCCTCACGAGCAGGATGGCCCAGTCGATGATGGTCGACAAAGGCCTCAAACAGAAGAAAAGACGCAAGACCATCGACCAGCATGCGGCCGTGATCATTTTGCAGGATTATTTGAATGCCACATCAAAAGGAGTGTGAATCATGGAAGACAAGACTTTGAGAGTCATCGATGAAGAAGGGAACGAGCAGGATTTTGAGATCGTGCTCACGTTCAAAAGTGAGAAATTCGGGAAATCCTATGTTGTCTACAAAGAACCCGGGGACACCGATGAAGTGCACGCTGCTTCATATGATGAGACCGAGACGGACGGCGGAGACCTTCGCCCCATTGAGACCGATGAGGAATTCGACCTCATTGAAGAGGTTCTCGACGCCTATCTCAGCGAAGAGAACGAAGAAGAGACACAATGAGTTATCTGAACACCATCCATCCTGAAGAGACCGATCCGACATTGGTCTCTTTGAGCATGCGCGCAAAAAGGGACGAGGTTCCCATCATCACCGATGACGTGCTGCGTTTCCTGAGGCAGACGCTCACCCTGATGGATGCGGACAAGGTCCTTGAGGTTGGCACGGCGATAGGTTTCAGCGCAATCGCCATGGCCAAACATTCCCCAAAGTTGCGCGTCACCACCATCGAAAGGGACGCTTCTTTGGCCTTGGAGGCCCGCAAAAACATCAAGGAGGCCGGACTTGAGGAGAGGATCACTGTGATCGAGGAAGATGCGCTCCACTTGGACCCGGAGTCCCTAGACGGCCCTTTCGATCTTCTGTTCATAGACGGCGCGAAGAGCCAGTCGAAACAATATTTCACCAGATATGCCCCGCTTGTCCGCAAAAGAGGGGCCGTACTTGTGGATAATCTTCTCTTTCACGGCCTTGTGGGTGATCCTGCGGCCCGCAACAAGCACAGGAACACCCGCCAGCTCATCAGGAAAATCGATGAGTTCAACCGATGGGTTCTGAACCAGAATGATTTTGAAACGGCCATCTATCCCCTCGGGGACGGGATGAGTTTGAGCATCAAACGGAAGTGATACCATGTTCATCTACATACATGCGGACGGCCCGCTCATGCATAAACTCATCGACACGCCGGTCGACGGCGTGGTCCTCGGAGTCCGTCCATTCGCCCTGAGAATGCGCGAAACATACACGCCTGACGCCCTTGAACCTCTTGTGATGAAAGCGGCGAACCATGGGAAGAGCGTTTTTTTGAACATGAACGCCCTTGTCCACGAAGGCGACCTCTCAGCTTTGGACCATGTTTTTGGAAAAATCAGGGATTTGCCGGTGGATGGCATTCTTTTCGCGGATCTCGCGGTCGCCTCGAAAGCCGGCGAACACGGCCTCAAACATTTGCTCATCTATGATGCGGAGACGTATCTCACCAATCATGAGGACATCATGTTCTGGAAAGAGGAGGGCATAAAGGCCGTGGTGGGCGCAAGACAGCTCACCATCGACGACATCGACTCGATAAGTGAAAAAAGCGTCCTTCCTTTCGCACTATTGGGCCATGGGCACATCAACATGTTTCATTCGGCGCGCCCTTTGGTCGAAAGCTTTCTCAAACATGAAGGGAAAAAAGACGCCGGGTCATACAACAAGACACCGCTTCATATCGTCGAAGCCCAACGCGAGGATGAACCCTATCCGATCTATCAGGATGATTTTGGGACCCATGTCTTCCGAAGCAAACCCATGCATAGTTTCAATGTGATGGACCGATTAAAAAAAGCGTTGACCTATTTCTTTGTTGATTCGCTCTTCTATCAGGAGGACCGCGTTGTGTCCATTGCCTGCGACCTTGTGAAAGCACGTGACAAGGGAACGGATGATGTGCTCTTGAAACGATACGTCGATCATGACGAAGGCTTTCTTCACAAGAAGACCGTATACAGACAAGGGACGGTGAAATGAATGAAGAAACCTGAACTCCTGGCGCCAGCCGGAGACATGGAGAAACTCAAGATCGCCCTTCTTTACGGGGCGGATGCCGTCTTTATAGGCGGAAAGGCTTTCTCGCTTCGCGCCCGGGCCTCCAATTTTGACCTTGAGACCATCCGGGAAGCCGTACGTTTCGCCCATGACCATGGCAAGAAGGTCTATGTCACCGTCAACATGTATCCCCATGAGGAGGATCTGGAAGGACTCGGTGAATACTTGCAGGCGCTGGAGGACATCGGTGTCGATGCGGTCATTGTCGCTTCACACGCCGTCATGAGGAAAGTGAGGGAGCTGACTGGTCTGTCCGTGCACATATCCACCCAGCAATCCATCACGAATCACGTTTCGGCGAACCACCTGCACGCACGGGGTGCCGAACGCATCGTGTTAGCGAGGGAGCTGTCACTTGACGAGATCGAGGCGATGAAACCCCACACACGTACGGAACTTGAAGTCTTCATCCATGGAGGCATGTGCGTCTCCTATTCCGGCAAGTGCACCCTTTCCAACACGATGACGGACCGTGACGCAAACCGCGGTGGATGCGCGCATTCATGCCGTTGGCACTACGATTTGTTCAAGGGTGACACCCTGCTCAATGAGGACGAGCCGTTCGCCATGGCATCCAAGGACCTGCAGACCGTACGACACATTTCGCGGTTGATCGATATCGGTGTCGAATCCCTCAAGATCGAGGGAAGGATGAAAAGCATCCATTACATCGCGACGGTGGTGAACACATACAGGCGCCTGATCGACGACATCACCGAGGAGATCGAACCGGATATACCGTCATATCTGCTCAACATCAAAAAAGCTGAAAACAGGCTCACTTCAGATGGTTTCATGCAAGGCATGACCACCACTGAACAACAGCTATACAACCTGAGAAGCGAGCAGCCCACCCAGGCCTTTGTCGGCATAGTTCTCGATTATGACAAGAAAAGAGGAAAAGCCCTTGTCGAACAACGAAACTATTTTGAAGAGGGCGACTATCTCGAACGTTTCTCCCCAAGCAGCGAGACCCTTACTTTTGCTGTATCAAAGATGGCATCAGAAGAGGGGTTGAAGGTCGCCGTGGCGCGTCATCCCAAGCAAAGGATCTGGGTGGAAGCCCCATTTGAAATGAGCCCTTATGACATTCTCAGAAAAGTCACACCTTAGAAATTGCCACGCCCTATAAAACATGATACAATACCCTTAATACAAGGAGGTTAGCCATGGAAAACAATGTGTATCAATTGACCAAAGAAGGGATGCAGGAGCTCAAACAGGAGCTCGAGCATCGCAAAACAGACGAAAGAGACCGGATATTGGAAGCGCTCAAGGAAGCCCGGGCGCAAGGTGACCTCAGTGAGAACGCGGATTATGACGCCGCCCGGGATGACCAGGCCAAGAACGAACAGCGCATCCGCGAAATCGAGAACATTCTCAAGCACGCTGAAATCATCACTGATGACAAGAACAATAAAGTGGTCGCCATCGGAAAAACGGTCAAGCTGAAAATCAACGGCAAGGACCCTGAAGAATACAACATCGTCGGTTCGCTCGAAGCGGACCCTTTCGAACACAAGATCTCCAACGAATCGCCTGTGGGAAAAGCTGTCATCGGTCATGAGAAAAACGAGACAGTACGCGTACGCACTGATTCAGGCCGAGAAATAAACATCGAAATACAGGACGTGAAATAAAAGAATGGTCGTCATTCTTTTTTTCATTTGATGGGAGGAACATCTTATGCATTTCGCCATCATTTTCGCCATGGATGAGGAACTCAGGGCATTTTTGAATCTTCAGGATTCCTATGAGACGGAATCACTGCGGGGTCACACGCTTTACAGGGTTGAAGACGGCCCTCATACCGTGAGCGCTGTCAGAAGCGGCATAGGAAAGACGCATTCCGCGTATGTGGCCACCGCGCTTATTGAGCGCATCCGTCCAGACGCACTTTTGAACGTGGGTGTCGCCGGAGGACTGGACGTCCCCTTCGGCACGCTGGTCGTCGGTTCAAAGATCGCCTATCACGACGTCGATGTGACCGCCTTTCATTATCCGTATGGACAGATTCCCGGAGCGCCTGACGCATTCGATGCGGACGAAGGCTTGTTGCTGTCTGCGAGGAAGGCTTTCAACACGCTTTCCTATGCCTTCAAAGAAGGCACCATCCTTACAGGGGACCAGTTCGTGAAAGGGCGTTCAAGCATAACAAAAGCCCTCTCTTTAAATCCGCAGGCACTTGCTGTGGACATGGAGGCTGCCGCCATCGCGCATGTCGCCTGGTTGGAGGCGTTGCCCTTCCTCTGCATAAGGACCATTTCAGACGAGCTTGATACCGACATACAAATGGAAACCTATGAAGATGAAATGGAACGTTCGGCTGCGAAGGCTGCAGAAACCGTCAAAGCGATGATTGGCATCCTATGAAGCATTCACTCGACAAACCCGTGAAGATCACCCGTAGAAAAGGCCAGAAACGCCTTTATGTGCGGGCCAAGAAAGACCATTACCTCATCAGCGCCCCGAAAAACATGCCGACGGCGTCGATTGAGCGCTTCTTGAAGGAACACCGCGAAAAAATATCAAATCTGAGACAATACCATGACCCCGAAGACATCCTGTTCCTTAAAGATACGCTCACCCTGTTCGGGGATGAACGTCCGCTTCTATTCATGCGCCGGGGCGAAGAGGGCCTGAGCGAAATGGATGATGCATATGTGTTTGTCACAGGGAAACGCACTGATCAAACGATCCGTGAAGCTTTGAAGAAAACACTCAAAGGCATCCTGGTCGAAAGGTTGGAAGCCATCCACGAACATTACCGTTCAACACACCCGCAAGTGTGTGACCGGAAGGTCTCTTTCAAGACCCAGTACATGAAAAGCCGGTTCGGAAGCGCGGTTCCTGGCAGAGGGACCATTTCAGTCAACCTGGTGATGGTTCATTATGACGAGCGGTATCTTCACTATATCTATGCCCATGAGATCTCGCATTTCCTGCACCCTGACCATTCTTCGGCGTTTTACAGGACACTCTCAAGCCTCATGCCGGAGCATGAAAAAGAAAAGCGTGATTTGAAAGCGACCCATGACGCTTACATATCTCAAGACATGCGCCTTTGAACAAGGCGTTTTTATATGGGGAGGGAGAAAAGCGTCTTAAGCTCGATTTGCGCATACATTTCGTGACAAAACCGCTGTAATTTAGTATAATGATATTGAATAGGAGGCAAGTCCATGATTCATCATTTGCTGAACATAAAAAAATTCATACCGACGCGCCATGTCCCTAAAATCGAAGACGCCGATTTCGATTTTTTTTACAAGGAAGGCAAAAGACTCCTCCTGATCGATATCGACAACACCCTGATCCCATACGACAAGGCCCTTCCCGATGATGAGCTTTATGCTCTCTTCGAGGAGTTGTTGCAGAAAGGTTTTGAGATCGTGCTGGTCTCAAACAACGGGAAAAAAAGAATCAAACCCTTCGCCGAAGCACTTGGACTCCCCGCCGTATGGCACGCGAAGAAGCCTCTGAAAACAGGGTTTAAGAAAGCTTTGAGAATAAAACTGAGGCGGTTCGAGGGAAATCAGGTGCTGGTGATTGGCGATCAGATCATGACCGATGTCTACGGAGCGAGACGTACAGGTCTGGATGTCTGCTTGGTGCATCCGCTGAAACCGAAGACGGAAAAATGGTTCACCAAGATCAATCGTTCCATGGAACAAAAAATATTGGCTAAAATAGCGAAGAAATATCCGGACACGTACTTCAAACTGGATCTTGATGAAAGGTGATACCATGTCAGAAAACGATGTGCGCTGCATAGGATGTGGCGGCATTCTACAAAATACCGACCAGCATAAACCCTTCTATACCCCGAAAGAGATCGATAACGAAGGGGACATTTACTGCCAACGCTGTTTTAGGATGCGTCATTATGGTGAAGTCATCCCCACTCAGCTCAATGAGAATGATTACAGGCATATGCTTGATTCGATAAATCCCGAAGCGCTCATCGTCAAAGTGATCGACCTTTTCGATATGGAGGGCTCAATCATCCCTTCCATCGGCAGGATTCCCGCCTCCGGAAAAGTGTTCATCGTCGCGAACAAGCGGGATGTGCTTCCCAAGAATGTCCGAGACTCGAAAATCGAGCACGCTGTCAGGAAAGTGCTTGCGGATTATGATATCAAGGCGCTGGATGTTGTCATCGTGAGCGCCAAGAAGAACTGGAACATAGACGGGCTCATGGACAGGATGGCGAAAGCCGCCCAGGGTCGCGACATATACCTTGTCGGATCCACCAATGCCGGCAAGTCCACACTGCTCAATCACATGATCCAGGCGACTGCTCACAAATCGGCCGACCCCATCACCACCTTTCACGCGCCCGGCACCACGCAGGGATTCATTCCCATCCCGTTTGATGAAAGCTTGCTTTATGACACGCCCGGTTTGTTCAAAGCGAACCATCTTAACGGCATGCTCTCTTTCGAAGCACAGAAGGCGGTTCAACCGGCTACCGAGGTCAAACCCGTTGTCTATCAGCTCGAGGTCAACCAGACAGTGTTCATCGGTGCCCTGGCCCGCCTTGATTTCATCCGCGGGCTTCCTAGTTCGTTCATATTCTATGTCTCAAGGGATATCACCCTTCATAGGACGAAGATGATCAATGCGGACCAATTTTACGACAAGCATGCAGGGACTCTGCTCACTCCTCCTTTTAACGATGAACGCATTCCGTCCTTCAAAGTCAATCAGTTTCCACTGCAAAACGACAAAAAGACCGATATCGTCATCCCGGGACTCGGTTTTGTAAGCATCAAGGGAACCGGCATATTGAGATTATATACGCCCGAAGGCATTACGGCGTATCAAAGAGAGGCGTTGATATAGTGATGCTCGCACAATTGAGAAAAGATGTCGACAGTGCATTCGCTGACGACAAGGAACGGTTGAAACACATTTACGGAGTCCGAAGTTCAGCGGTCATCCTGGCCCATCAGCACGGCATATCCATGGAGAATGCGGAAATCGCCGCCTTCCTGCATGACATGACCAAGAATTATTCAATCGAGGAGCACAAAGCACTCATCGAAAGACATTACGATGAATCCGTCATGCAGGATTACCAAGAGGCGATCTGGCACAGCTTTTCCGCTGCCGCTTTGGCGAAGGAGCACTACAAGGTCAGAAACGGAGACATCATCAAAGCCATCGAATCCCATACCTTGGGCAGGCCCGACATGAGCCTTCTGGAGAAAATCCTCTTCGTCGCGGATTACATTGAGCCGAACCGCCCATATGAAAACAGCAAGGAAGTTTTCAAAATCGCCTTCAAGGATCTCGATGGTGCTGTTTATAAAGCTATAAAGCTTTCGATTGAACTCTTCGAATCCAAAGGGGAGAAGATCCCCGGTGTGGCCTACGAGGCCAGGGACTTCTATGAATCCCTGGTGGAGGCGGAACATGAATAAGATTGAACGCATAAGGGAGACACTCGAGGATTTGATACTCGAAGACATCATCGTTTACGATGTCCGGGACAAGAGCCCGTTCTTCGATTATTTCGTGATTGCGAGCGCAAAGAATCCAAGACAGTTGAAAGCTTCCATCATGCGTATGAAGAATACGCTAGAAGAGGACGGCTACGACACGCCGACCGTCGAAGGGCGGGAGAGCGAACAGTGGGTGCTCATCGATACCGGTGATGTCATCATCAATGTCTTCAGCAAAAGTGAACGGGAATATTACAATATTGAGAAAATGTGGGTCGACGTACCCAGACTGGAGAAAAAGCGATGAATGCTTATGGAATGCTTGCCCCCGTCTATGAATCGACGATGGACGAGGCGCTTCTGAAGCACATTCTCTACATCATCAAACCCTACTTGAAAGGCCGGGTGCTCGACCTTGGGGCCGGGACCGCCGCGCTTTCCCGTGCGGTCTCACCGCATGTCAAGGAAGTGGAGGCCTGTGACATCGACGAGACTGTACTCACGGAGGCCAGACGTATCTCGGCAGCGGAAGGAAGCGACATCACATTCTTCCAACACGATATGGAAACCCCGCTTGAAAGAAAGTATGATGTGATCCTCGCCACGATCGATGTGTTCAACCATGCGAAAGACTTCGATGTTTTCACCAAGGCCTTCAACCATGCAATCGATGCGCTTGAAAGCGGAGGAAGGCTGATCTTTGATTTCCTGAAATGCGATTACATCAAGCGCTTCAAGGATTTCAAGGAGACCATCGAGACCGACAAAGGACCGATCCATTGGACCGCAACCCTTTCTATGACGCCATGCACGGTTGTCCATACATTGAAGTACGCTGGAGAGGAAAAGACACTCACGGAACGGAGCTATCCGGAAAAACAGGTCCGAAAGCTTTTCAAGAAAAGGCGCGACTTGCAAGCGGTGGTCCGCGAAGTGTTCGACGACCGATTCCTCTACATCATCAAAAAGGATTGACATGAAACCTTCCATCACGGAAGGTTTTTTTCTTGGCTCGCAGACATGTTCAAAGGTCACACGCTTATGAGACGAAGCGTTTTAAAGGTCCCGAAGGGATATGGTATAATGAAGATGAAACATATTTCAAAAAGAGGTGATGATATGGCAGTGGAAATCATCAACACATTCGACCATCCCATCTTCAAGGAGAAAGAGGGGCCTTTCGTCTCAATCTATCAAAACACACACAGGGATCCCTCGAAGAACGAAGAGGACTCGATTCGCTTCAAGAACCTTTTGAAAGATGTTAGAAACCAGCTCGAATCGCTGTATCCTGATCAGCCGCTAGAAAATCTCATCGAACCGCTTGATGAGATTGAGAAGGACACCCCTTTTTGGAACCATACCCAGGAAGGGATTGCCGTCTTCTCAAGCGTGAATCACACGGTCGCGTTTCTGTTCTCGCATCCGCTTCGGGATATGGCGCATGTCTCCGATGCGCTTCATACGCTTCCGCTCATCAGGGCGTTCCAGTCTATGGACGAATACCATGTGCTCGCCCTGTCCAAGGATCGTTTCCGCCTTTTCACAGGGACCAGGGACAAGGTCGATGAAATCAGGTTCGACGACACCGTCCCTACCACCAAAGAGGAAGTGCTCGGAGAACTACAGACTGAGAACCGGGTGACCCATGGGTCGTACGGGCGCGGAGGAAGCGCCCAGTACCACGGTCATGACGACGCCAAGGATGTCGATGCTGTCGACATGGAGCGGTTCTTCCGGTATGTAGACCGGTTCGTCTTCGACCATTACACGAAACAGAGCGACAATCCGCTTATTCTTTGGGCCCTTCCGGAATATCAGGGAATGTTCCGCGATATTTCGCGCAATCAAAACCTCATGGAAGAAGGCATACGAAGATCCACACAAGATCTGAACGAAGACCTTGTCAGGAGAATGACGTGGGCCATAATGGAGCCCGTCTATGAGAAGCGTGCCGATAAACTCGCGGAAGGTTATAACACTGCGGTATTCAAAAAGATTGGCGCGGATGTGCTCAAGGATGTCTTCGAGGCGGCCGGGCAAGGCCGGGTTGACACCATCCTTATTGAAGAGGGGCGCGTCATACCGGGATATCTTGATGAAAGTGGAAATCCGGTTGTCCTCAACGAACCCTCCCCTCGCACGCATGACCTTTTGGATACGGCTGCGAAACTTGTCAGCGATCAGGGCGGCGATGTGGCTGTGCTGGCTAAAGATAAGATGCCGACCACCACGGGGCTTGCCGCCATCTTAAGATATTGACAATCAAGAGAAGAAAAAACACCACCTCCTTTCAATCATAAGATTGAAGGGAGGTTTTATTATGCGACTGTTCAAGGTTTTTTGGGTATGGAGTGTGTGCTTATGCCTTTTTGCCTGTGCCACCGGGGAGGCGCCGCCACTTTTTATGGACAATGAAACGCACCCTCACCCCAAGCAGGAGGCGGTGTATGTCGACATAAAAGGGGCGGTCAGGAATCCCGGTGTCTACAAGCTGCCTACTGGAGGAAGGCTGCTGCATCTGGTCGAACTCTCCGGTGGATTCACAATGGATGCGGATACAGATGGTCTCGGGCTTTCCGAGCCATTGGTGGACGGCACCGTCTATCATGTGCCTTTTCTTATTCTAGAAGACTTGGAGGACAAAAGAAGTGAGGATGAGGAAAAGGCGGATGAACCCGCTGAACATGGGCTCGTCTCAATCAATTTCGCCTCGTCGGACACGCTTGCGACTTTGCCGAATATCGGTCCAACGACCGCTCAAGCGATCATCGACCATCGTGAACTTCACGGCCCCTTTCAAAAGATTCATGAACTCATGGAGGTACGTGGGATAGGAGAGAAGACGTTTGAAGGCCTTGAACATCTTATCACGCTTCAGCCATGAATCGGAAAGGATCCTTATCCCGTTTGTGCTTGCGGTCTATGCCTTTTCGCATCCCCTTATGATTGTGATTGCCGTACCGGTCTGTGTCCTTCTTTATCGCTATGACAAGGTGCTGTTTGTCGTGCTAATCATGTGTCTTGTCGTCCATGCGGTGATGCGTCTGGATTTGGCGAGTCTTGAGACCTCGAACGAACATATCGGCACCGTTTTGGAAGTAAGAGAACTTGAGTATGCCATTAGCGCAACCGTGAAAACGGAGGATGGTCGCTTCCAGGTGAGCGGTTTCGACACCCCGCCATTGATTGGCGAACGTTATGCGTTTAAAGGGGATGTGGAAAAGCCTTTCCCCTCTTTGTTCCGTGGCGGGTTTGATTATGGGGAATACCTCAAGAGTCAAAATATAAGCGGCATTATCAGAACGGATGCTTATGAGAGAATAGACGAGCCCTATTCCATTCACGTATTCAGACGCGATGTGAGGACATACTTCGAAGAACGGGATGAGGATTCTGCTTTTCTGATGCGGACGTTCATTCTCGCTGACAACAGAGCCCTTGATTCCGAATTCAAGGACAAGGCGTCTGTTCTGGGTGTGTCGCATCTGTTCGCGGTTTCAGGGATGCATGTGGCATTCATGGCAGGCATGCTGTATTTTCTTCTCAAGAAAGTGGGAGATGCCTGGGCTGATTTCGGGGTGGGCCTCTTCCTTGTTTTCTACATATTCCTGACTGGTGCCCCGCCTTCGGTGCTTAGGGCCGCAACGATGGCTGTGTGTTTGATAGTGGTGAAACGGCTGAAACTTCCTTTTAGCGCGCTCGACATCCTTTCGCTTTTGTGCATCGGGATTCTGATGGTAAGACCCTATAGCCTTCATGATATGGGGTTCGTCCTTAGTTTCATGGTGAGTTTCACCCTCCTGATGGGCAAGGACGCCCTTCATGGCAAGAAAAGAAGCGTTCAGACATTCAATGTCTCACTGATGGCTTTCTTGGTCACTGTGCCCATCGTGCTCTCAATACAGAACCAACTGAATGTGATGAGCATCTTCTACAATGCCCTGCTCGTATGGTTTTTGATGCTGGCAATACTTCCTCTTGTCTATCTGACTGCGGTTTTCCCGGTTCTTTCCCCTTTGCTATTGACGGTGTACGGTGTTTTTGAAGGGGTGATCGTTTTTATGCACGACTACGGAATGGTGATTGTTAGGGGGCACATGCCTCCAGGCGTGATCCGCATCATATATTGGGGCATGTTCGCGTGGGTGATTGCCGGGTATTCCCATTTTTCCAGGATGCTCATGCGTACAGGTCTCTTTATAGGATTCATACTCCTCGTGATGTTTGCCCCCCTTCTCAACCCGACGAACAGACTGACCATGTTTGCGGTCGATGGCGACGCGTTCTTGGTCGAGGCACCCTTCTCCAGCTGCAACATCCTGATTGACACCGGGGGCGCGTCGACATCCGATGCGCTGGTCTCCGCGTTGCACCGAAAGCATATCAGACGTCTTGATTATGTGGTAATCACACATTATCACGCAGACCACTACGGAGGTTATGAGGATGTGGCGAAGGACTTTCGCTTAGAACATGTCGTCACACCGTCGAATGTGGAGGCTTTTCATGGACACACCATCCATTGCGGAACCATAAGGTTTTACATCTATCCGAAAGAGAGGGTATTTTCCGGGAAGAATGACGGCTCAATAGTCCTCTGGATGGACAGGGGACCCTCGAGCATCCTTTTCACCGGGGACATAGAAGAAGCGCGGGAGGAGTCCATTGTAAAGACTTATGACGCCCTGTTGAAGGCCGACATGCTCAAGGTTCCCCACCATGGGTCGAACACCTCTTCCACAAAGGGTTTTCTTGAAGCTGTTCAGGCGGACGAAGCACTCGTGTCGGCACATCCGAACAATCGATTCGGGCATCCCGGACAAGAAGCGATTGAGAGGATGCGTGAATACGGCATGACCGTCTACAGGACAGACCAGTATGGCAGTGTGGAATTCATTGAAATTTTCGGAAGACGGGTTAAAAAAACTGCCATTGAACAGTGACGATATGCTATAATGGGCTCGGGAGTGATATTCCATGGACGATAAGATCATGGTCTTCTATGGAGAAGACAGTTTCTATATGAAAAACAAGATTCGCCAGACCATCAAGCAATTCGATGTAGACAACTACAACCTGACGACCTATGATATGGATGAGATCGGTTTGAGCGAAGCGATCAACGATGCAAAAACCATCCCTTTTCTCAGTGAGCAGAAAGTCGTCATATGCAAAAATGCCCGTTTTCTTTGTCCCAAACCCCCGAAATCGATGCCTGCGCATAACCTTGAATATCTGAAGGCATACATTGAAAATCCCACTTCCGAAACACTGTTCATTTTGAGTGCGCCCTGCGCCAAGCTTGATAACCGCCTGGGCGTGGTGAAAACACTCAAACAGAAGGCGGAACTTGTCGAGTGCCGTTTAAAAAGCCCTCAGGATCTCAAGAACTGGGCGAAGCGTCAAATCGCCCAAAGCGGACTCACCATTGATTCCGATGCGCTTGAAGCGCTCATGAAGCGTGTCCAGCACAGCACTGAGTTCGCCTTTTTGGAAATGAGAAAGCTGCTTTTGTATGCGGAAGGTCAAAAGACAATCGACAGGGCCATGATCGAAAGGGTCATCACCCGAAACATCGAGGATAATGTCTTCGACATCACGCAAGCGATCCTCGAACGGGACCATGAAAAGGCTTTGCGAGTCTATCAGGACCTCATCACTTATAAGGAGGACCCTTTGAAGATTCTTGGCATCATCGTCAACAAGTACCGCGAGATGGCTCAAGTGAAGCGCCTTTTGGACCAGGGGTTCCAACAGGACGATATCCAGAGACATTTCGATGTGAAAAGCGGCCGCGCTTATTACATGGTCCAAAACGCCAAGAGCGCTCCTCTTGATACGGTTGAGGAGCATCTCAAGCATCTTGAGCGGCTCGACCGTTCGATCAAGACCGGTCGGATTGACAAGAAAATGGCGCTTGAACTTTTCATACTGAATACATAATGCAATAAAAAAAGCCTATCCATGGCAGAATAGACTATGAAGATGGAGCACTTCCCCGGAAGTGCTTTTTATAGGGCGTTGACCAATTTAGTCAGACGCGATTTCTTGCGTGCGACCGTATTTTTATGGTAGATGCCTTTTGCAAGGGCCTTGTCCAGTTTTTTGTATGCGAGGTTCAAGTTTTCAAGCGCTTTTTCCTTGTCGCCTTGAGCCACGCTTTTCTCGACGCCTTTCACCGCTTTTTTGATTGAGCCTTTAAAAGTGCGGTTCTTTTCACGTCTGCTTTCATCTTGGAGCACGCGTTTACGCTGTTGCTTAATGTTTGCCATCTTTTCTCACCTCCGATTTTTATAGCGTACATATTTTATCAAATGCAATGGCAAAAAGCAATCACTAAGGAAAAAAACGTAACCCTTGCCGCGTCCCGACAATTTTTTGTTATAATGTCTAAGAGGTGTTAAATATGGCGCAATTGAAAATAGGTTCCGACAATCTTTTCGAGGTTGTGAGAAAAACAGACGATGAATACATACTGAAACATCCGGAAGCCACGCTTCCACTTCCGAAAGACGAGACATCGGATTCTTTGACAGTGGGCAATCGGGTCGAGGCTTTTGTCTATATCGACCACTCGAAAGGGCTGCGGGCGACGATGGTCCGACCTGCAATCGACCTTTATACAGCTGACTTCGTCCGGGTTGTCGAAGTGAAGGACAAACTTGGCGTCTTCGTGGATATCGGTCTCAAGAAAGACATGCTCGTTTCGAAGGACGACCTGCCCCCGCTCAAAAAGCATTGGCCTCGGATCGGGGATCATATCCTCTGTTATCTCAAGGTGGGCCGCAATCAGATGACTGCAAAACCGGTGGACCGGTTCAGGGTCACGCAATTTCTGAAGCCGGAAAAACCGCTTGAGAACGGCGACAAGGTTCAAGCATACGTGTTCCATGTGGCGGATGAGGGACTGGTTCTTTACACACCGCAAGGCCACGAGATATTCGTCTATTACAAGCATACCAGGGAAACACGCCGTCTGGGCGAGAAGGTCGAGCCCACGATCATCCTGAAAAAGGACGATTTGCATTATAACGGCACACTCATCGCGCAAAAGGAGCATCAGATCACAGACGATGCGAAGACCATCCTCGATCATCTGGAAAAACATGGAGAGATGGCTTTCACAGACAAATCGTCTCCCGACGACATCTTTGCAGTCTTTCACATGAGCAAGTCCGCATTCAAACGGGCCCTTGGCAATCTTTACAAACAAGGCTATGTCGACCTTGAAAAAGACCGCACCATTCTTAAGCACAAGAGGGAGGTCTGAAGATGGGACGCAAATACGAAGTAAGAAAAGAAGCCATGGCCAAGACCATGATCCAAAAAAGCAAGGTGTATTCGAGATACGGACGAGAGATTTATGTGTGTGCCAAAAACGGCGGCACCAACATGGAATCGAATCTGGAACTGAAACACCTTGTTGAACGTGCGAAAAAAGATGAAGTGCCTATGGACATCATCGAAAGAAACATCAAGAAGGCGGAAAACCAGGACTCGCAGAACTTCGAACCCGCCCGTTACGAGGGCTTCGGTCCCGGAGGGTCCGCTGTGATTGTCGATACGCTCACCGACAATGTGAATAGGACTGTCGCCGAAGTGCGGCACTGTTTCACCAAAAACGATTCCAAACTCGGAGTGGACGGGTCGGTCACCCACCTGTACGACCATCTTTCCAAGGTGTTTGTGAAAGGCGTGGATGAGGAGACTCTGATCGAACTGCTTCTTGAAGCCGATATCGATGTCCGGGATATTGAGGCGGACGATGACATGATCGTGGTGATCGGAGACGGTTTCTCGCTTACCGATATCGAACGCGCATTGTCTGAGGAAGAGGAACTTTCAATCGTGCACAGTGAAAAGAAATGGTATCCCCGGAACACCATTGAACTTGAAGGGGAACCATTGGAGAAATTCAAGCGGTTTTTGGACATGGTCAATGAGGTCGAAGATGTCCAGGCTGTCTATCATAACGTTGAAAACATCAAGTGAGGCAAAACATGAAAAAATCATTGTTCATCATACTTAGCTATTATCTGTTGCAAGGGATCATCCATAACCTCGGCCATCCAGTGACTCCGACTTATGTGACCGAACTGGGCATCGCCCGCTACATGTTCGGTTTTTTCTTTGCGGCCATGAGTCTCGGCATGGTGGTTGGCGCGCCTTTTTGGGGCATGCTCGGGGACCGTGGGAAAAAACGTTGGCTCGTGGTGCTGGGGCTTTCCATATATAGTCTTGCACAAGGTCTTTTCGGCATGTTCACCCATCCTTTGATGCTTGTCGCTGTGAGGTTTCTCGCAGGGTTCGGGGTGTCGGCCCATATCACTTTGGTGCTTTCACACCTGATCGCTTCCTCCCCCACGCATTCACGCACCAAATACATCTCGTGGAGCGCGGCGCTTTTTGCGCTTGGGACTACGGTCGGCTATCAGTTCGGAGGGTTCATGGGGGATTATTTCATCCGTGAGGTCTTCTTTGTCCAGGCGGTTCTCAACATGGGGCTCGTTCTTTGGATCGCCCTTTCATTCGGGGTTGAGAAGACAGCCAAAGAGGTGAGGACCAAACAAAGACGGAACAATTTCTTTGAAAGCTTCAGGAACATCAAGAAGCTCGATTCAAGCCTGCTTTTGTTTCTCGTCGCGCTCAGCCTCACCACCATCAGCGCTTCGACCCTTTCCAAGTATTTCGATGTCTACATGACGGACCTTGGCTATTCGCCCAGGGAGCTGGGGAACTTCATCTTCGTCACCGGCATCGTGGGCCTTGTCACCAATGCGTTCTTGGTGCCCTTTCTCGCCAGACTCAGAAAAGACAGGCTCGTGATGAAGTGGGTTCAGATTTTGTCCGCGGCGATCGTCTTCTATGTGTTCCGGCAAAATGATTTCCTCCGGACCATCTATACGGTCTTCCTTTTCTATTTCGTGCTCAAGGCAACTTTCCAGCCATTTGAACAGAACCATATATCCAAAAGCGCCACCGAGGAGTCCTATGGGACCGTCATGGGCATTAGACAGGCTTTTTTCAGTCTCGGTATGGTGATCGGACCGATCCTTTCAGGGTTCATCTATGATTACAGTCCGATCCGGATGTTCGACTTGTCCGCAGGGATGTTCCTCATGGCGTTCGTCCTGATGGTATTTTCTGAGAAAAAGGCTGTACGTGCTTCAAAGGAATCCCCATTCAAAGCCGAATATCAGCATGTGGCCTATTAGGTTTTTGTTGTGAGGGGTAGGGCTTTGTGGTATAATTAAGTTTGAGGTGATGCTGGTGAACCTGCCCAATAAATTAACTGTACTGCGTGTCATGCTGATCCCGGTCATGGTCGTCATTTATTATCTGGATCCGGCTGACACACCTGAGCTCAATCTCCATGCCGGGATTATAGCCGGCCTTTTTGTCCTCGCGAGCCTGACGGATTATTTCGATGGGGTTATCGCTAGAAAAAAACAGCTCGTGACCACGTTCGGCAAGTTCCTCGATCCGCTTGCTGACAAACTTCTCGTAATGTTTGCGTTGTTGGCGCTTTTGGACATGGGAATCATCCCCATGTGGGTTGTTCTAGTGATCCTATCAAGGGAATTCATAGTAACCGGCATCAGATTGGTGAGCGCCGATGAGGGGCGCGTCATCGCTGCGTCCGGACTTGGCAAGTTCAAGACGGCCGCGACCATGGTCGCACTCATCCTGTTGCTTCTTCACATCGAACTCATAGGCCTCATCATACTTTATATAGGGGTTGCTCTGACCGTTGTGAGCGGCCTCGAATACATCATCAAGAATAAAAGCATTCTGACTCAATCGAAATAAAAAAGAAAAACGACCATCTCATTCGTATCATATAGACGAACACCTTTTGAAGGAGGCGTGAATTTTGGCAAAAAAAGAAGACAGGAAAAAAGCACTTGACCAAGCAATGAAAGATATCGAAAAAAGTCACGGTAAAGGCTCGGTGATGTTGCTTGGAGATGAAGGCGCCATACGCGATGTGGAATCCATCCCAAGCGGCTCCCTTGCGCTCGATGAAGCGCTTGGTGTCGGAGGATACCCTCGCGGTCGCATCGTGGAGATGTACGGACCGGAATCCTCGGGCAAGACCACCTTCGCCTTGCATGCCATCGCTTCGGCTCAGAAAAACGGCGGATACGCCGCCTTTATTGACGCGGAGCATGCGCTTGATCCGACCTATGCCAAAGCGCTAGGTGTGGACACCGACAACCTGATCATTTCGCAACCGGATACCGGTGAACAGGCGCTGGAAATCACCGAGGCGCTCATCCGAAGCGGCGCCATCGACATCGTCGTCGTGGACAGTGTAGCGGCCTTGGTGCCAGAAGCAGAGATACGCGGCGACATGGGAAGCAGCCACGTAGGCCTACAGGCTCGACTCATGAGTCAGGCCATGAGAAAACTTTCCGGCGCCATCAGCAAATCTTTCACGACCGCGGTCTTCATCAATCAGATCCGTGAAAAGGTCGGGGTGATGTTCGGGAACCCAGAAACCACTCCGGGTGGTCGCGCGCTCAAGTTCTATAGTTCGATCAGAATTGAGATCAGACGGGGCGAACAGCTCAAGATGGGTGATAACATCGTCGGGAACCGGACAAAAATCAAAGTCGTCAAGAACAAGGTCGCCCCTCCGTTCAAACGTTCAGAGGTTGATTTGGTCTATGGGGAAGGCATCTCCCGTGAAGGAGAGATCCTCGACCTGGCGGTGGACAATGAATTGATCAAGAAAAGCGGTTCCTGGTTTTCTTATGAAAACAACAAGATCGGTCAAGGCAGGGAGAATGTGAAAAAGCATCTCAAGGAGAACCCCGAACTCACCATGTCTTTGGAAAAGCAGATCCGCGAAATCATGCATATATGACTTACCGTCCGCAATAGCGGACGGTTTTTTATTCCTACAGGACGCCTTGCTTCAAGGAATATTGTTTGACTTTTCAACAATCGCTGAGGTATAATGACATAGTACACTTTAATTCTACTCGTATGCGTCAAGCAACATTCATACCATTGTCATTATGAGTTGTATATAGTGCTTACATCATGAAACGGAGGAATTAATATGGGAACAGCAATATTAATCGTCTCCGGTTTGCTCTTATTGATCGTAGGTGTTGTCGCGGGGATTGTCGCTCGCGCCATCATTGTTGAAAAAGGTTTTGACAAAGCTCAAGCTCAAGCGAAAAAGATTATTGACGATGCCCAGAAAACGGCTGAACAAAACAAAAAAGAAACCATTCTTGAAACCAAACAGGAGGTTCACTCTTTAAGGGTTGACGCCGACAAGGAAATCAAGGAACGCAAACAGGAAATCACGAATCAAGAGAATAAACTTTTTGAACGTGAAAAAGTCCTGGATAACCGTTCTTCCAATCTGGACAAACGTGAAAGCAACATCGACCGGAAAGAAGAGTCGATTGAGCAGCGCAAAGAAGCCTTGAAAGATAAAGAAAGCAAACTGGACCGATTGGTCAACGAACAAAACGAACGTCTTCAGGAAATCGCAGGATACACTGCTGATGAAGCGAAAAACCTCATTTTCGAACGGGTAGAATCGGAAATGGGTCGTGAAATCGCACAGTTTATAAAGGACGAAGAAGAGAAAGCGAAATCAGAGGCTGACAAGAGGGCTAGCGAAATCATGGCGAACGCCATGCAGAAATACGCCCAGGATGTCACCAGCGAACGCACAGTAAGTGTCGTCAATCTTCCAAGTGATGACATGAAGGGCCGTATCATCGGTCGCGAAGGAAGAAACATACGCACCCTCGAAGCCCTGACGGGAGTCGACCTCATCATTGATGACACGCCTGAGGCTGTCGTGCTTTCCGGTTTCGACCCGATCAGGCGGGAAGTCGCCAAGCGTTCACTCGAAGCGCTGGTAAGTGATGGAAGGATCCATCCTGGACGCATCGAGGAAATTGTTGAGAAAATGCGTCAGGAGGTCGACCGTTTCATCCGTGACAAGGGTGAAGAGGCGGTTTTCGAAGTCGGAATCGGCAAGGTCCATCCGGATCTCGTGAAATATCTCGGACGTCTTCATTTCCGTACCAGTTACGGTCAGAATGTGCTCAGGCATTGCGTCGAGTGTGCGTTTTTGACCGGCAAGCTCGCTGTCGAGCTCGGAGAGGACGAAATCCTGGCACGCCGAGCGGCTTTGCTGCATGACATCGGCAAAGCGGTCGACCATGAGATCGAAGGGTCACATGTCGAAATCGGCTACAATCTAGCCAAGAGGTATAACGAGCCGGAAGAGGTTCTGGACGCGATTCTATCCCATCATGGAGAGAACGAGTCAAAAACGATCATCGCTGAACTCGTAGCGGCTTCGGATACCCTGAGCGCCGCAAGACCCGGTGCTAGAAGCGAGTCCTTGGATAATTACATCAAGCGCCTTGAACATCTCGAAAAACTTTCCGGCGAATTCGACGGTGTCGAACAAGCCTATGCAATCCAGGCGGGCAGGGAAGTCCGCGTGCTTGTCAGACCGGACAAGGTTGATGACACGCTCGCGCATAAGCTGGCCCGTGACATCAAAGCGAAAATCGAAGAGCAACTTTCCTACCCCGGAACCATCAAGGTTACTGTCATTAGGGAGACCCGTGCTCAAGACATCGCCAAATAGTCACTAACAAAGCCTTCCCTAGCGGAAGGCTTTTTAGAAGTAGAAGGAGAAACTATGGAATATTTTGACGTTTATGACGCCGATGGGAGGCCCTTGAATAAATCGGTCGCCCGCGGAACCCCGCTTGAAGAGGGGGAATTCTTCATGGTGATACATGTCTGGATTGAACGGGCTGATGGCAAGTTCCTGATCCAGAAACGGGCCAAGACAGATGATCCCGTCCCTCACCAATGGGCGATCACAAGCGGCCTTGCATCACAAGGGGAGTCCCCGAGGATATCGGCGGTCCGTGAGGTAAGGGAGGAAATCGGGCTGTCGTTGAAACCCGGTGACCTTGAACACCGTGCCAGAATCCTTTCCGAACACAACAGATACCACACCATCACCCATGTCTATCATACCCGTCATGCACCTGATATAAGAGAACTCTCGTTGGATGAGGAAGAGGTCCTTGAAGTGGCCTATGTCTCCTTGGACACCATCCTGGACATGGTTTCCAGAAAAGCGTTCTGGGATTATGACGCACTGCTTGGCACTGAGGATTACTTCTCGATCCTGAAAGAAGGTGAACGATGAACATACTTTATGTTGGAGATGTCTATGGGGAGCGGGGCCTCAAGGCGATTGAGACCTTTCTGCCCAAAGCCAAACGCGATTTTCCTTATGACCTGCTCGTCATAAACGGTGAGAATGTCTCCGGTGGCGTCGGGATTAAAGAAGAGGATTACAAGGCCCTGATGCGCTTCGGGGCACGCGCAGTCACCTTGGGCAACCACGCCTTTTCAAAAGAAGAACTGTTCGATTACATTGATGACGCCAACGTGGTCCGTCCGCTCAACTATCCGGAGGGCGCGCCGGGGTCCGGCTTCAAAGTTCTCAATATAAACGGTGTCAAGGTTGCGATCATGCAAGTCATGGGACGCATATTCATGAACGACCCGTTGGACAATCCCTTCAAGGCGCTCGACGATGCACTTGAAACGCTTGAAGCCGATATCATCCTGGTCGATCTTCATGCCGAGGCGACCAGTGAGAAGCTGGCGCTCGCGCATTATCTTGATGGCCGCGTGGATATTGCTGTGGGCACTCACACGCATGTCCAGACCAACGATGCGATGCGTCTTCCCAAGGGCACCCTCTACATGAGTGACATCGGCATGAGCGGTGCGTTGCATGGCATCCTCGGAGCGGACAAGGATATCATCGTCAAACGCTTCACCACTGGACTTCCCATCAGGATGCGCCCGGAGACCTCCAAGCCCCTTCAGATGAACGGTGTCCACATCGACACCGACAATAAAACAATCCAACCCGTCGCTTATCGCGACAAATAGGTGATAACATGGCTTCAAAAGACTATTCGACATATTTCCAGAAACCTTCCACGAAACAAGCCAGGAAACGATCCAGCCTGGCAACTTCGGTTGAAACATACAGCGTTCCCGCCCGTTTGGAAGGCATAGCCACAGGAAAGCGCTACAAGATCCAGACATATGGATGCCAGGCCAATGAAGCAGACAGCGAACATATCAAGGGCTTGCTTGAAACCCTCGGGTTCACTGAGACGGACAAGGAAGCGCAAGCGGATTTCATTCTGCTCAACACCTGTGCCATCCGCGAGAATGCGGAGAACCGGGTCTTCGGCGAACTCGGACGGCTGAAGCAATACAAACGGACCAACCCAGACCTTCTGCTTGGAATCTCGGGCTGCATGCCCCAGGAGGAGAAGGTTGTCAACCGGCTTTTGAAAAGCTATCCATACGTCGACCTCATCTTCGGCACCCACAACATAGACCGCCTGCCAAATTATGTCGAGACCGCGCTTTTCAACAAAGAACGCGTGGTTGAAGTGTTCAGTGAAGAAGGGCGGATCGTGGAGAACCTTCCCAGGAAACGCGACCACAGCCGCAAGGCATGGGTAAGCATCATGTATGGTTGTGACGAGTTTTGCACATATTGTGTTGTCCCCTATACAAGGGGGACGGAACGTTCTCGCAGGCCGGAGGACATCCTGGAAGAAGTGCGCGTACTCATCCGCGAAGGATACAGGGAGGTCACACTTCTAGGTCAGAACGTGAATGCGTATGGCCGCGATTTCGATGGCATGGACTACACGTTCTCCGACCTGTTGAAAGACATCTCGGAAACCGACATCCCAAGGGTTCGTTTCACCACATCGCACCCGAACGATTTCGACCTCTCTACAGTCAGGGTTATCGGAGAGAAACCCAATCTCATGCCCCATATCCATCTTCCAGTGCAGTCCGGAAGCGACAAGGTGCTCAAGAAGATGAATCGACGCTATACCCGTAAACGCATCTATGAATTGACCGAACAGATGCGCAAGCACATCCCCGGCGTATCGATCACCACAGACATCATCGTCGGTTTTCCCGGAGAGAATGACGATGATTTCGAAGCCACCCTTGAAATGGTCGAAACCGTGGGATTCGAGGGGGCTTTCACATTCATATTCTCACCCAGGGAAGGCACGCCCGCCGCTTCATATCCCGACGAGACACCCCAAGAGGTGAAAAAAGAGCGTCTTAAGAAGCTCAACACCCTTGTCAATGAAGGGTACAGAAAAGGGCACGAGCGTTTTGAAGGGGAAACAGTCGAAGTCCTTATCGAAGGAGAAAGCAAGAACGACCCATCCATTCTTGCCGGCTACACCCCGCACAACAAGCTCGTCAATGTCAAAGCGGACCCCTCCTTCATCGGAGAAATCGTCCGCGTGAAAATCACCACCGCTAAAACGTGGTTTCTGGAGGGAGAACTCGATGAGGACACTCGATAAGCTTCTGAAGGCACTAAGCGAAGATGAAACGATCACAACCTACAGAACGCTTGAGAAGGCTATAGACCACAGACAGGATTTGAAAAACGCCTATGAAGCCTTACTTGAGAAGCAAAAGGCCATGGTCAAAAGCGAAGCCCTTGGCAAGCCTGATTTCGAAGAGAAGAAAAAGGCCTATGACAAAGCACTTGAGGCACTGGAAAAAGAACCTTTGATCCAGCAATATCTCACGCTTCAAAAAGACATCAACGACGATATGAGCATGCTTTTTGAAATCATTGAATCCGGCGTGAACGAAGAGGAATGAAAAGTCTGGCATCACACCCGGCGATTGATTGATTTAAGACGGTGCCTGGTGTATAATGAAATAAATGGCATGGTCGCGGAGGGCTAGATATGAAGCGAAAAGAGGAATCCATCGAACTCAACAACAAGAAAGTCTCAATCGAGAAGCTGATTGAGTCCTTTGTAGTGATCCCGTCCTCTGAAATCGTCAAATACCTCAAGAACAAGGAAATCTTTCTCCCGAACTATCTGCACAAAGCCCTTGTCAGGAAGAACATCGCCCCGATCATCGCCAACGCCGACAACAACAACAAATTCTCAGACGAGATGAAACATCGTCTCAAATGGTTTGACAAGTTCACCATCTTCCAGCTTGAACGCCTGGCTGAAAGTTATGGCATCACGGTGGATGTCAAGGAGTACAAAAAGGATTTCTGGGATATCATTGTCCACAATCGGGGTGAACTCGGCATCAACAATCTGGAGTTCATCAAGCTGCAGAACCTCACCATGAAATATCAACGCAGTGAACAGGAGAAGTATGCGACGCTGAAAGAGAATTTCGCGGATGTATACTTCGAACCCGAAGGTTATTTCGAAGGGTGCCGCGAGGATGAGGCCCGAGAAGTCCTGCAACATGCGACAACAATGAACGATATCCGTGAACTCGGAAAAAAACACGGTGTCGAGATCCCCAGAAGGATCAACAAGCGACAGCTCATCGACATCATATCCATACGCCTTGACCTCAACGACGCGGAACAGGAAAAACTCGAGAAGAAATCGATTCTTGACCTTGAACGCCATGCGAAAGAAAACAATATCAACATGTCGATCGAACTGAAGAAAGTGGACATGATAGAATACATCCTCATCAAGCGCAAGGAGGGAGCTGTTCCCATACATGAGGAGAACAGCAAGATCTTCGAGGGCATCAACATCGAAGAGTATCTCTACAATGCCAAATTCGAAGAGATCGCGCAGAAATACACCGTCGCCCACAGACGCAAGAACCGTGTGATGCGTGATGTCACCATCGCATTGATCATCGTCGCTGCGGCAGTGATCATCGTCATGTTCGACCTCATATAGGATGTGAGACCATGAGTCGCGACAAAAACAGATATACTCCCATGATGCAACAATACCTTAGGATCAAAGAAGACTATAACGATGCTATAGTCTTTTTTCGTCTCGGCGACTTTTATGAGATGTTCTTCGAGGACGCACTGGTCGCCAGCAGGGAACTGGAAATCCAGCTCACCGCTCGCGATGGTGGAGAGGAGAAGGTCCCCATGTGCGGTGTCCCGCACCATTCGAGTGAGACCTATATCTCAAGGCTTGTCGACAAGGGCTACAAAGTCGCAATATGCGAACAGACCGAATTGCCGGAAAAGGGCAAGAAACTTGTCGACCGCGATGTCATCCGCCTCGTCACCCCGGGAACGAACATTGACGAATACGGCATCGAATCGCATCATATCGCCGCTGTGGGACTCAGCGAGTATTTCTATACCATCAGCTTCTTAAACGTCTCAACCGGGGAAATGGGCGTGCTCAAGACCCCGAAGGACGGGGGTGCGCTCATCAATGAGCTTTCGACCATACCCCTCAAAGAAATCGTCCTGTCCCATGCATTCGACCGCTCATACATCGAAGCATACGCCGAACACGAAGGCATCACACTCTCGATTCATCATAGCACAGAGATCCATGACACGTTCGAACACCTTCTTGAAGACATCCCGACTCACGAGGAGAAAAAAACCACCAGAAGGCTTCTGAGCTATATCATGGAAACCCAGAAGCGTACGCTTCTGCATCTCAAGAAGGCCGAACACATCGAAGCGAGCAGCTATCTCAGGATGGATGCGGGCACGATCCGTCACCTTGAACTCACCCGCACGATGATCAAGAACAAGGAAAACGGTTCGCTTTTCTGGCTTTTGAACAAGACCAAGACGGCCATGGGAGCGAGATTCCTAAAGCGCCAGATCCTCCGTCCAAGCGTCAACAAGGACACCTTGGAGACCCGATACGATTTCATCCAGTCACTCAACAATGAATTTCTCATAAAGGATGAGCTTTCAGAACTCCTCAAGCATGTCTATGACCTCGAGAGGATTGTGGGCCGGATCTCCTATGGCAACACCAATGCCAAGGATCTCGTCCAGCTGAGACGAAGCCTCAAGATCCTTCCTGATTTCCAGGATGCCCTCAAAAGGCTCGACCTTGAATACAGCCGTTTCCTTTCCGCCTCGACCGACCCGCTTGAAGCCATACTCAAGACGCTTGAACAGGCACTTGTCGACGACCCTCCGATCACCATCAAGGAAGGCGGCATGTTCAAAAAGGGATATGACGATGACCTCGATGAGCTCAAGGACATCCATTTGAATGTGAATGACTGGCTTGCGAAACTTGAAGAGAGCGAACGCGAAAAAACCGGAATCAAAAAACTCAAGGTCGGCTACAACCGTGTGTTCGGTTATTACATCGAAGTGCCGAAAGGCCAGATCAAGCATATCAAGGACGAATTCGGCTACACTCGCAAACAGACCCTTGCGAATGCCGAGCGTTATATCACAGAAGCCCTCAAGGAAAAGGAGAAAGTCATTCTCTCAAGCGAGGAGAAGAGCGTTCAAAGGGAATACGAACTCTTCACCGAGCTCAGGGACCAGGTCAGGAAAACCATTCCGAAGATCCAGAAGAATGCCGAGATCATCAGTGAGGTGGACATGTTCCTATCCCTTTCGACCGTGTCCGAGAAATACGCATTGAACCGCCCCTCGCTTCACGAGGGCAGGCAGATCGATATCCGGGAAGGATGGCATCCGGTGGTCGACGCGTTCCTAGAGGACCCGTTCATCCCCAATGACACCGTCATGGACGACACGACCGACATCATGCTCATCACCGGCCCGAACATGAGCGGTAAATCCACTTACATGAGACAACTGGCCATCACAGCGATCATGGCGCAGATCGGATCCTTTGTTCCGGCGAAGAGCGCAAACCTTCCAGTCTTTGATCAGCTCTTCACGCGCATCGGCGCGAGCGATGACCTCATCAGCGGAAAATCGACCTTCATGGTCGAGATGCTGGATGCGAACCACGCGATCAAGCAGGCTACGGACCGTTCATTGATTCTCTTTGATGAAATCGGTCGTGGAACCTCTACCTATGATGGCATGGCCATCGCCCAGGCAATCATAGAATATATCCATGAGAAAATCAAAGCCAAGACACTCTTCTCCACGCATTACCATGAACTGACCCGCCTCGAGGAGCACCTCGGAAGGCTCAGAAATGTTCATGTGGACGCAAAAGAGGAAGGGGACGCCATCCGTTTCCATCACAAGGTCAAAGCCGGCAAGGCCGATCGTTCTTATGGAATCAATGTCGCCTCGCTTGCGAAACTGCCCCCGTCCCTCATACGGCGCAGCAAAACCATTCTTTCAGACCTTGAAAGAGGGGAGGCATCCACCCGCGAGCCCAATCTCTTCACCATGGAGGAACCGACGGAAGACCCCCCGGGAAATCATCCGGTGATCGATGCGCTCGAGCGCATCAATCCCGATGAGATGAAGCCGATTGACGCCCTCACCAAACTTTATGAGTTGAAAGAAGCCTTGAAGAACCGACAATAGAAAAACGTCCGGAAGATGTTGAAACTCATCTGCCGGACGTTTTTTTTCAATCGCGCATCACCTGGTCGTCTGATCTCAAGACCTCGGCGAGGGTGGTCACATTTTCAGTGAAAGACTTAAAGAAACGTATCGGCGGTTCGCCGATCGGTTTGGCCGGGGACAAATCGATGAAGGGGCGGTGGTCCTTCAAGAAAAGGTAGAGATGATTCTCTTTCATGATGATCTTGAGGTCCCCGCCGTGTTTCCGGGAGAAGGTGCTGAAGACTTCCTTGGCATGCTCGCCCATGGAGACGAACTGGCCCGCTTTCTGCCCATGGGCGTAAAGGGGGCCCATGGGATAGGCGTTCTCTCCGGGCTGTTCACTGAGGGTCACCGGATTTTTGAAAAGCCTGTCGAACACGATGTGCACGACCTTCCCTTCGAACAAGGCATCATCCTGATAGGTCTGGAATTTCTTGGCTCTTGGCCCCGTCCGGACGAAAGCCCCCTTGATCTGAAAGGTCTCGCGATTCATTTCAAAACGTTGAAAACTCTCATAGGCCTGGTCGATCTCAAGAGATTTGCTGCCTTCGAAGAAATCCGCAGGCAATCCTTCATCAGGATAGAAGTCTATGTTCACCTCTTTTTTTAGGCGGGGCGCCACTTCATCGTGTAAAAAGCGTTCCCTCGCTTTCTTCAAAAACTCCTTCGCATCGAAATAAAGCTTGATGCCGAACGTCAGTAAAAGCGCGCTCACAATCAAAAGCGCCAAGTGGATCATGAAGGCGAAAGGTAGGCTGATCGCACTAAGAAGCATCAAAGTCTGACCGATGATGAGCCTGCCTTCCTGTGAAGATATCATGTCTGAATAAGTCTGTTTGTCACTCAAAGTCATCACTCCTAGTATGGTGTCTCATCCCCATTGTACCTCATCCGCGACCTATGGACAATGAATTGGATGCCAGGGATATCATAAAGGTCTCAAACATGGTAAAATACAAAAGACATCCCCTGAAGGAGGTGGTCGCATGGGATCTATCAGGCAACTCGATACGAACCTATCCAATATGATCGCCGCGGGCGAGGTGGTTGAGAACCCCGCCAGTGTCGTCAAGGAACTGCTAGAGAACGCGATTGACGCGAACAGCACCCGAATCACCATTGAATTGCAGGATTCCGGACTCAAATCCATCAAGGTCATTGATGACGGCATCGGCATGGACAGTGAGGACATGGAGATGGCACTCAGGCGGCACGCCACGAGCAAGATCAAGACTGAACACGACCTGCATCACATCGCATCGCTTGGATTCCGCGGGGAAGCGCTGCCTTCCATTGCGAGTGTGAGCCATATGATCATCGAAAGCTCTCAAAGCGCGGAACCGGGACACCTGATTCGAATCAAGAACGGAAACGTGACCTCCCGGGAGACAGGCGCCGCGAGACAGGGCACCAAAGTCACCGTGTCGGACCTGTTTTACAACACCCCGGCCCGTCTCAAACACCTCAGAAGCAAACACCGCGAACTCTCAAACATTCAGTCCTATGTGCAAGCCATTGCCCTTTCACACAGTCATATAGCGATAAATCTCACCAATGACGACAAGACCGTCCTCCAAACGAGCGGGGACGGACACACACTCAAGATTCTCAATCAGATCTACCCCTCCGACATCATCCGGAACATGCTCGCATTCGAAGGGTCTGACCAGTATTTTACCGTCCGCGGCTACGCGACGAAACCCATCCATACACGGTCATCAAGAGCCCATATGATGGTCATGACGAACCGGCGCATGATCCGGGGAAACCGTCTTTTGAAAGCCGTAAGCGAAGCTTATGACACCTACCTTCCCAAACACAAGCACCCGATCGTCTATCTGGAGATCGAGGTCGACCCGGTGCTGATCGATGTGAATGTCCATCCTCAGAAACTCTCCATCAAGTTCACAGAAGAAGCCCAGCTTGAACGCCTCATCAAAAAGACGATCCATGACACCCTTAAAGAGACTTCAATCATCCCGGACGTCAGACAAGCGCCGAATCACTCAAATGAGCGGCAGATGGCATTCGATGATGACTATCAGCAACCCGACAAAGAAGGAACGTCCCAAACCCCTCCCCCTCAAAGTTCTCAGGATGACGCCGACCAGGCAGGGAATGTACCCGACACAACATATGAAACGCAGCCAGGCTATCCGGAAAAAGAGGCGCACAGAAAGGTTGAAGAAACCCCGATCGAAGATAAACACGGCCGTCCTTCAGGTGAGCGTGTCCCCGACCTGGAATATATCGGTCAGCTACATGGCACCTATCTTCTATTTCAAAACAAGTCGGGTCTTTATGTCATGGACCAGCATGCCGCGGCTGAAAGGGTCCGCTACGAACACTACTACGGGGCCATGAAAACCCCCTCGCCCGACACTCAACGCCTCACAGTCCCGTTCGATATCCGACTCTCAAGCGAGGAGGTCACTCTTTTCGACGACTACCGGGAAACCTTGGAAGCCTTTGGCATCAAGGCTGAAAAGAAAGACAGCACCACCCTCCAGGTGACCACCATCCCATCATGGTTCAGAAAGAACATGGAGGAGACCTATACCGAGATGATGATCAGGTCGCTCATCAGTGATGACGCCCCGGGGGATATCGGAAAAATCATCGATCCGCTCGCAAAAAATCTGTCCTGCAAACACTCCATCCGTGCGAACAAGCATCTGAGTCGAGAAGAAGTGAACAAGCTCCTTCAGGATCTCAGAAGCACAGAAAACCCGTTCACATGCCCGCACGGAAGGCCGACCATCATACGCTTCAGCGTCCACGAACTGGAAACCTTCTTCAAGAGGGTCCAATCATGATCATCACCATCGTCGGACCCACGGGCGTAGGGAAGACAAAGCTTTCCTTGGCGCTTGCGAAGCGTTTTGATGTCGAAATCATCTCCGGGGATTCAATGCAGGTCTATGAGGGCATGGACATCGGAACCGCCAAAATCGACAAGGCCTCGCGGCAAGAAATCACCCATCACATGATTGACATCATCACACCGGACACGTCCTTCAGCGTCGCGGATTATCAATCGAGTGTCAGAAAGACTATAGAGACCATCCGTAGCAAGCGAAAAGTTCCGATGATTGTGGGTGGAACCGGCTTTTACATCAAAAGCGTCCTGCATGACTTCCGGTTCAAGGGGAGTGCGACCTCGGAGGATTTCTTGAGCAGATACGCAGACCACACCCCCCTCGAACTTTACAAGAGATTGCAGGCCCTTGATCCGCTTACCGCCAGGAAAGTGCATCCACACAACAAGAAGCGCGTCCTTCGAGCCATCGAGCGTGCGGAGGAAGGCGAACCTCTGAGCGAGGAGAAACGAGGGGACAATCCGCTCTACCCCTACGTGCTCATCGTGCTCACGATGGACAGGGATAAGCTTTATGATGTCATCAACCAGAGGGTGGACGACATGTTTGAAAAGGGACTGTTGGAAGAAGCGCGCTCCCTTTGGAAAAAAGATCTCGCTAAAACCGCGCGTGAAGCTATCGGCTACAAGGAACTGTTCGAATATTTCGAAGGTAGCATCACACTAGAAGAAGCCAAGCACAAGATCAAGCAAAACACACGCAGGTTCGCCAAAAGACAGATGACCTATTTCACCAATCAATTCTCCCCACATCTGATCAAAGTCGATGACAAGCCGTTCAAAAGTGTCATCCGCGAGGCCGAGGAAATCATACAATCACATTCAAATCAATAAAGGACCCTTTCCCGGGTCCTTTTCAGTTATTTTACAAACGTTTTCCTGATGATTTTCCCTGGAAAGGATTGTAAAACAAACCAAAAAAACTTATAATACAAATTGATAGAAAACTTATGATACAGGTTTAAGTTTGGACGGAGGGAAGCACATGAAAAAAGAATTGTTAGAGGTGTCCGATCTCGATCAATCAGCACTTGCAAAACTGGGGGATTTTATCGAAGAGGTCAAAGGTGACAACAAGAAGGAAGCCCTCATTCCCGTGCTTTATAAAGCACAGGAACTGTTCGGGTACCTTCCTCAAAATCTGCAAAGGCACATTGCGCTCAAGATGGACCTATCCAGCGCACATGTCAACGGAGTCGTGACGTTTTACAGTTACTTTTCCGAGGAACCAACCGGCACCTACACAGTCAGTGTGTGCATGGGGACCGCCTGTTATGTCAAAGGTGCGAAGAACGTGCTCGACCGAGTGAAGGAACTGACGGGTGCGACCGAGGAAGCCATGAGTGAAGATGGACTCTTTACGATCCGTGATGTCCGCTGCATCGGCGCATGCGGTCTGGCACCAGTCATGACGATCAACGAAGAAGTCTATGGGAATTTGAAGCCCGATGATGTCGACGACATCATCGCACGCTACAAGGAGGGCGAGCAATGAAAATCAACAGCAAGGAAGCTTTGAGGGCTTACCGTGACAAGATCGTCGCCAACAACCAATACAGGATCACCTTGTATGTGTGTGCGGGTACCTCATGTGTCTCTTCGAAAAGCCTCGAGATCACGGAAGCCTTGAATAATGAAGTCGGAAAGAAAGGCCTGTCCGTCGATGTGAACGTGGTCAAGACAGGGTGCTTCGGTTTTTGTGGTCAAGGCCCGATCATCGAGATAGAGCCCGACAAGGTCACTTATGTCAAAGTGTCTCCGGATGATGTGAAGGAAATCGTGGAAAAGCATCTCGTAAACCGTGAGATCGTCGAACGGCTCACCTATGACATGTCAGGTGAAGGCGATTACGAAATGGCCTTTTACAAAAAACAGAAACGCATCGCTTTGAGACATTGTGGCTCACTCGATCCCGAAAGCCTTGAGGACGCGGTCGCGCACGGCGGCTATGAAGGCTTGGCAGTCGCTCTTTTCGATCTGACACGGGATGAAGTCATCGAGACCGTCAAAGACTCCGGGCTACGTGGACGCGGTGGTGGCGGCTTCCCCGCTGGACTCAAGTGGCAGTTCACCAAAGCGGTTGAGGATGATGAGAAGTATGTCATCTGCAACGCCGACGAAGGCGATCCTGGCGCGTTCATGGATCGTTCAATCTGTGAGGGGGACCCTCACGCCATCATCGAAGCCATGGCGATCAACGGATATGCCACGGGTGCGAAAAACGGCCTTATCTACATCCGGGCCGAGTACGGACTCGCGACCAAACGGTTGCTGAAAGCGCTCAAAGACGCCAGAAAGGCCGGGTTTTTGGGTGAGAACATCTTCGGCACGGATTTCTCTTTCGATATAGAACTCAAAGCCGGAGCCGGCGCATTCGTGTGCGGTGAAGAGACCGCACTCATCCATTCGATGGAAGGCTTGAGAGGCGAACCGAGCGTGAAACCGCCTTTTCCAAGTGACTATGGTTTCAGGGGCAAACCCTCGAATGTGAACAATGTGGAGACGTATGCGAACATCCCGTACATCCTTACTGAAGGAGCGGATGCATTCGCGAAGATAGGCACCGAGAACTCCAAGGGTACAAAAGTTTTCGCCCTGGCCGGAAACGTCAGGAACATCGGCCTTGTCGAGGTCCCCATGGGCACGACATTCCGTGAAATCATCTATGATATCGGTGGAGGCATTCCGGACGATATCCCCTTCAAGGCGGTCCAGATCGGTGGACCCTCCGGAGGAGTTATCACTGAGGAATATCTCGACACCCCAATCGATTACGATTCGCTCAAGGAAGTCGGTGCCATGATGGGTTCCGGCGGCATGATTGTCATGGACGACAAGACCGACATGGTTGAAATCTCGAAATTCTATCTTGATTTCACCCAGGATGAATCCTGCGGCAAGTGCACGCCTTGCCGTATCGGAACAAAAAGATTGCATGAGATACTGGAGCGCTTGACTAACATGGAAGGGGATCCAGAGGACCTCGAAATACTTGAAGAGCTCTCCGTGAACATACAGAACACCTCGCTTTGCGGGCTCGGACAATCCGCGCCGAACCCTGTGCTATCGACCCTTGAATTCTTCAGAAACGAGTACGAAGCATACGCGAACCGTGTGAAACCTTATGGATACAAAGTCATAGAAGAGGATTGCATCGGCTGCACGAAATGCAAACGCGTATGCCCGGTGGATGCGATCAGCGGAGAAGTCAAGAAAGTTCACTTCATCGACCAGGAAGTCTGCATAGAGTGCGGCGCATGTGTAGAGGCATGTCCCAAAGGAGCCATTGTCTATGAATAGGACATGGATGAGCAAGATCACCATGAAGGAGGCCCACCATGAAAATAATCGATAAGATGGTTTCAGTCACCATCAACGGCATGGAAATCAATGTCGAACAGGGTTCCACAGTGCTTGAAGCCGCAAGAAAAGCCGGCATAGAAGTGCCGACGCTTTGTCATATGGACATGCATGAACTCGGGGCGGTCAACCAGAACGCGAATTGCCGAGTGTGTGTGGTTGAAAACAAGGATACAGGAAGACTGGTCCCTTCCTGCGCGGAAAAAGTGAAAGAGGGCATGGAAATCGATACCGACAGCATCAAAGCTGTCATGGGTCGTAGAAGCAGCCTTGAGCTGTTGCTTTCGAACCACCCCCAGGATTGTCTGACCTGTGTCAAGAACCTTGACTGCGAGTTGCAAAAGCTCGCAGATGACATGAATATACGCAAAATCCACTACGAAGGGGAGAAGATGGACCATCCCATCGACATCTCCTCAGGAGCCATCATCAAAGACCCCAACAAATGCATCATGTGCCGCCGTTGCATCACCATGTGTGATGAAGTGCAAACGGTCGGTGTCCTCTCCCCGCTCGAAAGAGGTTTCGGAGTGGTCACATCCACAGCGTTTTACCTTGACTTGAGCGAGACGAGCTGCACATACTGCGGTCAATGTGTCTCGGTGTGCCCGACCGGTGCGCTCGCGGAAGTGGATGCGACACCAAAAGTCTGGCGCGCCCTGAACAACCCAAGGCGCCATACCGTCGTCCAGCTCGCACCTGCGGTCCGTGTGGCGCTCGGAGAGGAATTTGGCATGGAGCCCGGGGAAATCTCCACCGGTAAGATCATCCGTGCGCTGAGAAGACTCGGGTTTGATACCGTATTCGACACCAATTTCGGTGCCGACCTCACCATCGTCGAAGAGGCGCATGAACTGATCGGCCGACTAGAAGAAGGGGGAAGGCGCCCCATGCTCACATCGTGCTGCCCCGCCTGGGTGCAGTTCATAGAGCATCAGTTCCCTGACCTTCTGGACGTGCCTTCATCCTGCAAATCACCTCAGGCCATGGTAGGGTCCCTCACCAAGACCTATTACGCCGAGAAGACTGGCCTAGACCCAAGCAAGATCAGAAGCATCGCTGTCATGCCCTGTGTGGCCAAAAAGGCAGAAGCTTCCCGCGAGGAACTCACAGAAAACGGGATGAAGAACGTCGACCACGTCATCACCACCCGTGAGCTTGCAAGGATGATCAAAGAGGCATCCATCGATTTCAAACGGCTCGAGGAGGACACGTTCGATAATCTCCTGGGCGAATCCACAGGTGCCTCAAGCATCTTCGGCGCAACCGGAGGTGTCATCGAGGCGGCCACGAGGACTGCTTACGAGATGATCACCGGAAAAGAACTGCCGAGTGTGGATTTTGAAACAATGCGCGGCATGCAAGGCATCCGCAAGGCGACCATAGACCTCGGGGATAAGACGCTCAAAGTCGGCATCGCCCATGAACTTGGAAACGCAAGAAAACTGCTCGAGAGCATTCAAAAGGGAGAAAGTGATTTCGACGCAATCGAAATCATGGCATGTCCCGGAGGCTGCATCGGCGGTGGCGGACAACCTTATCACCATGGTGATTTCACTGTCATCGAGAAAAGAAGAAAAGCCCTGTATGGTCTCGACAAGTCCATGAAAAGACGTAAAAGTCATGAGAACCGCATGGTCAAGCGTGTTTATGAGGACTTCCTCGACCATCCGGGTAGCGAGAAAGCACATCATCTTCTGCATACCTCCTATAGTCCGAAAGAACGCATATAAAAAAATAGGATCCCGCGGGATCCTATTTTTTATGGTCATTCGTGTGCACTATTGGTGCCCATGAGTGTTTTGAGCTCATGAAGTATCGGCTTGGCATCCCCGATGATTCCAAGGTCCGCCACGTTGAAAATCGGGGCGGCTTCGTCGGTGTTGATGGCGATGACCGTCTCGGACTTGTCCATGCCGGCCACGTGCTGAATGGCTCCGGAAATGCCACAAGCCAGATAAATCACCGGTCTCACCGTCGACCCGGTCTGCCCGATTTGAGAAGGTTTGTCTATGAGGCCCTCATCGACAAGGGCTCTCGAGGCTCCGACTTCCCCTTGAAAATGGTCAGCCACGTCCTTGACTAGGTCAAGACAGCTCTTGACCCCTCTTCCTGCGGAGACAATGATTCGCGCTTCATCTATCGTGTTGGCGGGAGCTTCTTTCTTGATGGATTTCAAGGTCTTCACTTGAGATACGCGGGAAGGAGGGGAAGGGATCCGTTCGATTTCTCCCTGGTTCTTCATGTTTTGTTCGAGCGGTTCGAACACACCGGGTCTGATCGAGGCCATCTGGGGCTTGTGGTTCTCACAAACGATGGTCGCAAAAAGATTGCCGCCGAATGCCGGGCGAGTGATTTGAAGGATGTCGGATTCGCTTTCAGCTTCGAAATCCATGTGGGTCGCATCTGCGGTCAGGCCAGTATGCAGTCTCGCCGATACGCGTGGGGCGAGGTCGCGCCCCAGGATGGTGCCGCCTATGAGGAAGACTTCCGGTTTGATGTCGTTGACGATTTTCTCGATCGCATCCGTATAGAATAGTGTGTCATAAGCTTTCAAAGACGCATCCTCACAACATATCACCTGGTCCGCGCCATGTTCGATGAGGGGTCTCAGCGTGTCGTCATCGAGGGTGTCTCCGATGACGAGGGCGGTCAATGTCCAAGGTTTTTCATGACGTGTCAAAAGCCTTCTCGCTTCACCGAGAAGTTCAAAGGACACTTTCTGTATGTCCCCTTTACGCTGTTCTATGAAAATCATCATGGTCTTATTGGTGGCCATTGACGGTCCCTCCGTTTTCGCTCAGTTTTTTCATGATCGCCTTGGCGGCTTCTTCCGGCGTATCCGGCTTGATCACACGTGTGTCTTTGGTGATGGGTTTCACGAATGTCTTCTTCACTTTTGTAGGCGACCCCTTGAGACCTGTTGTATTGTCCTCGAACGCCAAGTCGTCATAGGTGAGTGTGTCGACGGTCTTGTTGTCGACTGAGAAGATGTCGTAGGCGTTCATGTATCTCGGACGCACAGTCTCACTCAATGTCGTAATGAGACAAGGTAGAGCAATGTCCTGTATGACGCTCTCTGTCTCATAGGCTTTCTGGACGCGAATTGTGTTTTCATTCACGTCAAGCACCTTCTCGATGTAGGTGGCCTGAGGGATGTCTAGAAATTCGGCGACTTGAGGACCGACCTGGGCGGTATCCCCATCTATGGCCTGCCTGCCGGCGATAATGAGGTCATAGGGTATGGTCCTTATGGCGGTGGAGAGGATGTTGGAGGTGGCCCAGGTGTCAGACCCTGCGAACTGTTTATCCGAGAGCAGGGTGCACTTGTCCACGCCTCTTGCGTATAGTTCGCGCATCATCGATGCCGCTTGTCTCGGACCCATCGACAGCACGTGCACTTGTCCGCCGTGTGTCTCTTTCAACCGCAGGGCGGTTTCCACCCCTGCGAGATCATCGGGGTTGATGATGGTCGGGACGCCTTGTCTATTCAATGTGCCTGTCTCTTTGTCGACTGTCATTTCAGTGGTGTCAGGGACCTGTTTGACTAATACGATGATTTTCATGCGGACCGCTCCTTCCTCATATGACCGGAGATGACCATTTTTTGAGCTTCGTTCGTACCTTCATAGATTTCGGTGATCTTGGCGTCCCTCATCATGCGTTCGATGGGATACTCACGGGTGTAGCCATACCCTCCGAACAACTGCAGGCAATCCGTCGTGGTTTTCATCGCATTTTGAGCCGCATTAAGTTTCGCCATCGCAGCCTCTTTGGCATAGGAAATGCCCATATCCTTGTGTTGTGCGGCTTTCAATGTGAGAAGCCAGGCCGCCTGGGTTGAAGTTTCGGCTTCAGCGAGTTTGAACTGGGTGTTTTGGAAACCTATGATGGGTTTTCCGAACTGCTTGCGTTCAGAAGTGTAACTGTAGGTCTCATCGATCGCCCCCATGGCGATGCCTACGGCTTGTGAAGCGATGCCTATCCGCCCACCGTCCAATGTCTTCATCGCGATCTTGAACCCCTTGTTCTCCTTGCCGAGAAGATTCTCTTTCGGCACTTTCACCTTGTTGAAGATCAGTTCGCTTGTCGCTGATCCTCTGATGCCGAGTTTCATCTCTTTTTTGCCCACAGAAAAGCCATCCATGTCTTTTTCCACAATAAATGTGGAAATCCCTTTGGTTTTGGCTTCGGGGTCTGTAAGGGCGGTGACCACATACAGATCGGCATAACCGGAGTTCGTGATGAAAATCTTGGAACCGTTCAATTCATAATGATCGCCCTTATCGACAGCAGTGGTTTTCTGCATCGAGGCATCGGTGCCTGCGTCAGGTTCAGTCAGGGCGAACGCTCCCAGTTTATCCCCTTTTAGAAGGGGTGTGAGAAAGCGATCTTTTTGTGTTTTTGTGCCATAGGTGTAAATTGGCCAGGCACATAGCGAAGTGTGTGCGCTCACGATGACTCCGGTGGTTGCGCAGGCTTCAGAGAGTTTTCGTATGAGCAACGCATACGCCACCTCGTCGCCACCTGCACCGCCGAGGTCTTTCGGGAAGGGAAGGCCCATCAGACCTTTCTCACCAAGCTTTTTGATGGTCTCGACCGGGAAGGTTTCTTCTGCGTCAACTTTTTCAGCCAGCGGTTTCACTTCGTGTTCGACGAAATCATCGAGCATCTTGGAAAGCAGCCTGTGGGATTCATTGAAAAGACCAAGCATCAGGAAACCACCTCCTTGGGAGGAAGCACCATCGCTGTCCCGGAGATGACCTGGTCCCCATTTTGATTGTAGGCCTTCGTGTCAAGATACACCCTGTTTCGCTCCCTGTCGATATGCGATATGGTCACTTCGGCGGTCACGGTATCGCCAATGTAGACAGGTTTGAGGAATTGACTGTCCTGTTTGCAATAGATGGTGCCCACCCCGGGAAGCTCATTGCCGAGGATATTGGAGAAGAGGCTGTTCACCAAGGACCCGTGAACGACTCTTTTTTTGAAGATGGTTCTTGCGGCGAAATCGTCCTCGAGATGGATGGGATTCGCATCCCCGCTGAGTCTTGAGAACAACTCCACTTCATGCTCCGTGAATGTCTTGCTTTTTCTGGTTTGGTCGCCTATTTGCAACGTGTGTGCTTTCAATGCCCTCATCCTTTCACAGTAAAATGAATATGTATTCACCTTTCACTTTAAATTGTAATACAAGTCGAAATTTTTTGCAAGGGTTCTGGCTATAAAAATTATGAAATGATCAGTTGAAATGAATGTGTTCAGACTTCAAATAATGAACAACATTGAGACAGGAAACAGTTCATAGAAGTTGAAAAATTGCTTGCCTGAGGGTTTTGTGTTATATTGTTCATAAATATCACTTTCAATCATCCGTATTCAGGGGTTGATGGAAAAGAGGACATATGAAAGATACAGAGCTGGACCATGACTATCGCATCCGGTTCGCACGATATTCGGACATTGGTCGTGTGAACACAATCATGGAACGTATGGAATTGCAGATTGATGATACAAGCCTTTTTGTGGCCGATGATGACGAGTTCATTCGAAACCATATCATGGATGAGGGTTTCATCGTCGTTGCGGGTACCGGCGGCAAGGTTGTCGCTTTTCTGATTGTCCGCTTTCCACACATGAATGAGGACAATCTCGGAAGAGACCTCTTCATGGACGCGGAGGATCTGATGAAAGTCTGTCACATGGAATCCGTCATCGTCCTTGAGACACACAGGGGCAACGGCCTTCAGCAGAAACTGATCCACTACAGTGAACCGGTAGCCCATGCGATGGGCTACATCCACGCGATGGCGACAGTCTCCCCCGACAATCCGCACAGTTTGAACAATTTTCTTGCGATGGGCTATAAGAAAATGGAACGCAAGCATAAATATGACGGCGTGGAGAGAATCATACTTAAAAAGGAACTATGAAAAAAACGGTTGAAGCCAAACGAAGGCTTCAACCGTTTTTCAATCAGTGGGATGTCTCTATTTTCTTGATGCGCTCCGCCAGACCGTATAGCTTGTCCTTCTGGATGCTGCAGATGGCGATGCGCAGTCCGCCTTTGATGTTGACAAAGAAGATACCGGCTTCATTCAAGGCCTTGTGGACCGCGTCTTTCTTGCTGTCACTTTCAATCCTCATGGTGATGAAGAACCCCTCTTTGTAAGGGTAGAGGTCGAGTCCGACTTTTTTCGCCTCCTGAATCAGGATGGACGCCCTTTCATCGAGAAGTGTCATGACAGCGTCTTTTTCTTTCATGTAATCTATTTGCGCATCCTTGTCATGTGCGAGGGATGCGAATGTCATCATCCCGCCGTTGTTGACGGTGGACCACACGCCTCTCGCAGTGTTCTCGCAGGCGTTCTTGAACGCCTCCCTGCCTACCTTGTCGTTTGAAATGAGCACTTGTGCGCCTATGCGCATGCCGTAGGCTGTCATGGTCTTTGAAGCGCTGAAAGCGAGGACGACGAGGATGTTCTCACTCAGGTGCTTGTATTTTTCGAATGTTTTTCCGTATTGTCCCCCTTTGTGGAAATCCACATATGCGATGTCGTGAAGAAGCACCACGGGTCCCCACTCTGAGAGCCGGTCAAGATAGCTCAGGACGGATTCCCATTCATCTTCGGTCATGGTGTAGCCCGTGGGGTTCTGACAGGGGTCGTTTATGAATATCAGGGCCTTGCCCTCTTTTTCCATGATTTTCGAAGTGACGGCCCTGAAGGATTCGAAGTTGAACTGGTCGTCCTTGAACAAAGTGTAATATTCGATGTTCACATTGTGTTGCGCCGCAATGGTCTTGTAAGGCCCCCAGCCGATATCCGGCTGAATGACTGTCTCTCCGGGGGAGAGGGTGTTTTTGATGGTGCTTGAAAGGGCGCCTGTGCCCCCCGGTGTGGCGATGACTTCGCTGTCGAGTTCGACATTGAAGCGGTCAAACAGCCAGTACTTGACCCCTTCTTTGAAGGTCTCAGGGCCCGGGATGCCCGCGGCATATCTGGCCTTCTCTTTCCTGTCCACCTTGTCGAAGAGCGTATACACTGTATCGAAAGTATGAAGTTCGCCCGATTCGTTAAAGAAGGTTCCGAACGCACCGTTGACGACTTCATTTCCATTCTTTTCCTTCATGGCGCGCATGGCACCCTGTGAAGCCTGGAAGACGACATCGACGATTTTCTCTCCGGACACTTTGTCACTGATGAATGATTTCATGCGTTTGCCCCCTCGATGGTATGGATTAAAGCTTCAAGTGCTTCCTGGGTCTCTTTGGGAAGCATGTCCGGCTCTTTCAAGCCCCGGATGTAATGGACTCTGTTTTCCAGGCGTTCCTTGACTTTTTTTGGATTCGTGTGAGCGGCATCAAATCCTTCGATGTCCATGCATTTCACGTTATCCAGCCCGAGGAAAGAATCGAAAGAAGCCTTTTTATCGGCGATCGCCTCAATGGCTTTGAGCGTCGTGCCCTTTTTGATGTCCTGGGTCCCAAAGGCGCCCGTGTTGAGAATGTAACAGGACACTCCGCGGGATCTGAACATGGCCTTGAAATGTTCGTAATCGCTTTTCAAGGGATAGAGCCTGAAAGGATTCGCATAAGGTTCGAACGTGAGGGTGTCCTGTTTCACGCCGTATTCCGCACTTGTGCGCTTGGTTGCGAGTGTGGCTCCGAAGGTGGAGGCGAGCACAGGGTCTTCGATTTTCAAGACCGGAGGGAGAGAGTCGTCCTTCATGATCCAGAATATCGCGTTCAAGGGCTTCTTGAAAGCGTAGTGGCGCCTAGGTGTCCAGAAAATGGACTTGACGGCTCGACCGTTGCCGTTTCGGATGTCCTCGGTGACTGGCACGACGAGGCCGTCCTCGTCGATGGTGGCGCCTGTGTTCTGAAGGGTGAGAAGAAAGCGGTTCGCTTTGTCTGAAGTGGGATAGTCCTGGACCTTGTCGAAGTAGGAGGGTTCCATGGAAATCGTCAAAAGATCGCTGTTCCTGATTATGAAGGCATCGTCATGGAGGACATCGGGCGCGCTTCCGTGATCGTGAGACGCGTGGGTGATGGTGGATTTGCCTGAACCGCTCAAGCCGAACACCCCCATCACGAATGACCCGTCTTGTCTGTTGACCGCTTTGAGGCCTCCATGGCATGGAGTGAAACCCTGCCGTTCGGCGATGGACCATGCCAATGTCAAAGTGCCTTTCTTGAACTCGCCGAAATACCGCATGCCCAATAACGCTAGGGCGTTGTGTTCGCGGTCGAAGATGGAAATGCCCTCTTCGGCTCCCTCGACATGATGGTCGGGGTCGGCATATATGTAGATGTCCCCTTCGTCGTATGTGATGGAATGCCTGTACATGGCCTTGAAGGGTTCGGTGAGTGTCTGGAAGTTGAGCATCCAGGAGTAGAGGGTGTTCTCATATCCTTCCGGGACAAGCAGGTGTGCTTTGACACTGAACGCTTCATCGAGACCGATGATGACGCTGGCTTTGTACATGGTTTTTTTTCGCCCTTGAAAGACGGCTTCTCTGGTGATGTCCGCGTAATGGTTCACCGTGTCATCGGAGATGATTTTTCTCGCCTTGGCCTGTCTGCCGGTGATGCGTCCGTCATTGAAAAGCAGCACCTTGGCATCCTCGGGAAGGTTCAGCGCTTCGCTTTTGTAGACGGGTAGGTCTGTCTCAATCGTCCCCTCGCTGTTTCTTGCAAGTATGTAAGCTTCTTGCAGGGATTGGACGGGGATGACGTTGTTTCTGTAAAATGCGGTTTCGATGGTGCTTCTGAAACGGTTGAACATGTTCGGTGTGTTGAGCCCGATCTTGGCGCGGGGAAGTGCGTGCCTTGTGGACACTATATAACCACCTTTCTGATATTATTCGATGTTCCACTTGAATTTCTGGCGCGTCTTGATGGAATCCGAACGCATGCGGATGAGGGTTTGGATCCTGCGTTCGGCAAGACGGTTTGCGGCCCTATAAGTGGGGATGTTCTCATTTTCGTGGATCTCGAAGATTTCCATGAGACGGTCGTATATGCCGTCGGTGGTCTGGATCGCGGAGGGCTGGTGGTATCCGATCATCTCGTGATAGACGTTGATGACGCCACCGGCATTGATGACGAAATCGGGCGCATAGAGGATGCCTTTCTCATCGAGCATCTTTCCGTGCTTCTCTTCGTCTTTCAACACGTTGTTGGCGGCGCCGGCGATGACGGATGCGCGGAGTTGTGGGATGGTTTCATCATTGATGACGGCACCGATGGCGTTCGGGGAGAAGATATCGCATTTCTTGCCGTAGATCTCGTCGGGTTCAACGTAAATCGCGAGAGGGAAGATTTCCTTGAACCGCTTGACCTTGTCCGGGTCGATATCTGTGAAATAGATGCGTCGAAGATCTTCATCTTTCAGGTATTTCGCCATTTCCTGGATGACGGATCCAACGCCTTGAAAGGCGATGGTAAGGTTGCTGAGGTCGTCCTGTCCGAGTTTGTGTTTGACGGCGGCCTTCATGCCGACATATGTGCCGCGTGCGGTCAGGATGGTGGTGCTTCCCGCGCCTTTCCTCAGTCCACCAGAAACATAATCGGTCTCCTTGTCCATGTATTCGCAATCCTTCAAGGTGATGTTCATGTCCTGTCCGGTATAGATGCGTCCATTGAGGCTCTGGATGTAACGGCCATATGCACGGAAGAAGGCCTCGCTCTTGACTTTTTTCGGATCCCCGATGATGACGGTCTTGCATCCGCCGATGTCAAGGCCGGCCGCGGCGTTCTTGTAGGTCATGCCCCGTGCGAGGCGGGTCACATCATAAAGGGCCTCTTCCTCAGTATTATAATTGAAGAGCCTTGTGCCTCCGCATGATGGACCGAGACGGGTGTCATGAATGCATGTTATGCCTTTGAGTCCGGTTTCCTTGTTGTGGAAATAGATGATTTGTTCAAATCCGTCATTCGTGTAGGAAAATACCTCGTCTGTCAATGATTGGTTTTTCTTCATACATACAACTCCTTCAGGAAAGTTTTATTTTGAGGCCGCATGAAGGGCGGCCAAAGCAATCGAGTAAAACTTTGTCTCAAAACTGTCCGCACGGGAGGTGAGGACAATCGGATGAGTGGCGCCCGCTATAACGCTTGCGCTCTTAGCATTGCAGAGGAACATCATGGTCTTGTAAAAGACGTTTCCGGCTTCAATCGCCGGCATGAGGAGTATGTCGACGTCCCCGGCGATCTTGGAATCGATTCCTTTGTGTTCAGCGGCTTCTTTGTCAATGGCGTTGTCAATGGCGAATGGCCCGTCGATCACGGCGCCTTCGACGGGGGTTTCCTTGAGTGTAACCGCGTCAAGGGTCGCCGGCATCTTGTCATTGACCTTCTCGAGCGCCGCGATGATGCCGACATGGGCTGGCACGATTCCGAGAGAAGAGGCGACCTCGACTGCGTTTTCTATGATCTCTTTTTTGATTTGGGCGTCAGGAGCGATGTTCATCGCGCCGTCGCTCATCATGAGGAGTTTGTGATATTGTCTTGATTCAAGGACCGTCACATGTGAGAGGCGGTTGTCGGTTCGCATGCCGGTTTCCTTTTTCAAAGCGGCCTTCAAGATGGTTGAAGTGTCGACAAGCCCCTTCATGAGCACGGACTGCGGATCCTTGCGGACCTCTTCGACCGCACGTTCGCAAGCTTTGACTTTGTCCGCCTCGTCGATGATGGTATAGTCCGCAGGGTCCATATCCAAAGCGTCCATTGTTTTCAAAAGTTCGTCTTTGCCGTCTATCAGGACGGCATTCACCAACGTGTCCTCCTGAGCGGCTTTCACGGCTTTCAGTACCGGCTCGTCATTGGCCTTCGCAACGAAGAGGGGTTTGGCTTCGTGAGTTTTCGCGGTTTGAAGCAGTTCTTTGATGGTTTTGATCATGATGTGCCTCCTCCTATTGATAGGTTTTCGCTTTTTCTTCTCCACGTACCACCCTGAGAGCACCGTAAGCCAGGGCCTCCATCTCGTCCTCGCCGGGATAGACGAGCGTATGGGTGATGAAAGCTGTCTTTCGTTTCAGTTCTTTCACGAGATATTCATCGTAAGCGAGCCCACCAGTCAATATGATGGCGTCAACCTCGCCTTCGAGCACGGTCGCGCCCGCACCGATCTCTTTTGCGATCTGATAGATCATCACATCGTAGATGAATTTGGCCTGCTGGTCATTGGCCTTGATCCTTTTTTCGACTTCCGCACCGTCATTGGTGCCGAGATAGGCGACAAGCCCTCCGTTTCCATAATTCTTGCGCTTGATCTCCTCAAGCGTGTATTCACCGCTGAAACACATCTTGTAAAGCGGTCCGAGCGGGACGCTTCCGCTACGCTCGGGTGACATGGGGCCGTCGCCGTCAAGCGCGTTGTTGACATCGATGACACGGCCGTTTTTGTGCATGCCCACGCTGATGCCCCCGCCAAGATGGGCGACGATGAGATTCAAGGTGTCATAGGGCCTGTTCATGTCATGGGCCGCCTTGTATGCGACGGCTTTATGATTGAGCGCATGAAAAAGACTCGCCCGCTTTATTTCCGGCATGCCGGTGTAACGTGCGATGTCTTGCATTTCATCGACCGCGACTGGGTCGACGATGAAGCTTGGAATGTCGAGTGAATCCGCAATCTCTTTCGCGATGACGCATCCAAGATTGGATGCGTGCTCGCCACGGGGCGCTTCTTTCATGTACTCGACCATCCGGTCGTTGACCTGGTAGGTCCCGCTTTCGAGCGGTTTGAGCATACCGCCCCGTCCGACTACCGCCGATAGTTTTTTGAAATCGATTCCTTCCTCCCTGAGACGGCTCACTATGGTCTCATGGCGAAAATCCCGCTGGTCGATCACAGAATCGAATTGCCGAATGGTGTCACTGTCGTGTTTGATGGTGGTCTTGAACTGCCTTTCCTCCCCTTCATATACAGCGATTTTGGTGCTGGTGGATCCGGGGTTTATGGCCAGAATTTTTTCCTTCATGAAAAGCCTCCTTCAGGTGATGGTTCATCACAATTTTGATTATAACATGGTAGCGTTTTCACAACAACATGGTTTCAGGATTATTTTCAAGTCATGAAAAAAAGCGCATGTGCGCTTTTATTCAATGGGTTCGAGTCTCGCGGTGAAATGCCTGAGGACGGGGGGCTCATAAGTGAGGCGCATCCCTTTCAACTGATCACGTTTCCTGTACACTTCGATGACGCCTTTCGCTACATGGTCGAGCTGTTTGTAGGTATAGGTCCTTCTCGGGATGGTCAGACGCATGAATTCGAACGGGCTTTTGACATTCTCTTTCGTATCGGGATGTCTGCCCATGAGAAAGGATCCGATCTCGACGGCGCGCACGCCTGATTCAATATAAAGCTGATTGACGAAACTTTGTGCCGGGAAGGCGTCGTAGGGGATGTCTGGAAGGATTTTCGCCACATCCACGAATACGGCGTGACCACCGGTGGGGTACTGAATGGGCACGCCCGCTTTCATGAGCTGGTCTCCAAGATAGCGCACCTGGTCTGTGCGATGTTTGAGGTAATGGAAATCCAGAGCTTCTTCAAGTCCGACGGCGAGCGCATCCATGTCGCGGCCGCTCATGCCGCCGTAGGTGGTGAACCCTTCCATGGGTACACCTCGAGACTGGCAGGTTTGAAAGAGGTCGGGGTCATCCTTGATGGCGATGATTCCACCCATGTTCGAAAGACCGTCCTTTTTGGCGCTCATGAGGAAGATGTCTGCATAGCTGAAAGCTTCCCTGGCGATTGAGAGGATGCTTTTGTCTTCATAGCCTTCTTCACGCATCTTCACATAAAAGGCGTTCTCAGCATAGCGCGCCCCATCGATGAGAAGCGGAATATCTCTCTTTTTGACGATATCCCTGACCGCTCGCATGTTTTGCATGCTGACGGGCTGTCCGCCGGCGGAGTTGTTGGTGATGGTCATGATGACACCCGCGATGTGGCCGTCGTGCTCATCAAGGAGGGCCTGGAGTTTCCTGAGGTCGAAGTTGCCTTTGAACGGGGCATGTCGCTCAGTATCGAGGGCCTCTTCACAAGCGCAATCCATGGCCCTTGCGCCTGCGAGTTCGACATGGGCCCTGGTGGTGTCGAAATGCATGTTCGATATCATGATGTTCTTGGTTTCATCGACCAACGCGGGAATGACGACCTGTTCGGCGCCACGTCCCTGATGGGCGGGCATGAAATGATTGTATCCGGTGATATGCTTGACAACACCTTCAAGACGGTAGAAGCTGCGTGAACCCGCATAGGCTTCGTCTCCGCGCATGAGAGCGGCCCACTGTTCCTGGCTCATGGCGCCTGTCCCGGAGTCTGTAAGCAAGTCGATATAGACATCTTCACTTTTCAGTGAAAAAGGATTGTAACCAGCTTTATTAAGCAACTTGACCCTTTCTTCCCTGGTGGTCTGTCGGATGGGCTCTACCATCTTGATCCTATAGGGAGCGGGTGAATACATGGTGTCCATGTTATCATTCCTTTCTTTTCATCACGTATCATTATACACGATAGCGGATAAAATGAAAACGCTATCTAAAAAAAGGCATGCTGTCGTAAAAATAAAGAGCATCCGCGCGGATGCTCTTCAGGGAAGGGGGGGTATATTGCCGTTAGGCATCAGTTGCCTGCGAAACGTTGTTCAAGAGAAGCGGCCGCTGTGCCACTCATTGCGGTACCAAGACCTTTCGAAAGCTCAGCGAGTTTTTTGTCATCGTCGTAATACCTGACCGCCTCGACGATGGCACTTGCACGCTTTTCCGGATTGTCGCTTTTGAAGATGCCGGATCCGACGAAGACACCGTCACATCCGAGGCGCATCATCAAGGCGGCATCCGCAGGTGTCGCGATGCCGCCGGCTGCGAAATTCAGGACAGGAAGCCTTTTGTTGTCATGGACATACTTGACAAGGTCATAAGGTGCTTGGATGTCTTTTGCGTAATCATAAAGCATATCCGCAGAGAGGCTGGCTACGTGGCTGATCGCTTCGTTCATCTGACGCATATGGGTGACGGCCTCGCTCACATCCCCAGTGCCGGCCTCACCTTTCGTGCGGATGAGCGAAGCCCCCTCATTGATTCTGCGGAGTGCTTCGCCAAGATTCCTCGCACCGCATACGAATGGGGTCTTGAAGGATCTTTTGTCGATGTGATAACGCGTATCTGCGGGTGTGAGCACTTCGCTCTCATCAATCATGTCGATGCCAATGGCTTCCAGTATCGCAGCTTCTCCGAGATGACCGATTCTCGCTTTGGCCATAATGGGTATCTTCACAGCATCCTGGATTGACTCGATGAGGGCGGGGTCGCTCATTCTTGCGACGCCACCGGCTTGCCGGATATCCGCCGGCACTCTCTCAAGCGCCATGACGCTTTTGGCACCGGCGTTTTCCGCGATGCGGGCTTGCGTCTCATCGATGACATCCATGATGACGCCACCTCTCAAAGCTTCCATTAGTTGTTTATTCATTTTTTACCTCCCAGGCTATCATTTGGTTGACGGGTATATTATAATAAGTAATTGTCATGTATCAATGGGCAGATATCTTTATTATCGAGGTGGTCAGATGAACAACGGCGTGTACGATCAAGCACCCATATATATGCGTATCTATCAACGCATCGTTCAATCGATCCGTGAGGGCAAGGTGCCCAAGGGTTCGAAACTCGAATCTATAAGGCAGGCCGCCCTCAGGCACGGCGTGTCAACAACGACCATTGAACACGCTTACAATCAGTTGCTGATTGAGGGGTATATCCGAAGCGTTCCGAAAAAAGGGTATTTCGTCGAAGCGGCTCCGGCCTATGCAAAGAAGGGCTATAAAATCTCTAAGGGTACAGCTGTCAGACGTCGAGGAGCGAAGAACCTGGCCCAGACTGAAGATATGTTCAATCCGGAGAGGTTCAGGAAAATCATGAATGAAGTCATGTCCGATGATCCGAGAATCTATGAACCGCCCGACCCTGAAGGGGAATGGGCCTTGAAAGAAGCGATTGTGTCTCATTTGAGAAGTGCTAGGGACGTCATCACCCGCCCGGAGAACGTGCTTGTGGCTTCGGGGATTCAACAGCTCATCATACAGTTGGGAAGCATGTTGGAGAAAAACACCGTGGTCGCGTATCTAAACCCTGGATTCAAACGGGCCTTGGACGCGTTCAGAATCCTGGGTTTCACTCTTGAAGGTCATGACACGATTCATGACCTGCTTGAGAGCCGACCGGATCTGATCTATGTCTCTCCTTCGAATCAGTATCCCTCGGGAAAAGTCATGCCGATCAATGAAAGGCTTGAGATCATCCGGCATGCAAACAGACACGGTGTCACCATCCTCGAGGATGACTACAATCACCTTTTCAGATACAACGCCTATCAGATTCCGACACTCCATTCGCTATCGGAGAAAAGAAGGGTTGTCTACACCGGATCGTTTTCGCGGAACACGCTCGTCAGTCTCAGGATGAGCTATATGGTGCTGCCGGCACCGCTGCTTGAAAAGTATGATGCAAGCCTCTTTTCCCAGACTGTCTCCAAAATCGAACAGCTCACGATGGCACGGTTCATTCAGGAGGGTCATTACAAACGTCACCTCAAAAGACTTTCAGGCCTTTCAAAACGCAAGAACGACACTTTGAAAAAAGCGCTTGAACCTTATGATGAGCGTTGCGATTTGACCATCTATGGCCTCGAGAGCAACATGCATTTCGTCGTGAGCTTCGTCCATGAAAAGGACAAAACGTCACTGATCAAGACGCTGCAATCCATGGACTACAGCTATCGCACATTCGAAGAGAGACCGAAAGACGTGCTCATCCCCTATAGCGGCATCCCGACTTCCCAGATGGAGGTGGTCATGCGCAAACTGTTCGGCAAGCTCTCAAGCTTGCGTCTTGGATGATGAATGGAGATTGACATGGTACAATTGCTTTTGAGGAGTGATATGATGGACCCTTTCAAACCAACCATGATAGGCAGAAGAAATGCCAGAAACAAACTTGTGATGGCGCCGATGACGACTTATAGCGGGAATGAAGACAACACCCCATCGGCCGAAGAAATTGAATATTACAAGATGAGAAGCAGGACTGTAGGTGCAGTGATCACCGCCGCCGTCGCAGTGAACAGGCAGGCACACGCGTTCGAGCGTCAGATCAGTCTGGAGAGCGATGCATTCATAGGGCCGATGTCCGAACTGGCGACAGCGATCAAACAAGAAGGCGCACTTGCCATCGCGCAGCTGCATCACGGTGGACGCATGAACGACCCTTCGGTCCATGAAAGCGAAAACGAGATTGTCGCACCTTCGGCTGTCAAGGCGCCACGGACGAACAAAGTGACCCCGCGCGCCATGCGCGAGGACGAAATCGAGCGCACCATCCATGATTTCATCAGTGCGGCCGTCCGTGCGCAGAAGGCCGGGTTCGACGGCGTGGAGCTTCATGGAGCGAACACTTATTTGCTTCAGCAGTTCTTCAGCCGCCATTCGAACAGGCGCAACGACAGATACGGAGGGTCACTTGAGAACCGGCTCCGCTTCATAGACGAAATTGTGAGGGGCACGGTGGATGCGACCAAGAAAGAAACACCCGAATTCATTGTGGGATATCGGCTTTCCCCCGAAGAGATAGAAGATGACGGCATCACCCTTGAAGACACGGATAAGTTGGTGGATTATCTCGAGAGCCAGGACCTTGACTACGTCCATCTTTCATTGAGGAACTATGCCCAGACATCCATGAGGCACCCTGCGACCAAGGAACCTGTACTTGCAAGGCTGAAGCGATCTCAACTGCTCATCGCTTCGGGTGGGCTTGACAATCGGTCGGACATGGAACGTGCTGACACGCTTGGCGCGGACTTGTTCGCGCTTGGTACAGCAATCCTCGCCGACCCGAAAGCGGGTCTAAATCTGGAGAAAAAGGGACATGCGGACAAGGTTTTCCGCCGTCAGACCATGCCGGAAAATCTTTATGCACGCCTCAGCAAAAACGCTTCTGTCTTTGCCGATAACGGCTTTTCGTTTCAGGATTGAACGTTTCATCACCTCGCGGTATAATGAAAGGGAGGAGTGATTGTCATGTATGCTTTGGACATCATCAAAACGACGGCTTTGGCCAAGAAGATGGGCGGTCCCCCCATTTTCAACGACGGTTATCTGGAGAGGGTCACGCTTGACAGGGAACGAACCGTTTTGGAGATGGTCATCCTTTCGGACCACAATCCCTCGCTTGAAAAGGACACCCGCGTCAAGCTGGTTCTCTGCGATGTGCATGCTTTCAACATCGAGAGCGCCAAGGTCACCCATGGCCTTTTTGTGATCAACGACCTTGATATCCGTCGTGAAGATCACGGACTCGTCATGCGTTTGGAGAGTTCCCGTGGAGAGATGAGCACCTTCCGTTTCGACAGCATCGAACTCAAGGAGTGAATCTCGTCTTGTTTCTGTAAAAAAACACGTTCAATTTGAACGTGTTTTTAATTGCTTCGTTTGGTTGCCTCGAGCCCGCCTTTGAGCACGTATACCTCTTTGAACCCTTTCTGGGAAAGCTTCTTGGCGACGCGTTTGGATTTTTTTCCGTTGGCGCAATAAAGATAGAGCGCCTGGTCTTTGGGGACTTTTGTCTGGTGTTTGCTTTTAAGTCTTCCGGGGGAGAAATTACGCGCCCCTTTGATCTTGTCATCCTTCACTTTTTTCTTTTTGCGGATGTCGACAAGCTGGCCCTTCCGCATCGTGCGCTTGAAAGTATCCCATTCGAGCTCCTGGACTGATTCCAAAGTTGTTTGACGGGCCTTCCATAACAGATAGCCGATCACGAAACCGGCGAGAATGGGAAGGACTATACGAAACGTCTGTTCCATGTTGAACACCTCTATTCAGATGTATTATATGAGACCCAGAAGGCATTGTCAATTCAAATTGTCCTTATCATCCAGGTGTCAATATTCATGGGCGTGTGATAGAATATGATTAAAGGAGGCGATATCATGCTTGAACGCACAGCGATTGTCACAGGCGCATCCGGGGGTCTTGGAAGCGCCATTGCGAAAAGGCTAGCGGAAGACGGTTTCCGCGTGGTATTGCATTACCATGCGAACGAAGAGGCTGCGAGACGTTTGGAGAATGCCCTCTTGGAGGACGGACTTGAAGCGGTTCGCATGCAGGCGGATCTGTCAAAACGGAAAGAAGCGGAGAATCTCGTAGAGAAAACAGTCGATAAGTATGATCGCATCGATGTGCTCGTGAACAATGCCGGGGTTCTGAAGGACAATCCGATCGATGAGATGCCCGATGAGGATTTCGAGTTTGTGATGGATGTCAATGTGAAGGCTCCTTGGTTGCTGTCAAAACTCGTGGTTCCATACATGAAGAAACAGGAATACGGACGCATTGTCAACATATCGAGCGGCACAGGCAGTCACGGGGGCGCCAACAAGACCAATTACGGGGCCTCGAAAGGTGCCATCAACATACTGACCAAATCATTGGCGAAGGAACTCGGACCTTTCGGTATCACCGCAAACGCAGTGGAACCCGGCATGATTGAGACTGAAATGACCAAGGATTTCGACCCGGACATGAAAAAAAGATACATCAGCATGATACCTAGAGGCAAACAAGCGTCACCAGAGGATGTCGCTTACGCGGTCAGTTTCTTTTCGAGCGTGGAATGCGGCATGATCAGCGGACAACTGCTTGGTGTCAATGGTGGCCTAAGATAAAAAAAGGCCGGCCAAAAGGCTGGCCGGTTTTCTATCCCCCGCCCACAGGCGACATGAAGACGAGCGTATCGCCCGGTTTCAATGCATTCGTCTTGGTTTTTCCCTTATTCGAACCATCCCGTTTGACGATGGGAAGCGCGTTTTTGAGATCTTCTTGCTTTATTTCCGGGTGTTTCTCGATGATCTGATCGATGATCTCATCGATCGATCCTTCTTCAACTTCGATGTTGCGTACCTTATAGCGATGCTTGAGTCTACCGACAAGCTGCACTTTGATCATCATCTCACCTCTAATCCTGTATATCTGCATTATAGCATTGATGCCGTGTCTCATACAACGGCCAAAGGGAGTGGTGTACATGTCAAAAAGGGTTCAGAAGAATCTAGGAGTGTTCACTGACAGCGAGCTCGAAAACATCATGGAGAGCACCGTTGCCATTGTCGGTCTAGGAGGGCTTGGCGGCATGCTTGCGAACGGGCTTGCAAGATTGGGGCTGCGCCGTCTTGTGCTGATTGACCACGACCGTTTTGAAGAAGACAACATGAACCGTCAACTTTTTTGCACCAGGGAAACGCTGGGGATGAAGAAAGTGTATGCCGCCGAGGAAGCTCTGCACGCTATTGATCCGGACTTGGATATCAAGGTCTATGCCGACCGGTTTGAGACGTTGCCTCCAGCGGTATTCGCCCATGTGGACCTCATCGTGGATGCTCTTGACGCGATTCCCCTGAAGCGACAGCTGGAGCTGATCGCTTCAAGGCATGGCAAACCCTTGATCCATGGCGCTATCGGTGGATGGTACGGTCAGGTGGGCATAAGCATGCCCTCTTCAAGACTTCTTGAGAAGTATTACCGGACCTTGGAGGAAGGCGTTGAGGCTGAAGAGGGGAGTCCGACATTCACACCGGGGGTCATCGCGAATATCATGGTCAGTGAGATCTCGAAGCTTCTCTCCGGCAAGGAAGAGGCTTTGAAGGACAGACTTTTGTTTCTAGACCTTCGGAGTTTCGAAGTGCGGACGATCAAACTTGAAGACCTTTGACGGCAGGGTTCCGAAACGGCATAAAGGATATGGGAATGTCCACCATTCTTTGACGTTTCATCTTTGTTTGAAAGTGCACTTATGCTATAATATTGTTGCACATTGATTGTGGGAGGTGTGGAGGTTGAACAAAACAAATATGCCACACCCATATTTTCTTGGCTCTCTGGTCGGTTTCATGATGGTCGCAGCATTCATCTACGGCTATTACCTTCACGCCAAGGAATTTTATTTTATAGGTTCATTCCTGATTGGGACCGGTCTGGTCCTCTGGCCGCTTTTCGCTTTAGTGGTCATTGTTTGGCTGATGGCAGTCAAACCCGGGCCGGAATCGAAAAAACTCTGGGTCCGTTCATTGTTCACGCCGCCCGTTGGAAGCGTAATCGCTGTCGTGCTCATGAATTTCCTGGTCTGAAATTTTCTGTATGTGAGGAGTGCCCGCAAATGAAACAGTTGTTCAATCTGTATATGGACAAGACACGTCGCCCTCTATCATCCTATATTGTCTATGACAAAAAAGGGAAGATCGCCAAAAAGGCCCTTTTGGCGATAGGGGTATTCATTCTTGCGGTCGCCTTTTATCTTTTAGAACAGTTCGGCGTCCTTCCAAGAGAGGCGATGAAACCCGAATACCTGGGATATCTTGCCATCCCCTTTTTGCTGTTGCCATTGATCCATATCAACCACAAGAAGACTGGCAAGGTCGTCGTGACGACCGACGCTTTTGCCAAACAGACCATGTTCCATCGTTTCAGACTCTACATGTTCAAAGATGTCATCAAAGTCAAGCAGTCACGGAAGAACCATCTCAAAGTGAAGACCCATGACGGACGATGTGTCATCAGATTCCCTGATTACGACACGCACCTCGAAGCGCTCAAGACCATATTCAACTATCAGGGCCATTTCGGGGAGAAGAAGCGGCCGCACAAGATCTTTGTGGAGAACAACAGGATTTCGGTACAGGAGCTCACTCCTTCCATGGACCCTCAGAGCGCCGACCTTCTGGAGCGATTCGAAGAGGACTACTATCATAGCATGGCAGGGCATATCGACACGATCCTGCTCTACAACGTGCAGGTGAACCGGATCAGGATCGTGGACAAACGCCATGCGCTTTTCGAACTTTCGCACATCGATGTGAAGACCAATCATCCCGAAAACACCGAGAACGCCTCGATGCAGACGGATAACGCGATGATTCTTTTCGAGGATGTCACCCATATCGAAGTGTTCAACGTGAACAAGGATAAGACCAAGGATGTCGAACTGGTCGGCACCGAACTTGCGGACCTCAAGAAGATAGCCAACAAGTCCGAGATTCAAGAGACGTCCTTCAAAAAGCAAGGCAATGCAACCACCACCGACATGGAGCTTACACAGGGTGTGAAACGCCAAAGGGTACGCTTCACGTTCACTCATGTCATTCATGGTTTCAACGCGCTGGAAAAGCCTTCATGGTTTGAAAAGAAAGCGTAAAATATAGTATAATACCAAAATAGCTAATAGGATGGGTTTCGCATCCGCGGACCATACAACAAGGAGACGATACTGTGATCACTACCAATGATTTCAAGACAGGCCTCACCATCAAACACGAAGGAAACCTTTATTCCGTCATAGAGTTTCAGCACGTGAAACCCGGAAAAGGCCCCGCGTTCGTAAGAAGCAAACTGAGGAATCTCAGAAACGGAAACATCACCGACAAGACTTGGCGTGCCGGCGAAAAGGTCGAGACCGCGATGATCGAAAAGCATTCGATGCAATTCATCTACAAGGACAAGGACCGTTTCGTATTCATGGATACCGATACCTACGAACAGCTCGAACTCCCCGAAGACCGCATCGAATACGAGAAGAACTTCATCAAGGAAGGCTTGGTCGTAAGCATCATCTTCCACGAACAGGAGATCCTCGGCGTCGAGCTGCCCGAGAAGGTCACATTGAACGTGAGTGAATCCGTCCCGGGTGTCAAAGGGAACACCGCAAGCAACAGTGCGACCAAGGACGCCACATTAGAGACGGGCTATACGCTCCAGGTCCCGCTTTTCATCGACGAAGGGGACGACATAGTCGTCAACACAAGCACCGGAAAATACAGCGCCAAAGCATAGAGGAGTGACCCATAATTGGACTTATCCGACTCGATCCTGGCGGTCAGTGACATATCGCCCGCAAGCGTCATCGTACTCGTAATACTGCTTTTCTTCTCAGGTTTTTTCTCCATGAGCGAAACCATCTTCTCAAGCTTGAACCCCATCCGGTTGAAGCATTTCATCGAGAACCACAGAAGAGGCGCGAAGCGCGCTTTTTGGATCCATTCCCGCTTTGATTACACACTGACGACCATCCTCGTCGGAAACAATCTTGTGAATGTCGCGCTCGCGACTATTTCCGCGAGCATTTTTTCACGCATCTTCGTGGACAGCGAACTTCTCGTGACCCTCTTCAACACAGGGGTCATGACAGCAATCATCCTGGTCTTTGGTGAAATCATTCCGAAAAGCTTCGGGAAGATGCATGCGGATGAGATCTCGCTTCGCATCAGCCCTCCCCTTTATATCTTCATGAAGATACTCCACCCCATCACCTGGGTGTTCGTGAAGATCCGTAAACTCTTCTTGCGGCAGGACAACCGTGTGACCATAAGTGTGAGCGAGGACGAACTCGAGACCATCATTGACACGATGGAAGAAGAAGGGTCGATCGATGAAGAAGAGGCCGAGATGCTTCAAAGCGTGCTTGACCTCGGGGAGAAGAAAGTCTATGAGATCATGACCCCGCGCGTCGACATGGTGTCCGTCGAGGTCGACGAATCGATCGAGTCGATACAGGAGAAATTCTTCGATAACCAGCTATCACGCCTTCCCGTCTATGAGAAGGACCGCGACCACGTGGTCGGCATTTTGACTGAACGTGATTTCTTCACTTACCTCATCAAGGGCAAGGAAATCAACATCAAAGAACTCATGAAGCCCGCCGTCTTCGTCTCGAAATCCATGCGAGCTGACACGCTGATCGAGACGTTGCAACGCGAGAACTCCCACCTTGCCATCGTCAGTGATGAATTTGGCGGCACCAGCGGCATCGCGACGATGGAAGATGCGCTTGAAGAGCTGGTCGGTGAGATCTACGACGAACATGATGATATCGACGATGAGTTCCTCAAACAGATCACCGACCATGAATACGGCGTCAATGCCGATATCGAGCTTGGTGACCTGTTCGACCAACTGGAACTGGGCGAGAGCCCAGACACACCTGAGAAGAACCTGGGAAGCTGGCTTTTTGAACAATTCGAAGAAGTCCCGGAAGTGGACATGACCTATACCATCCGTCAGCGCATCGTGCGCTATGACGCCGACAGCCCTTCCCCCGAATTCGACCTGACATTCATCATCAAGGAAATCCGCGAGCGTAGAATCAAATATGTCCACCTCTACGTAGAGGAAGTCGAGGCGGATAAAAACGACACCGAAGAGAAAAATAACCTATAGGAGACCTGATCATGGAACGTATCCATAAACTGATAGCGCAAAGCGGCCTTTGTTCGAGAAGAAAAGCCGAGACACTGATCGAGGAGGGACGTGTCGCCTTGAACGGCGAGACCGTAAGAACCCTCGGTACGAAAGCCACAAAAAAAGACACCATCACCGTGGATGGCCGTCCCCTCAGCTACGAGGAAAAGGAATATTTCCTCTTTTACAAGCCTGAAGGCTGTGTGAGCACCACTGACGATGAGAAGAACCGCCGGACGGTGCTCGACTACATCGATACCTCGGCGAGGGTCTATCCCGTCGGACGCCTTGATTATGACACGTCCGGCGTACTCCTCCTGACCAATGACGGGGATCTCACCAACGCGCTCACACACCCGAAAAACCATATTGAGAAGGCTTATGAGGTCACCGTGAAGGGGCTTTTGAGAAAAGAGACCTCCAAAAAGATCGCCAAGGGCATCAGGCTCGACGGTGAAAAGACCAAGCGCTCAAAGATTCACGATGTCACCTACAACACGGAACAGATGACCACCCGGCTCACTTTCATCGTCACTGAAGGCAAGTATCATCATGTCAAGCGCGTGTTCGAAGCGATGGGACACCCCGTGTTGAAATTGAAGCGCACACGCTTCGCCATATTGACACTTGAAGGTCTCAAGAAAGGCACCTATCGAAGGGTCACCCCGCATGAACTCAAGAAGCTCCGGCTTCTCGTTGATGAAAAGCGGAATAACCGGAAGTGACCAAATTGCCTTCACACCCGCATCCTCTGTAAGACGCCTTCATCAACAAGGGCGGCAACCGACATTCAAACGCTTACTTTTCAAAAGCTTTTTGCAAAGCGGTTGAACCATGATAAAATGGCACTGCAAAATAAGATGACATGCATACACTATTTTAGAAAGAGGTTTTTCCATGGCCAAATGGAATGGATTCCAGAAAGATCTTCTTTTTATCACCATACTTGCGCTACTGCATCTTATATTCACTGCGGTCTTCCCGCTGAGAAGTTTTGTCGGCGATGGCGACGTGCGCATCACAAGAGAGACTGCCTTGTTCACATTCGAATCCCTCGGAACAGGGGAAACCGTCACTTATGTGCCGGTTCTGACCGGGTTTCTCGTATTGATTGTAATGGGTCTGATCCTTAAAAAACCGCGTTCTCAAACTTTGATTTACGGTTTGGGTCTTGTGCTCGTGACCAAGTTCTCCTTTCTTTCACAGCTTTCGAACCTTGAAGGCACAGTCAGTGATGTCGAAGCCTCCGGCGTGCTTTCAATCACCGTGAGAGCGTCAGGAGACGTTGTCGCGCAGGACCTTGCGGGGTATGTGCTTCTCGCCCTTTTCATGATCAAACTCATCATCGTGATCCATTCGCTTTACATGAGACACCAAAAGGAAAAGTCCAAACAGCCCCACGCAACCGTTCAATCAAAAAACGAAGTGCCATCCTGATGGACACTTCGTTTTTTTGTGGAAGCCACGTATGAAACAGATTTAGAAAAAACCGGATAGGATGCCGGAACCGAAGACGCCCGCGAACACGAGACTGATGATGGTCATCAGCTTGATGAGGATGTTGATCGAGGGGCCGCTCGTATCCTTGAAGGGGTCGCCAACCGTGTCACCGGTCACGCTGGCTTTATGGGCGAAACTGCCTTTCTTTCCATGGTTGCCCTCTTCAATGAATTTCTTGGCATTGTCCCATGCACCGCCACTGTTGGCCATGAAGATCGCCATGGAGATGCCGCTGGCCAGGGCCCCTGCTAAGAGGCCGCCGAGCGCTTCGCTTCCGAGAAGGAAACCCACAAGCAAGGGCGTACCGACCGCGAGCAATCCAGGAAGCACCATTTCCTGCAAGGCGGCTTTTGTCGAAATGTCGACACAGCGTGCATAGTCAGGCTTTTCTGTCCTGTCAAGGATGCCCGGAAGCTCCTTGAACTGACGGCGCACCTCGTCGATCATCTTGGAAGCGGCCCTTCCGACGCTGCTCATTGTGAGTGAGCTGAAGAGGAAGGGAAGCATCGCTCCGATGAGTATGCCGACAATGACTTTCGGTTCGGTGATGTCGATGGCGGTGATGCCGGCTGCTTGGACGAAGGCGCTGAACAATGCAAGTGAAGTCAATGCAGCACTAGAGATCGCGAAGCCTTTTCCGATGGCGGCGGTCGTGTTTCCAACACTGTCCAGCTCATCGGTGATCTTGCGCACTTCAGGGCCCATCCCTGTCATTTCCGCGATGCCGCCGGCGTTGTCCGCGATCGGGCCGTAAGCGTCTATCGCGATGGTCATAGCGGCAGTGGAAAGCATGCCCACGGCGCTAAGTGCGATGCCATAAAGACCTGCGACCGAATAGGAGAGTACGATCACGCCGCTGATCATCAGGATGGGGATTGCAGTGGATTCCATGCCGATCGAAAGCCCCCCGATGATGTTGGTCGCATGTCCGGTCTCGCTTTGCTTGGCGATCCCCTTGACTTTCCGGTAATCGCTTGAGGTGTAGATCTCAGTGATGAAACCAATGATGATGCCAACAGCGAGCCCGGCTATGATCGCGAGGAAGGGACCGAAATCCTTGAAATAGCCCTGTTCGACATAATACCATGTGAGAAGCAGTGAAAAGATGATGAAGAAAGCCCCTGCGATGTACGTCCCGACTTTTAGAACGGTATGCGGCCTTGCGGCCTTCTTCGTACGGATCGAGACCGTGCCCAGAATGGCGGCGATGATGCCCACCGCGGCCAGGAAAAGCGGGAACAGCGCCCCTTGTAGTGGATAGGCCGTTCCGCCCAGGCCTTGCAGGAACACGCCGAGCGTCATGGCCGCAAGGATCGACCCTATGTAAGACTCGAAAAGGTCCGCGCCCATGCCTGCGACGTCTCCGACGTTATCCCCGACGTTGTCGGCGATGACGGCGGGGTTTCTCGGGTCGTCTTCCGGGATGCCTGTCTCGATCTTGCCGACCAGATCCGCTCCGACGTCCGCGGCTTTGGTGTAGATGCCTCCGCCCACGCGACCGAAGAGCGCGATGGAAGAAGCACCCAGACCGAAACCGCTCATGACGGCTGTCATGGTTTCAGTATCGAGTGCGAAAAGGTGCGTGGCGATCAGGTAATAGGCCACCAGTCCGGTAAGGCCAAGCCCGACAACGGCCATCCCCATGACGGCGCCACCGCTGAAGGCTATGTCAAGCGCTTTGTTCATGCCGCTTTTTTCAGCGCTTGTCGCAGTCCTTGAATTGGCCGCCACAGCCCCCCTCATGCCCAGATAACCGGCTCCGGCACTCAACACCGATCCGAAGGCGAATGCGCCCGCGGTATGGAAGTTGATGGAAAAACCGATCACGAAGAAGAGGATGAAGACAAAAAGCCCCATAATCCTGTATTGTCTCGACAGATAGGCCATCGCCCCTTCCCGGATATAGCCGGAGATCTCGATGACATCAGGATTGCCTTTTTCGACTTTCTTGATCTTGTAAAAAAGCACCGCAGAGTACAGCATGGCGATCATGCCGAACGCGAGTGCCGACAAAATGAATGGTGTCATAAGTTGCCTCCGTTTCAAAATATTTTTGTCTAAACAGACAAGTACTCAGTGTATTTATACAGAGTATAGCATAAAAGCCTTTTCATTATCAAGACAAGGTTCAAACCTATACAGATGTCATGTTTCCCTTTGAAATATAAGGACAAATAACGTACAATAGTGGTATTGAGAAAACAGCAAATGTGATATAATGTGACTGATTGTAAAGAGGGTGATGCAATGGAAACTACCCAAATCGCTATAGATGGCCCCGCAGGCGCTGGCAAGAGTACCATCGCAAAAAGGCTGGCGGACCACCTCGGATTCGCATACATCGACACCGGAGCCATGTACCGGGCGGTGACATGGAAAGCGATGCGGCTGAATGTCGACCTGAACGACGAAGCGGCTTTCGACTTCCTCAGCGACACGCGATTTGATTATAAAGCCGGAAACCTCACCATGGACGGCGCGCCGCTCGGCGATGAGATCCGTTCCCGTGAAGTCTCCAATAACGTCTCGCTTGTCTCCTCACACCAACGTGTGAGGGATGTTCTTGTCAACAGGCAGAAACTGCTCGCGGACGACCTCGATGTCGTAATGGACGGCCGGGATATCGGCTATAACGTCCTGCCAACAGCGGATTTCAAGTTCTTCCTGACGGCGGATGTCATGACACGCGCTCAGAGACGTTTCAAGGAAAACGCAAAACGCGGAATCCATATTCCGCTCGAGGATCTCAAACAGGAGATCATCAAAAGGGATGATTTCGACACGAACCGTGTCAACTCCCCTTTAAAACCCGCTTCGGATGCCGTGGTGGTGGACACATCACGCATGGGTATCGAAGAAGTGATAGAGACTATTGAAGTGAAAGTAAGAGAGGAAGATTCAAATGCAAGAGTTTAATCTCAAGAACATCCAAGAGGGTCAGAAGGTAAAAGGTAAAGTGTATGAGGTCAAGGACGGGGAAGTCATCGTCGATATCGGCTACACGACCGAAGGCACCATCGATCTTGAAAACCTTACCCGGAAAAATTACACAAGCTGCCATGAACTGGTCAAGGAAGGCGACGAAATCGAGGCCATCGTCAAGAAGAAAGATGATGACGCAGGTCTTGTGCTCCTTTCCAGACTTGAAATAGAAGAAGAGGAAATCTTCGAGGAACTGCAAAACAAATTCGAACAGGACGAAATCTTTGAAGCCACCGTCAAGGAACACAACAAGGGCGGACTCATCGTCAAGGCTTTCGGATTCGACATGTTCATGCCGGCTCGGGAAGTGTCCAAGGGTTATACCGAGAACCTTGCGGATTATGTCGGACAAACCCTCGATGTCAAGATCATCGAGATCAGCCGAAAGAAAATCGTCGTGTCCCGTCGCGCCGTGGAGAAAGCGATCGAGAAGGCTGAAAAGGACAAGGAGCTCGAAAACATCAATGAAGGCGATGTCGTGAAGGGTACCGTTTCGAAACTGATGCCTTACGGGGCCTTCATCCGCCTGGGCCGCGTCGAAGGACTTCTCCATATTTCCGAGATGTCCCATCATCGCATCAAGGAGCCTTCGGAAGTCGTCAAAGAGGGCGACGAGCTCGAAGTCAAGGTCATCGAGGCCAAAGGCAAGAAACGCGGGCTCTCACTCAAAGCCCTTCAACCCACCCCTTGGGATGAATTCGCGAAAAACCACCAGACCGGTGACAAGGTGACCGGCAAAGTCGTCAAGAAGATGCAATTCGGCATCCTGGTCGAAGTGGAACCGGACGTCGCCGGCATCATCCACAAGAACGATTATTCATGGAACCCCCGTTTCAATCTTGCGGGGAATGTGAATGTCGGGGACGAAGTGGAAGCCCAAATCCTTTCCATCGACGCCGACAAGAAACGCATGCAGCTTTCGAAGAAACATCTTGAATACAATCCCTGGGAGGATGTCAGCGTCAAGGTCGGGGAGACCGTCTCCGGAGAGGTGAAGACAATCCAATCCAACGGAGCGCTCATAGAAGTGCAGGGCGTGTATGGCTTCCTTCCGATCGGCGAGATCAGTGAAAAACATATCGCTTCCGTCGAAGAGGCCCTCAAGGAAGGGGATGTCATCAATGCCACCGTCCTCAAGTTCAGCAAGAAGGACTGGCAGATGGTGCTCTCGAAGAAACAGCATGACCAGAAGAGCATCCGCGACGAATACAAGAAACATCTTAAAAGCGAGAACAAGGAAGACCAATCCCAGACACTCGGGGAACTCTTCGCTGACAAGTTCAAAGACATGAAAAAATAGGTGATCGCCATGATTCCAACTGTTGCTGTGGTCGGCCGCCCGAACGTCGGCAAATCGACCCTCTTCAACCGCATCATCGGCCAAAGGCTCTCCATCACGGATGAAACCCCCGGTTTGACCCGTGATAGGATCTATGCCCGAGGCGAATGGCTCACACGCGCGTTCAACATTGTAGACACCGGGGGCATCGACTTTGACGATGCCCCTTTTGTTCATGACATCAAGGCCCAGACGGAGATCGCCATAGAGGAGGCGGATGTCATCGTCTTCGTCGTCGATGTGAAAGTCGGCGTGACCGATGAGGACGCGATGGTCGCCCGTATGCTTTACAAAGCCGATAAACCTGTCATCCTCGCCGTCAACAAAGTCGATGATGTCATGCTGAAGGATGCACTGTATGAATTCTACGCCCTAGGGCTCGGAGACCCTTTCCCGGTAAGTTCCGCGCACGGCATCGGAGTGGGAGACCTGTTGGATGAAGTGATCAGGAATCTTCCGGAAATGCCGGAGGAGCCCTATGCGGAAGACACCATCCGGCTTTGTCTCATCGGCCGGACCAATGTGGGGAAAAGCACATTGATGAACACCTTGGTTGGAGAAGAGCGTGTCATTGTGAGCGAGATCGAAGGCACCACCCGAGACGCCATTGACTCGGTTTTCACCAAGGATGAACAGACCTACGCCATCATCGACACCGCGGGTCTGCGCCGCCGTGGAAAAGTATATGAGAAGGCTGAGAAATACAGTGTGCTCCGTGCCATGAGCGCCATCGAGCGTTCCGACATCGCACTCGTGCTCATCGATGCCCAGATCGGCATCATCGAACAGGACAAGAAGGTGGCCGGCTACGCCCACGAGGCGGGCAAGGCCGTCATCATCGTAGTCAACAAGTGGGATGCTGTCGAGAAAAACAACCGTACGATGAACAAGTGGGAGGACGAGATTCGCGCACACTTCCAGTTTCTCACCTACGCGCCGATCATTTATCTCTCGGCGCTCAAAAAGCAGCGTCTCAACACCCTTTTCCCCGTCATCAACAATGTGTTCACCCAATACACCAAACGTGTCCAGACAAGCGTGCTGAACGACGTGCTCAATGACGCGGTGCACATGAACCCTCCGAAAAGCCATAACGGAGGCATCATCAAAGTCTATTACGGCACCCAGACGGACACACGTCCTCCGACGTTCATCCTTTTTGTGAACAACACCGAATGGATGCACTTCTCCTACAAACGCTATTTGCAGAATCAGATCAGACAGGCGTTCGGTTTTGAGGGGTGCCCCATAAATATCGTGCTGAGGAGGCGTGACTGATATGGATATCACTGTCATCGGTGGCGGATCATGGGGACTTGCGCTTTCCAAGGTGCTCGCCGACAATCACCATGATGTGCTGGTCTACGATGTCAATGAGGAAATCGTGGATAAGATCAACACGCTGCACGTGTGCATACAACTGAATGAATACATCCCAAAAACCATCCAAGCCACGACCGATCTTCAAAAGGCCGTGACCCATAGCGACACATTGCTTTTTGTCGTGCCGACAAAGGTTCTGAGACCGGCACTCGAAGCTGTCATCCCCCACCTGGATGCCCCGAAGACATTCATCAATGCGGCCAAGGGCATTGAACCGAAAACATTCCTCAGGATATCCCAGATCTTCCAGAGCACAGTCCCGAAAGACCATTTGCGCGCTTTTGTGGCCCTTAGCGGTCCCTCTCACGCCGAAGAGGTGATCAAGGGGATGACCACCCTTGTCACGAGCGCCTCTACATACATAGAAGATGCCGAACGTGTACAGAAGCTTTTTCACAATCAATCCTATTTCCGGGTCTATTCCTCGACCGATGTCAAAGGTGTGGAACTCGGAGGCTCACTCAAGAACATCTTCGCGCTGGCTGCGGGTATTGTACGTGGACAGGGACTCGGAGACAATGCGGTTTCGGCCCTGATGACCCGCGGGCTCATTGAGATGGGGCGCATCTACACAGAACTCGGTGCCTCCAAGGACACCCTCATGGGGCTTTCTGGAATCGGCGACTTGATCGTGACCTGCACCTCGGAGCACTCGCGGAATTTCCAGGCCGGATACAAGATCGGAAAGGGCAAGGACCTCAACGCTGTCCTTGACTCCATGACGATGGTTGTTGAAGGTATCCGGACAGCCAAGGCCGCCCATCTCTTGGCAGAAGAACGGAATTTGGACACCCCCATCATCAATGCCGTCTATGACGTCGTATTCCACCGAATCACGCCTGAGGAGGTCTTTTCGCGCTTGCTTAACAGGGAGTCGAAAGAGGAAAAAAGACCCTGATTTTATCGAAAAACCCCAATTTTCCCTTTAATTAGCCATATTTACTTGCAAAGCCCATTTTTCATTGATATAATGAGTTCAGTTCAAATAAATAAGGAGGGTTTTTTAAGACATGAACAAGACAGAACTCGTGGCAAAAGTAGCAGATGCTTCAGGACTGACAAAAAAAGATGCGGAAGCAGCATTGAGCGCAACTCTCAATGCCATCCAAGAATCTCTTGAAAAAGGCGACAAGGTTGTACTCACCGGTTTCGGCACTTTCGAAGTGCGCGAACGCAAACCTCGTGTAGGGCACAACCCGAGAACCGGCGCTTCAATCTCCATCCCTGCTCAGAAGTCTCCGGCCTTCAAGGCAGGAAAAGTCCTCAAAGAGGCAGTCAGATAATCACAGTCCCATAAAAAATGCCATGTCTTATGGCATTTTTTTTTGGAGTGTGATACGCTACACTTGTAGGTGATGCCGATGAGAAGAAGACATGCAATGCCGGATCAGGCCATCGAGGCCATCAAGGCTGATGACCCGGCCAAACTGGATGCCTCTATGCTCAACATGGTGGACGATAAGGATCAGAGTCTTCTTTTCTATGCCATAAGGTTCCGTTCGAGACGCGTGCTCAAGCACCTGCTTCGGGAAAACGCCGATCCGAACCGGATGAACCGAAGCATGGAGACCCCTCTATATCATGCGGCTTCCATCGGGGCGCTCGAGGAGGCGGAAATCCTTCTTGAGGCCGGGGCGAAACCGGACCTTGTCAACCGCGGAGAAACCTCTCCGGTCATGGTTGCGGCCCAGAAGGGCCATGCTCCACTCATCGAGAAACTGATCGAATATGGTGCGGATGCCGATGCGCTTGATGCGAATGGACAAAATGCGCTTTTTTATGCTGTCATGAGCAACAGGCCCCAAACGTTGAAAACCCTCTATGATGCCGGCACTTCACCGCATGTCTTGTCCCATCAGTTTGAATCGCTTCATCATGTCTGCGCGCAACATGCGGATTTGCGCATGTTGAAATTCATCCGGACACTCAAAGTCTCCCCCTACATCCGAACCCGCTATTATGAGACGCCGCTTCACAGAGCGGCCGCCAAAGGCAAAAGCGACCTGGTGAAAGCCTACCTTGATTTCGGGCTCAGCGCCCAGGAGGCAGATGCGTTCGGAAGCACTCCGCGCTCTTATGCCCGCGACAACGGTGAGATTGAGATGCTGTTCACCAGGTATGATAACGCCCCTGAAATTGACGCGGAAATGAAAAAGCAGCCTCTTGCGAGACTGCTCAGACTTCGTCGTTTCGATGAGGCCGAAGTATACATCCATAGGAGAAAGGCCCTTGATGAAAAGGATTATTATCAGAACCGTCCCTTGTTCTATGCGCTTATCTTTGGGGATTACCGGCTCATGGAGTGTCTGATCAACCAGGGTGTCACCTTGGAGGATCTTGACTGTTTCCACCATGATGCGATGTATTTCGCCAAACTTTTCCAGGACAAGACCATTGAATCGATGATAATGAACGCACCCTGACCAGGGTGCGTTTTACATAGCAATCAGACCAGCTATGGCAATGATGTTCATGACCCCGTGGACCAGGATGGGAACAAAAATCATCTTCGAGGAGAAATAATAAATATAAGACAGCACTATCCCTAGTCCGAAATATGGAATCATGCCGGCGACATTCGTGAGTTCGCTTGTCATATGGATGAGTCCGAAGAGGATGCCGCTTCCGAGGATGGCGGCCAAGTTCCCGGCACGTTTGTGTATGATGCCGTAAACGCCCTTTCTGAAGACGATCTCTTCCGCGATGGGCGCAAGCAGTCCAGCGAAGATGACGATGGCGATCATGTCGAAGGTCCTCCCCATGAGGATTTCCTCCAAAGCCGCCTGATTCTCACTCGCGATCTCGAGATCGAATATGGCGAAGCCGGTGTTGATGAACATGTTCATCGCGAACATGAGCATCAGACCGAGCAACACGAGCAAAATGGAGCGTCTAAGGTTCTTTGTGAAATAGACCCACTGGTTCTTGAAAAGATAGATCCACGCGAACCTGAACAGAATCACCGTCAGGGTCAGATACCAAAAAAGGTTCAAACCTGCGGAGAAGGAAGTCAACGCCGCCTCGTCCTCGAATATCGAGGGAAGAGCGATGTAGGCGACCAACTGCAGGAGGGGAATGACCATGAATGTCAGGATATATATGGCGATAATGCCTCTGTTCAAGGAATTGAAGAGTTTTTTCAGCATCGTCGGGCTCACCGTCCTTTGTAAATCATTATATCACAGGGGGGTGATTTGTTAAACAAAAACCCCCTTCGTGGGCTGGAAAACTTTGTATGACGGAAAAATAATGGTAAAATGGTCATAAGTAAAGTCAATGGCGGGAGGCGCCTTCATGAAAAGGATTGTTGTCGCGACGAAAAACGAGGCTAAGCTGAAAGAGATCAGGCCTGCACTGACACACCTTGGTTACGAGCTTTATTCCCTGCTCGACTTTGACATGCCGGATATCGAGGAAACCGGAAGGACGCTGCGTGAGAATGCTTTGTTGAAAGCGCGCGCGGTTCGAAGGACCACCGACTACATCGTCCTCGCAGACGATTCCGGACTCGAAGTAGAAGCCCTTGGCGGTGCGCCGGGTGTTCATTCCAAACGGTTCTCCGACAGTGCTCAGGACCAGGACAACAACCTGCTTCTGATCAAGAAGATGGCCACCAAGGAGAACCGCGCCGCCGCCTTCAAGACCATCATGGTGCTCATCATGCCTGATGATCGCGAATTCAGTTTCGAAGGGACGCTTCATGGTTATATCCATACAAGCATAGAAGGGGAAGAGGGCTTCGGTTACGACAGTGTCTTCATACCCGTGGGCCATTCGAAGACTCTTGCGACTCTCGGCATGGATGTAAAAAACGGCATATCCCACAGAAGACGGGCCTTGAGGAAAGTGGCTGATTTCCTGAAAGGCGACCGCTAAAACAATACTTCTTAGGACCACTGAAACCATCGAGGGGGATGAAACATGGAGTCATTCAAACAAAACCTTGATCGCGCAATGCGTGAAAACAGGAAATCAGACGCTGTACGCATGGTTCAAAAGGCTTTCCTGGAGGGATTGGACCCGATTGTGTTCTATGAGGATCTGCTGACACCGATCATGTACGGCATAGAGTGCGAGAACGACGATTTCGACTGCATATGGCTCGAGCATCAGATGACGTCGATCGCCAGGACGCTCATCGAGATGAGCTATCCACATGTGTTGGACAGCGCTCACAAGTCCAATGGCAGACATGCTCTCGTGGTATGCCCGAGCGAGGAATACCATGAACTTGGCGCCGTCCTCGGCGCCAACATGCTCTCGTATTACGGTTTCAAGACCACCTACATCGGCGCGAACACACCGGTTGAGACACTTATGAACGCACTCGAAACGTTGAAAGTCGATTATCTTGTTCTGAGCGTATCGAACGCTTTCCATCTTTTTGAGGTGCACAGCGCCTTGCGCACGGTTGCCTCACGTTTCAAGGACCTCACCATCATCGGTGCGGGTCAAGGCTTCATCCGTCATCAGGAAACTTTCAAGGACCAGGTCACCTATATCATCCGGGACCATACGTCCATAGAAACGATGATCAAGAAGGAGGGACTTGAATGATCGCTTTTCACATAGCGAGACGGTTCCTCTTTTCCTCGAAACTTCAAACAGCGCTCATCACCGTGGGCATCGCGGTCGGTGTGAGTGTTCAAGTGTTCATCGGGTCCCTGATACAAGGGCTCCAGAACGACTTGATCGATTCGACCATCGGGAACCGGTCTCAGATCACCGTCCGGGCAGAGGATAAGAACACCCTTCTGGAAGATGACGCAGAACGTTACGAGGCGCTCAGGGCGTTTGATCCCTCCATCTCCGCCGTGAACCGCGTCCTCGAGGGACCTGGGAACCTCAACACGGATCAGGATTCCGCACGGAGCGCCCAAGTGCTCATCAGAGGCTTGAATTTCGATGAAGCGGAAGCGATCTATGACATCGAAGCCAGTCTGAAAGACGGGAGGCTTCCCACCGGAGAAGATGAGATCATTCTTGGTCAAGCGCTGATTGAAGAGGAAGACCTAGCCGTCGGGGAAACTTTGGACCTTTTCGCAAATCCTCCGGGCGGTGCCTCGAGAGAGGTGACCATCGTGGGGGCTTTCGACCTTGGAACCGCACAAGTAAACGAATCCTGGGCGATCGCCTCTTTGGATTCGGCGCAAACTTTGTTTGAGACCGAAGGCATCACCGCTTATGAGATGCAAGTGTCCGATGTCTTCAAAAGCGATGCCATCGCCGAAGACCTTCGCCAAGCTTTCAGCGGTGTGAGCGTGACGGAGTGGCAGGCTCAGAATCAGGATCTTCTCTCCGGCCTCGAAGGACAGAGCGTCTCTTCGAACATGATACAGGTTTTCGTCATGATTTCCGTTGTTTTAGGCATTTCAAGCGTGCTCGCCATCACGGTGCTTCAGAAATCCAGGCAGCTCGGCATTCTCAAAGCCATGGGGATCACGGATGGCAAGGCGAGCCTCATCTTCTTGTTTGAAGGGCTCATCCTTGGTGTCATGGGTGCGTTTTTGGGCGTCCTTCTGGGGTTGTTTCTGGCGTTCATGTTCACACAGTTCGCTGTCAATCCCGATGGCACACCGGTGGTCGCACTTTATATCAATCCGCCCTTCATCGCACTCTCCGCACTCATCGCCATGACCGCGAGTGTGCTAGCAGCAGTCATTCCCGCCCGTAAGAGCGCGAAACTCTCGGTCATAGAGGTGATTCGAAATGGCTGAGACAATCCTTCAACTGGAAAACATAGAGAAAGTCTATGGGACCTCTGTCAAGACCAAAGTGCTTCACGGTGTCTCCCTGGCATTCGAAAAGCATTCCTTCAATGCGATCATCGGTCAGAGCGGGAGCGGAAAAAGCACGCTCATGAACATCATGGGCACATTGGACCTTCCCACTTCCGGACGTGTGAGCATCGAAGGCGAACTCACGGACACGATGGACAACAAGGCGCTTGCGGCGCTCAGGAACAAGACCATAGGGTTCATTTTCCAATACCATTATCTTCTGCCCGAGTTCACCGCCAAGGAGAATGTCCTCATGCCCTACAGGGTCAGAAGGAACAAAGTGCCAAAAGAGATAGATGATTATGCGGAGGAACTCATGGAGATCGTCGGCATATCCCATGTCGCCCACAATCCCGCTTCGCAAATGTCGGGAGGACAGCAACAGCGGACCGCCATCGCAAGAGCGCTTCTCAACCGCCCGAGCGTCGTGCTTGCGGATGAACCGACAGGGTCTCTTGACAGCAAGACCACGGACGTGGTCTACGACCTTTTGAGAAAGATCAACAAGACTTACGGCACCACATTCATCGTGATCACCCACGACCGTCGAGTCGCTGAGAAGACCGATCGCATCATTCAACTTGAGGATGGCAGGGTCAGGATGGATGTCAACACCAAAGAAGGGGGAATGAAACATGAAGGCACTGATTCTGAGTGATGTCCACGGTGCGAAAAAACGCCTGCTGGACATTGTGAAGACCCATGAGGATGCGGATGTGACCATCAGCCTCGGGGATTCGGAAATGAAACGCTCTTTCATGGAAAAACACGACATCATCGCCATCAAGGGGAACTACCCGTTCGATGGGGGATTCACCTATGAACATGTGATGACGCTCGGAGGCATCAGGACGCTTCTTGTGCATGGCCATAGACAGAATGTTCAAAACGGACTTGAAAAGCTCTATCACAAGATGGTGCAAAAGGATGTTTCAATCACCCTTTTCGGCCATCTGCATACCATCGTGTTCCAACACTGCCAGGGTCGCTATCTTGTCAATCCCGGATCGGTCGGCTCCTCGAGAGGGACCGAGGGCGAAACGTATCTCGTCATGAGGGTCGAAGATACACACATCGATTTCGCTTGGCATGACGCGTCATCGCATGAAGTCATTGCCGATGCAAAAATAGAGCGCAAAACGCTAAAGGACGCATGATTTTCTCATGCGTCTTTTCTTTTCACATGCGCGGTTTTCCTTTCACTTTAAGGCATTGTATGGTAAAATCTACCATGAACATATGAGTAGGTGAAGCCAATGCAAAATAAAGATAAAGGCCGCGTCACAAGAAGTGACCTGCGCGGCAAAATCGTTGAAGAACTCTACAGGATGGACATCCATGGGGACTATGCGCACGACCCCTCTCCACATGCCTTTGTGAATGACACCCTCGCCGATATCATCGGCCGGGTGGAAGAAGTGGATGCGCTCATAATGGAAAATCTGAAAGGCTGGTCCCTTCGCCGCCTTTCTTTTGTCGACCGGGCGATACTCCGCCTCGCGGTCTATGAGATGCGCTATACCGGGACAGGTAGAGAGATCGCCATCAATGAAGCGCTCGAACTTACAAAGCGTTACTCCGATGAAGGGGACAGGAAACACGTCTCTTTCAACAACCGCGTGCTCGACAACGTGAAAAAAGCCTTGGAAGAAGCGTGAGACGATGGAGAAAAAAGCGCTCAGTGTCACCGCCCTCACCAAATACATCAAATACAAGTTCGACCACGATAGGCACCTGAAAGACCTCCTTGTCGAAGGGGAGGTCTCGAATTTCAAACACAATGCCAGGGGCCATTTCTATTTCACGCTGAAAGATGACAAAACCCAGATCAGCTGCATCATGTTCGCTCAGAAGGCACGGACGGTCAAATTCCGCCCAGAAGACGGCATGAATGTCATCGTGAGAGGGTATGTCAGTGTCTTCGAGGTCGCGGGCAGCTATCAGATTTATGTCTCGAGCATGGAGAAAACGGGACTCGGAAACCTTTATCAGGCCTATCTGCAATTAAAGGGTGACCTTGAGAAGAAAGGGTATTTCGACCCCGCGCACAAAAAGCCCCTGCCACCCTATCCGAGACAGATCGCCGTTCTCACAAGCGGCACCGGTGCCGCCGTGCGCGACATCATCCATATCATCAACCGCCGTTATCCGCTTGTGAAGATCCTCGTCTATCCGACGACGGTCCAAGGGGAATACGCCGTAAGCGAGATTGTAGAAAACATCCAAAAAGCTGAGAGGAACCCCGACAACGACCTGATCATTCTCGGACGTGGCGGCGGTTCCATTGAAGACCTCTGGGCATTCAATGAAGAAGCGGTGGCCGAGACGATATACGCTTGTGAACTCCCCATCATATCCGCGGTCGGCCATGAGACGGATTTCACGATCTCAGATTTTGTCGCGGACAAGCGGGCCCCTACCCCTTCTGGCGCTGCAGAGATTTCGGTACCTGACCAGATGGCTCTGATCCGTGAAATCGACCAACGCAAGAACCGGCTTAAGGACGCCCTCGGACAACGCCTTAAAGAACGCAAGAGACGTCTCGCATATGCGAACGAACGTTATGTCTTCAAAGACCCCGTGAGAATCATCGCCCCCATGGAAAACCGATTGGACGCTCTATACAAGAGACTCATGACCCTTCATCCGATGGAACGTCTGAAACGTCAACATGAGCGTTTGAAGGAACTTGACGCACGCGGAGAACGCGCGGCTTCAAGAGTATTGGAAAACAGGAAAAATGCCCTTGAAACCCACCTTCAAGCCTTGTCCTACAACAACCCGATGCGGCTATTGGAAGAAGGCTACACCTTGAGTCGCAAAGAGGGCGTCATCATCAAATCCGTAAGCGACGTCGCACCGGGGGACACCCTCGACATGCGGCTCAAAGACGGTACATTGACTGTGAAAGTCCTTGATAAGGAGGAATTCTGATGAACGAAGAGAAAGAACCAAAAGAAACCCTTGAAGAGAAAAGCTTCGAAACCCTCATGGATTCGCTGGAAGAAGTCGTCAAGGCGCTTGAGAACGGCGAACTTCCACTTGAGGAGGCCGTGAAGAAATATGAAGAGGGCATGAGACTCTCCAAAGCCTGCCATGCCAAACTCGAACATGCCGAGAAGGCCCTCACCAGGAAAATGACAGACCAAGGTGAGAAACCTTTCGGCATCGAGGGAGAAGAAGACTAGAAAGAGTTGATTGCCTTGGATTTGAATAGCATCCAAAACCCGGGTTTCCTAAAAGACCTGTCCATAAAGGAACTTGAAGCGCTCTCCAGCGAGATTCGCGCTTTTTTGGTCGATCATTTGAGTGAGACCGGCGGTCATCTCGCTTCGAACATGGGGGTTGTCGAACTCACCATCGCCCTCCACAAGGTCTTCTCCTCACCGACGGACAGAATCCTTTTCGATGTAGGGCATCAAAGTTATGTCCACAAGATCCTCACAGGGAGGGCTTCAAGGTTCAACACCTTGAGACAGCTCGACGGCCTTTCAGGGTTTTTGAAGCATGCGGAGAGCGAACACGATGTGTTCGAAGCCGGGCACTCCTCGACCTCGATCGGTGCCGCGGCGGGCATGCTGTTCGCGAAGGAGCACACATCATCGCCAAACCACGTGGTGGCATTGATCGGCGACGGCGCACTGGCAAGCGGTGTCGCGCTTGAAAGCCTGAATTTCCTCGGGCATTATCCTAACAAGACCCCCATCATCATACTGAACGATAACGAGATGAGCATTTCTAAGAATGTCGGTCATCTCGCCAGGATGCTCACAAAAATCCGCATGAAGAGCTCTTATCGTTCTTTGAGAAGGAAAACGAACCGGTTGGTCCCACGAAAACTGCGCCCCCTCACCTCGAAAGTCGAGAATCGACTCAAAGGCTTTCTCACGGGAACCACCTATTTCGAATCAATCGGGTTCCAATATTATGGGCCTCTTGACGGTCACGACTTCAAACAGCTTCTTCGGGCCCTCAACACCGCGAAGAAGAACAACCAGCCGACCGTCATCCATGTGAGGACGCAAAAAGGCAAGGGATACGCTCCTGCGGAACTCGACACCACTGGCAAATGGCATGGGGCGAAACCGTTCGACATCACCAACGGCGTCTTCCATGACGAGGGCAAGAACGGTGTCAGCACCTACAGCCGGATCGTCGCGGATCATCTTCAGACCCATGCCGACGACCATCCGGATTTCTTCGTGGTCACCCCGGCGATGAAAGGCGGAGCCGAACTCTACGCCTTTGAAAAGGCCCATCCCGGAAAACTCATCGACACCGGCATCGCGGAGTCCACCGCCGCGCTCGTATCGACTTATCTCGCGAAGGACGGCGTGCAAGTGTTCTTTACGGTCTATTCGACTTTCCTGCAACGCGCCTATGATCAGATTGTGCACGACATGGCAAGACTCAAAGCCCCGGTGGTGATCGGCATCGACCGGGCCGGTCTTGTCGGCGGGGACGGGGAAACCCACCAGGGCATCTACGACATCCCCATGCTTGCGTCCATACCGAACATGACCATCGCCCACCCCGAATCTCCGGCGGCCTTGAAAGCCGCCATCGACTATGCCTTTCACCGTCATGACGCTGGCCCGATCGCCATCCGTTATCCAAGGAAAACGGTCCGGAACGCTTCAATCAAAGCCATGTCGGAGCCGATCGAGGATACGTCATGGAAGTGGGTCCGAAAAGGCGAAGAAGGGACCATCATAGCGTTTGGCGACCATATAGACGCGATACGAGAGCGTCTTGACGCCTCAGGGCTTGATGTGTCGCTTCTCAATGCCCGCTTCATCAAGCCTCTCGATGAGACCGCGCTCGCGTCTCTTTCGGGCGAGGCTCTTCTCATTCATGAGGAATCGACGCTCCAAGGCGGTCTTGGCTCGATGGTGATTTCCCATCTCGCCGAGAAGGGTATGATGCCCAAACATGTCAAGCGGTTGGGTTTCGACGGGCGATATGTGCCCCAGGGCAATCGAGACGCGCTGCTCAAACGCTATGGGCTGGATGCTGAGAATGTCGTGGAAACGATGAAGGCGCTGCTTGATGAGGCTTGACAGATTCCTTGTCGCTGAGGGTCGGTTCCCCTCGAGACATCGTGCGCAGAACGAAATACGGGCCGGAAGCGTCATGGTGAACGGCCGTGTCATCACCAAACCGAGTTTCGATGTGATGGGCGGGGACACAGTGACCATCCGTTCAATCCACAACCCCTACGTGTCACAAGGGGGCCTTAAGCTCGAACACGCAATCCGGTCCTTCTCCCTATCGTTTGAGGGGAAGAGGGTTCTGGATGTCGGAAGTTCGACCGGCGGGTTCACCGACTGCGCCCTGCAGCATGGTGCTTCTGAGGTTCTGGCAGTTGATGTGGGGACCCTGCAGCTTCATGGGGACCTTCGCAAGGACGAACGCGTCATCCTATATGAAAATACCAATTTCCTTGACATCAAGACATCCGACCTGCCCAAAGAGATCGATCTGGTGCTTGTCGATGTGAGTTTCACTTCGAGCCTGCCGATCATCAAACACGCGTTCGATTGTCTCTGTGGGCCAAAGATGGTCGTGCTTTTGAAACCGCAGTTCGAGACGACTGAGCGGAACCGTCGCGGCATCGTGAACAATCCGAAAGAACACAAATCCATCCTCAAGCGCTACGTCCAATCGCTTGAAGGCATGGCCGTGCCCATGCGTTCGCTCATCCCCTCACCCATCAAGGGGCAGCACGGGAACATCGAATTTTTGCTTCATATAGACACACCGACAACCCCGATCGACATAGACGCAATCGTCGATGACGCTTGGAGTCGTGACTAGGAGGTTTTCAAGATGCTCAGACACCTGGAAGTGAAGGATTTCGCCATCATCGAGAACATAGAGGTCTCTTTCGAAGAGGGCATGAACGTGCTCACCGGTGAGACGGGCGCCGGAAAAAGTCTTCTCATCGACGCCATCGGATTGCTTCTGGGTGACCGGGCCCAAAGCGACATCGTCCGCTCAAGCAGTGACACCGCAATCGTGCGTGCGCTTTTCTCACCGCTGTCCGCACATGTGAAAAGCGCACTTGAAGCTCTGGAGATTCCCCATGAGGACGATGAGCTTCTGATCGAACGGCGTGTGAAACGCACGAGCGGGAACCTCATCAAGATGAACCGCGAGACCGTCACCCTGCAGGACCTCAGGCAGGTGACCACCCATCTTGCGGACATCCACACCCAACATGACACCAAACGGCTGATCAACCCATCCACTTATCTCGCCCTTCTAGACGGATACGACCCAAACATCACCCGTCTCAAGGACGCTTACAAGGAAACGTTCAGAACCTACAAGGAAGCGTTCAGTGCCTATGAAAGACTCAAGGAGGAGAAAGACGCCACCCTTGAAAAGATGGACATGTTGAGATATCAGCTTGATGAGATCAAAAGCCATGACCTCAAATACGGTGAAGAGGAAGACATTGAAGAGCAGCTTAAAACGCTGGAGAATTTCGATGCGATCTTCACCGCTCTCAAGGACGCCTATGCGCGCCTCAATGACGGGGATAACCTTGATGAGGTCTATCAGGCTGCGCAGTCCTTGAACCGGGTCGAGGGATTGAACGAGACCTACAAGACTTATAAGGAGAGGATCGAGAGCGCGTACTTCGAACTCGACGACGTCCGGCAATCCCTTTATGATGACCTGAACGGCATGGATTTCGACCCCGAAGCGCTGGAAAGCCTTCAGACGAGACAGTTCTCACTCGATCAGCTCAAACGCAAATACGCTCGCGACATCAATGACTTGATAGATTATCAAAAAGAGATAGAAGCGAAACTCGAAGCCTTTGGTGATTATGACACAGCCCTGAAGGAAGCGAAGGAGAAGGTTCAAAACGCGCATGCCCGATTGAAGGAGAAGGCGGACGCACTGAGCGAAAGGCGCAAGGAGACGGCGAAGCGGATCGAGAAGGCCCTCGAAAAGGAATTGGGCGAACTCGAACTCAGAAACGCCTCTTTCAAAATCGTCTTCGAGGCTGTCGGTTCAGACGACCCCTTCGACGCCTCGGCTTTCAGGGCCGAAGGCATTGACGTCATCGACTTTCATCTTTCCACGAACAAGGGTGAACCATTGAAACCGCTCAAGCATGTCGCGAGCGGTGGGGAACTGTCGCGGATCATGCTTGCGCTCAAGACGCTTTTACTGATGCAGGACACGCTCGAACTTATCATCTTTGATGAGATCGATACGGGCGTCAGTGGTTATGTGGCGAGTCAAGTGGCCAAAAAGATGGCATCCATCAGCGAAAACATCCAAGTTCTGGCGATCACGCACCTCCCTCAGGTGGCGGCGAAGAGCGATCATCATTACTACATCTACAAAGAGGAGACCGATGAGCGAACCAAAACACTGATCGACCCTCTTGACCATGACGGGCGCATCAAGGCGCTCGCCACGATGATCTCTTCGGACACCATCACCGATCAGGCACTGAAGAGTGCCAAGGAGCTCCTCAAATAAAAAAAGCGCCAAAGGCGCTTTTTATCATAAGTTCAGCCGTCTACATGAACGCGACTTGCCACATGACAACGGCAGTCACTGCGACAAGCCCCAGCAAGAACGCGGTGACAAGGATGATGACGACCACCTTGCCCCAGGTTTTCTTGAGCGGGTTGACATAGACCGGAGATTTCTCTTCTTGGTTTTTCTTGACGCGTTTTCTGCTTTCTGGCATGTTCTCACCTCTTCGGGAAGTCTGAAATCCGTGTCTCATTATACTGCATATGGCTTAAAAAGGAAAGTTTTCTATGAAAAAATATCGGATCATATTCCATATCGACCTGAACGCTTTTTTCGCGAGTTGCGAAATGGCGGAGAATCCTGAACTCAAGGGCGTTCCGCTAGGCATCGGTCCCACAAGCGACCGCGGCATCCTGACGACCGCCAACTATGAGGCGCGGAAATACGGGGTCACAAGCGCCATGCCGTTGCAGGAGGCCAGAAGGCTTTGCCCAAAAATCAAGGTGCTGCCGACGAACTTCGAGATCTACACAAAATACAGCGGATACTTTTTTGAATATCTGAGAACGTATACCGACAAGCTTGAGCCCGCATCGATTGATGAGGGGTATCTCGACATGACCGAAGCCGTGGGCGATAGGCATCCTGTAAAACTCGCTGAACAGATGCAGAAGGATCTGCTTGAGCGCTACGACCTTCCGGTATCGATCGGCATCGCGCCGAACATGTTCCTCGCGAAGATGGCCTCTGATATGAAAAAACCACAGGGCATCACGGTTCTGAGAAAACGCGATGTGAAGGAGAAACTGTGGAAACTCCCCATAGAGGACCTGCACGGCATCGGAAAGAAGACAGTGCCGAACCTCAAGCTTCTGGGCATCGAGACCATTGGAGACCTCGCGACATTTGAAGACAGGAAGAAGCTTCGCGCTTTTCTCGGCAATGCGACGGATAGCTTCATCAAAAAGGTCCATGGGTATGACGAGAGGGTCCTCGACCCGTCTCGTCAGGAGAAGCACCAAAGCATCGGCAATTCGAAGACATTCGACGGGTATCTGCATGAATACCAGGAGATGATCACCGCCCTTGAAAACCTCACGAACAGGGTGAGTGAACGGCTCAAGGACAAGGACCTCGCCTGCAAGACCATCACCGTGCAAATGCGCACCGCGTCCTTTGAAAATCATTCCAAAGGCGTCACGATGGAATACCACACCCATCACTTCTATGAGCTTTTCAGTGAAGTCGAACACCTTTTCGACAGCTTATATAAGAGTGATGAACCGGTACACCTTCTAGGGGTGAGCGCTTCAAATCTAGAGAAGACCGAGCAGCTTTTCAAACAGCTCACCATCTATGAGATCGACAGAAGCAAGGACCGCCAGGACGAGATTTCCACCCTTTTAAAAAGCATCAACAGCCAATACGGTGAAACCATTCTCAAAAAGGGTTTTGAAGGAAACAAGGATGACTGAGACCGCCGACAAAGGGAATTGTTGTTTGTTGTGCGATGTGATAAAATTAATTCGACAAACCAAGCTATATGAGGAGATAAGGAGAGTGTCCCATGCGCAAGATAGCATACATTATTCTGACCATCACCATGCTTACCCTTCTGGCCGCCTGTGGCGAGGAGGAGGAACAAATAAGCGCAGAACCCGTCTTTGAAGGCCTCACAGTCGAGGGTAGGGATCCTGTGCAGGACGGGGAACTCGCACCGTATCGCGTGGAGAAGAATGCTGACATCACCGTCGAACTCGCTTTTTCCAACCCTGACAATGTCGAGTTCAACACGGTGAGAATTGAAGGCACGACCTACCGTGCCCATCGCTTCTCCGAGGATAGCACTCCGACCAACCTCGTGTTGACTCTGAGTGCGGGACGCATGACGGGGGAGGAGACCTATGAGGTCGAAGAGATCGAATACATAGACGAAGAGGGGGTCAAAAGCATCTCGGTCGCCGAGGACAACGCTTATACCCTTTTCGTCATGCGAAGCACCCCTTCGGCCGTTTTTGGGGATCTTTCCACGGATACCGAATCCATCGGTTTCGAAATATCGGTCGATGACCCGGATGCCACACTCATCAGCGCGACCTTGGAAATCATCCATGAGGACGAGGGTGTTCTTGAAGAGCGCTCAGTGACATTGGACACTGACTTTTTCTCTTACACATTCGAGAATCTTCAGAGCGACACCACGTATGATTTGCGCATTGTGGCCGACTACGAGACAGACGACCCGGAGGTGGACGGGGGAGAATTGCAAGACATCGTCATCGCGGAGGCGACAGGCGTCACCACCGATGCGAAGCCGGAACCTACCGCTTCGATTCTCAATCCAAGGGTCGAAGAGACCTCTTTTACCTTTGACTTGAATCTCGAAGACCCGGGCGAAGTCATAGAGACGGACTCTTTGCGCGCGGAGGTGTATCATGATGATGAGCTGTGCGGTGCTTGCGAGGTCGATTTCGATTCCATGGAGGACATCCGCATCGACGGATTGCTCAACAACAACACCTATGACTTGAGAATTTTCGTGGATTATGACTTGAATGACGGGGAAGGGATCCAAGAGGATGTCATGCTTGCATCCACAGAGTTCACCACCCCGGAAAAGGAACTCGCTGACATCACCACAGACATAGACACTTTAAGCGAGAACGAGCTCAAACTCAATATCGACGCCAGCACGCTCTATGAGAGTGTGGAAGTCGAACACATGATGCTTAAAGCCTATGATTCATCTACGGACACGCTATTGAAAGAGACCCAGATCACCAGCCGGGAAAGCCTCTTCAAGCTCAGCGGACTGCACGCGGACCAAGGCCTGCGCATCGTCGTGGAAGCTTCCTATGACCTGCAGGACGGACAGGGATACAGGCAGGACATCGTGCATGAGAGTACACTCAGGACCCCGGCCAACGAGGCTCCGAGTGTCTCGATTTCGGATGTGACGCTGCTTCAGGAAGGTGCCGAGGTCAATCTGAATGTAAACGACCCGAGCGGCACCTTGAAAGAAGGGTCCATCACCCTCCATCTTTATGAGGCCGGTACCGACGGGCCTGTCCAGACATTTGAGGGCGTAAGCGGCACGAGCGCACTTCTTGAGCATGCGATTGTCTCCGAAAAGGCATATACGGTCGAAGTCGAGATCGATTATGACCTCAGGGACGACACGGGTGTGAAGTCCGGCGTCAAGATGGACAGCCAATACATCGTGGCCACCCTTGATGACAAAGCGCCCATGATCTCGATTGATGACATCATCATGGATAGTGAATCCGTAAGTGTGGACTACATCATCCTTGATAATGATGGGACCATCATCGAGGATGGCATCACCTTACGTGTCGGCGACACGGAGCATACACTGCAGGATTTGGCAGCTGAGCATACAGTCGGATCGCTTTTCTCCGATCGTGAATATGACATCAGCATAGAAATAGAATACGACCTAGGCGACGGCGAGGGAGTGCGAAGTCTCGTCATCGAGGATACTGTGAGCACCACGGCCAAGACCACGCCGTCAGTCAGCATCGTGGACACGGATGTGAACTGGAACGGCCTTGAGTACAACCTCGAGCTTGAAGACCCTGACAGCATCGCGACGTTCAACGAGACCCGTGTGTTGAAAGACGGCACCCTTATCGACACATTCACAGAAGGTGAAGCCATCAGTGGGCTTCTCTTCGATACAGCCTACACCATGGAAGTCGTCTATCACTATGACCTCAACGACGGCACCGGTCAAGAGACACTCATAGAGACGTTCACATTCACCACTGAGGCACAGGACGCACCAGAGGTGAGCCTGGGTGAAATCACCGCTACACAGGAAGGGTTCAGTTTCGATTACACCTTCCTTGACCCTGACAGTGTGATCGACATGGACAGCCTGACATTCACGTATAACAGTGAAAGTGAAGCCCTCGCGACACTCGAAGGGACCATCCACAAGGACGGCCTCCTTTCGGACACGACCTACGCCTTGACGCTTGAAGCGGAATACGACCTAGGCGACGGCGAGGGTGTGCGAAGCCTCGTCATCGAGGATACCGTGGATACGGATGCGCGCACGGAAGCGAGCGCGCAATCGGATGGAAACACCTCGGAAGTCGGAGCCTCGATTTTCGAGATGACCATCGACGACGCGGATGAGACCATAGTGGATGGCACACTTGAAGCGGTGCTCGTCAACGAGGCGGGCGATACGCTTAAGACATGGCAACCTTCAACCGGTGAGGTCAGCCTCACCCATCACGCCTTGATATACGGCGAGACCTTGACTTTGACCTTGACAGCCGACATAGACCTTCACGACGGCGAAAGCCCTGAAGAGACATTGCTTCTTGAAACCACGCTCGAAGTTCCACAATATGTGACGTACGATGAGAACACCTTGAGTGAGGATGCTTTCAAAGGCACTTTGGACCTCTCCGAGCTAAGCGCCGTCATCACGGATTTCGACACGGTCGAATCCACAATCCGTTACGTGGATTATGACGAAACGATCGGGCAGGCATACCTCTCCAATCAAAAACTTTTCTATGATGTCAGCGGGTTGCTTTCTGATAGGGATATCGAATTGTCTGTGAGTGCGACTTACGACATAGGTGATGGCGAGGAGACCGGGGTAATCTATTCCACCATCATAAGGACTTCGGCCAACGCTGTCCCCACTGCCAGCCTGGACATCACGGATTTCAATGCCGATGCGGGGACCATAGATTTCACCGCAATCATCACCGACCCTGACTCGGTGCGACTCGACAACAGCACCTACGCGAAACTGTACCGTCAGAACAGTGAGGGTGTCATGGAACTCTATGACACACTGTTGCTCGACGAGGAAGACAACGAGTACACGTTCGACGGTTTGGATCTCGACTACCGTGAGTTCTATCTCATTGAAATCGAGACCGATTACTATCTCAGAGACGGCCGTGGAAATCACGAGGCTGTGAATCTGGATGTCGATACTGTACGCATCGATGTCACTCCGGACGCACCGGAGTCCTCCATCACGAATGTTGCAACCGAGAAGGGGACGGTCACGTTTGACGTGTCTGTCACCGACAAACACGACACCATTGAGCATGACAGCCTCTATGCCGTGCTCTTCGAGAATGGCACAGAAGTCGACCGGCATGCGCTTGAGAGCCATGCTGAATCCGTGACATTCTCCGGACTTGCCAATGATACCGAACACACCATCTCCGTCATCGCGGATGTGGATTTGAAGGAGGCGTCCATCCGCGAGGAGGAAACCCTTGATTCCCACACCTTCACCAGCTATGATGCCGCCCCGGATGTCAGTCTTGGCCTCGACACCGACAAAGGTTCCTTGAGTGCCGATATCGCCATCGCGGACCCTGATGACACCATTGATATGGACAGCCTTTATGCCGTGCTTTATGAGAATGGTGTGGAAAGGGGCCGTCAGGCATTGGACACACTCGATGAAAATGTGACTTTCACAGAACTTCAGAACAATACGGCCTACACAGTGACAGTCGAAGCGGATGTCGATTATGGCGAAGCCTCCATTCGAACAGAGGAAGTGCTCGCTACAGAATCCAAATCCACCCCGGATGTCGAAGCGGCCATCGGGTTCGATGAAGAGAGCACGGAACACAGGATCGATATCGCCATCAGCATCGACGACCCATATGACACCATCATGGGCTCCGAGGGCACTGTGCGGGTCCTAGATGAATCGGGTACGCTCAAAGCCGAATTCGAGAACGTCACGGACGGCGTTGAGATCACGCTCACCGAACTGCTTTCGGACCACGCTTACACATTCATCTTCGTCGCGGACACTGACTACCATGATGGCGAAGGCATCGTGAACCGCACCCTTGCGGAACACACGGTGAACACCGATGCCTATACGGAAGCGGACGCCACCGTGACCATGGATGATGTGGACCATGACAGCGCGGAATTCACCGTCGGCCTGGACAACCCGGATGCACTCGATGCAGATGTCACAGCCATTGAACTCCATCTTGATGATGCCCTGGTGGATGATATTGAATCACCATCTGTGGGCAGCTTCACCTGGAGTGACCTCCAAGCCGACACCGCCTATGAGATCGTGGTGACTTATGAATACGACATGCTTGATGGAGAGGGTCTCAGGACCGGAACAACCACTGAGACCTTCACCACCGATGCCTACAGTGAACCGACCATCACCATCGATGACATGGATGCGGATGAAAACAGTGTCCAATTCACCGTGAACGAGACAGACCCGGACGACTTGAACACCATTGAGGCGATCGAGCTGTTGATGGATGATGCCGTTGTGGATTCGATAGATGACCCCACAGCTGGTCCTCACTCATTCACGGACCTTTACAGCGACCAGTCGTACACCATCCGGGTGATGCATTCCTATGACCTTTCGGATGGTACAGGCGAACAGACCGCTACAGTCACGGAGACCTTCACCACCGATGCGCTCGAGTCTCCCGACATAGCCATCGAGAACCAGACGTTCGACGGTGATGACATCCAGGTCGACCTCTCCATGCTTGATGATCCGGACGACACCGTAAGCGATATGAGCCTTGAGCTCTGGTACGATGGTGAACTTCAGGAAACCATCACTCCAGTGAGCGGGAACAGCACACACACTTTTGAAGATGTCGTCATGCCGGATATGGAATACACCATCATATTGAGGGCGGATGTCGACCTCAACGATGCAAACAGTCCGTATGAGGATGCGATACTCGACGAAGTCAAGCTGCTCAGATTGTCATGAACATCGGGAAGGTCTTCGGACCTTCCCTTTTTATCCGGAGTGGGGTTTCGTGCTACAATGAATTCAAGGAGATGATGATATGGAAGACATATTGAAACGTCAGCGCACGGCTTTCGACACAGGGTTCACATTAAATCATGACACGCGAAGGAAAGCACTTGAGACCTTGAAGGCACTGATCAAGGACAATGAGCAGGCCATCATCGATGCCCTTCGTGAGGATCTTGGCAAGAGCGCTTTCGAGGCATATATGACAGAAGTGGGCTATACGCTACACTCGATCGACCACACCTTGAAGCATTTGAAAGGGTGGATGAAAAAACACCGAGTGAAAACCCCGTTCTACCATGGGCTGACACGCAGCTGGATGCAGCCCGAGCCTCTCGGCAATGTCTTGGTTCTCGCCCCGTTCAACTATCCTTTTCACCTGCTGATCGAACCCCTTGTCGGTGCCTTGGCCGCGGGAAACACAGTAATCTTGAAACCGAGTGAACAGACGCCTGCGACCGAACGTCTTCTGATGAAGCTTTTTGATACCTATTTCGAGGGCGAACATGTCACACTTGTGACAGGAGAGAAGGACGTGGCCGCTCTGCTCACCAGTCTTCCATTCGACCATATATTCTTCACCGGGAGCACACAGGTCGGCAAGCATGTCTATGAGGCCGCGGCGAAAAACCTGACCCCGGTGACGCTCGAACTCGGAGGCAAAAGCCCCACCATCGTGACAGCTTCCGCGGATCTGAGGATCGCCGCAAAAAGGATTGTCTTCGGCAAATTCATCAATGCGGGACAGACCTGCATCGCCCCGGATTATGTCTATGTCGAACGTTCGGTGAAGAACGCGTTCATGGGAGAACTCATGAAGGCTTTAAAGGCCATGTATCCAACGGATGCAACACATCTTGGAAAAATTGTGAACCGTGCGCACTTCGAGAGGCTTGAGAACCTCATTGATGACAATCTGGTGTTCAACACCTATGAGAAAAACAAGGAGAAGCTAAGACTCACACCGGTGGTCATGGATGAGCCCGATTGGACCACACCGGTGATGAAAGAGGAGATTTTCGGGCCCATCCTGCCCGTGTTGACCTATGGTGACCTTGAAACACTCATCGGCACACTCAATGAAAAACCGAAACCGCTCGCACTCTACCTTTTCACCAGTTCGAAAGCGGAAGAGCGTACCGTGCTCCGTCGTGTCCCCTCCGGAAGCGCCGCCATAAATGACACCATCACCCAGGTCGCGAATGTCCATCTCCCTTTCGGGGGCGTCGGACAAAGCGGCTTCGGGCGTTATCATGGAAAATACTCATTTGAAACGTTCTCGCACTTCAAGACAGTCGTCAAGAAAAGCACGCGTTTCGACCCTCCCCTCATCTATCCGCCCTACACGTCGAAAAAGCATTCCCTGATCAGACGATTATTCAAATAAACACTGGAAAGAACGCTTTCCTCATATCAATCCATTGACATGCGGCGCCTTAAAGATTAAAGTGATTAAGACTTTAATGTAAGGAGTGATACCATGCGCTTGCATGTCGAAATCAGACGGATCATCATGGTGACGCTTGGGACTTTGGTGTTCTCTATTGGCGTCAGTCTTTTCATCGTTCCCGCGAACCTCCTTCCGGGAGGACTCACCGGTTTTGCAAGACTCACACAGTTTTTCATCAACCGCACCGGACTCAACATCAACCTTGGCTTTGTGGTGGTCGCGCTTAACATCCCAATCATGATTCTTGGTTTGAAGGGCATCTCGAAGACTTTCGTCTATTATTCCATCTACTCGATTCTTTTGCAGGGATTGCTCATAGGTGGTCTCGAATATTCCTCTCTCGCGATCGGTGAGGACATTCTCGCGATGAGCGTCCTCGGAGGGGGGTTGATCGGTCTTGGCGCTGCGATGACACTCAAAAGCGGAGCCTCTACAGGTGGCATCGACATCGTCGCGCAGTATCTTTCGATCAGACTGCAGATGAGCATCGGTTATATCGGCCTGGTCGCAAACACCATCATCCTCAGCGCCTCGCTGCTCATCTTCGATTCACAGTTCGCGTTTTACACCCTGCTCAGTTTCGTGGTGACGAATCTTCTCATCGACCAATTGCACACCGCCTATAAACGGGTCCGGCTCGACATCCTCACAGATGAGGGTGAAGCGGTCAAGAACGCGATCATCGAACATTTCATTAGGGGTGTGACCATGATCGACGGAAAGGGCGCTTATACAGGGGACCACCGCACCATCCTCTGGATGATCACCCAGACCCACGAAGTCTATGACATCGAAAACCTCATCACTTCTATCGATCCCGACGCTTTCATCACCATGTCCCCTGTGCATCATCTGAACGGTTATTTTCACAAGGTTCCAATAAAATAGACACGTCCGTGTCTATTTTTTTGTACTACCCTTTATGAAAAAGCAATTCCGTAGTACTCTATGAAGTGTGAACAAGAGAGGAGGATGTTTGTGCCGACAAGTTCAATCGCCATCAGGGATCTCGTGACATTTCTTTTCGGCACGGGCAATCTCGCCAGCCAGACCAGAAGAAAAAGCGCACGCAAGCTCGGTCAGGAAATCCATAGCGAACACCAAAAGAATTACCGAAATGACGCGCAAAGTGAAGTGCTTGTCAAGGGACGCATCACCCGCGGGGATTTCACACTCGATCTTTCCGGAAGGATCGACGGGGTCTTGAAGGATGATGGTGAGACGGTGCTTGAGGAGATCAAGTCCACAGAGACCGCCCTCAAACTCATCGACAAGGACACTTTTCCCGCCCATCGCATGCAGGTGGTGTTCTATGGGTATCTCTATGCGCTCGAACACGAGATGGATGAAGTGAGGCTGCGCCTCACCTACATCCATCACCCATCGAGGGAGACGAAAGACTTGGAGGAGACCCTGCCATTCGGCACCTTGGAAAGCCTGGTGTTCGAAGCGGTCGATGACTATCTTCACTGGCTTGAGATCTATGAGAACCATCAGTTAGAGAAAAGGAAAAGCCTTGAGGGGCTTGCCTTTCCGCACGATGCCTACCGGGAGGGGCAGTATCATTTCATGGGGGCCGTCTACAAGACGCTTGTCGCCCATGACATCCTTTACGCCACGGCCCCCACCGGGATAGGCAAGACCGTGGGGGCGCTTTTCTCCGGGCTCAAGACGCTCGAGGACGACAAGGAGAAAATCTTTTTCCTGACCGCCAAGAACGCGGGCAAGACCATCGCGGTCGACACGATGCAGACCCTTAAGAATAACGGCCTCAAGATCAAGGCCATCACGCTGAACTCCAAGGAGAACATGTGTCTCATGGATGAGGTCGACTGCGACCCTGAGCTGTGTCCCTATGCGAAAGGCTATTATGACAGGTTGCGAGGGGCTCTTAAGGACATTTTTGTGCACGATGACGTCTTTGATGCCGACCTCATCATGAAATACGGCGGTTTCCATGACATCTGTCCACATGAATTCGCGCTTGACATCTCGAATTATTGCGATGTCGTCATCGCTGATTACAATTATGTATTCGACCCGCGAATCAAACTCATCCGGTATTTCGAGGAAACCCACTATAAGCCGAAGCTTCTCATCGATGAGGCACACAACCTGGTCGACAGAAGCCGTGCCATGCATTCGACATCACTGTACATGAGCGAGGTCAAGGCCATGGAACATACCTTGAAAGGCATCAAGCCCTCCCCGCTTAAAAGGGTGGGAAGGCTCAAAGCACTCATGGAGGAAAGGATGCGCGTCCACGAGATTGAAAAAGCGCGCATCCATATCGAGTCGTCTTTGGACACGGAACTCCTGCAAGCGGTCGAACAGCTAGTGGGGTTCCTCGGAGACTTGCTGGAGACCCACAAGAAACACAAGAAACGCAAACAGATAAGGGAAGCCTATTTCCGGGTGCTTGAATTCTCGCGCCTGAGCGAATACTTCACTGAAGCCTTCCGTTTCACCATCGAGGCGGAAGAAGAGGATGTCTCCTTCAACATAGTATGCCTGGACGCCTCAGGCCCTCTCAGCGAGACCATCAATGACAGAAGCTACGGCACGGTCCTCTTCTCGGCCACGCTGAAACCTGTGCGATACTTCTCCAATCTCATCACAAGGGGCGAGGGCAAGGCGCTCGAGGTGCCGAGTCCCTTCGACCCTGACCGCCTCGGCCTGTTTGTCGATGTGTCGACCTCGACGCGCTACCATGACCGCCCGGCGAGTGTCGAAAGGATCCTCGATACGCTCTATGCGATGCTCGAGGTGAAAACAGGGAACTACATCGCGTTCTTCCCGTCCTACAAATACATGAACATGGTGCTTGAACACTTTGACGCGACCAACTATGACGTCCTCGTCCAGAAGCGTGACATGAGCCTTATGGAGCGCAGGGACATGCTTGATGCTTTCAAGAAGACCCCGGTCCGTCCAAAGATCATGTTCTCCGTCCTCGGAGGATCATTCAGCGAAGGGGTCGATTACGTAGGGGACATGCTGAACGGAGTACTGGTGGTCGGTGTCGCCCTGCCCGCGCTTTCCACGATGAACCAGCTCTTGCGCGATTATTACACGGACCAAGGATTCGACGGGTTCGATTACGCCTACACCTACCCCGGCATGAACAAGGTCATACAGGCGGTCGGGCGTGTCATCCGAAGGCAGGAGGACAAAGGTGTCGCCATACTTCTCGACAGCCGTTATCGGCACAGGAAATACAAAAGCCTCATGCCCACGCATTGGCACGGAAAAACCATTCATTTGGAAGATCACATCCAAACGGCAATCCGGGAGTTCTGGATGAAGACCGACAATGAATGAACGTTCACATATACACAAAACATGGTCATGAAAACGGCCATGTTTTTTGTATGACAGGAATGAAAAACACCTTGCGTCGCTGAATGGACAAAAGGAGAAAGCATTCCAGTAAACCACCTTTAATTATAAAAATAACACGTTATTTATAAAAATCGAAAACGTTATAGTAAAACGGTTACATCTGTGGTAATTTAAAATCGAAAACGTTTGCGATGCTGGAGGAACCCATGATTACACACCATATGACCTCGAAACACAGCGGGCGTCGTCATGAGATTGTGAATCTCGAGACGAATGCATCCGATGGAACCATCACCTTGAACCCTAAAAGAACCTATCAGACCATGTTCGGTTTCGGGGGTGCTTTCACAGAATCTGCGGCCTACACTTTATCACAGATGCCTGAGGATAAAAGGACAGAAGTCCTGAAAGCCTACTATGACCCCGTTGAAGGATTGAATTACAGTCTGGGAAGAGTGCACATCAACAGTTGTGACTTCTCGCTTGAGAATTATTCGTATGTCGATGAGTATGATACTTCCTTGAACTCTTTCGACATCAGCCGTGAACACCGTCTGGTCATCCCCATGATCAAGGATGCCGAAGCCATCAGGGGAGAGAAAATCAGCCTGCTTGCATCCCCTTGGAGTCCGCCGGCTTGGATGAAGACGAACAAAGAGATGAACAACGGGGGAAAATTGCTTGCTGAATACAGGCAGACCTGGGCGGATTATTACGTCAAGTTCATCGAGAAGTTCAAAGAGGCTGACCTGTCCATCTTTGCGGTCAGTGTCCAGAACGAACCTGCGGCCAAACAGACTTGGGATTCCTGTCTTTACAGTGACGAGGAGGAAAGGGATTTTGTCAAGCATCATCTCGGACCGACTTTAGAAAGAAGCCCGCATGCTTCCGTCGGCATCATCGTATGGGATCATAACCGCGACATGCTCATCCCGCGCGCCGAGACCATTTATGGTGATGAAGAAGCGAAAAGGCATGTCTGGGGCACAGGCATCCATTGGTACGTGAGTGAAGCCTTCGAGAACCTATCGACCGTGCACGAGATGGCACCCGATAAACATATCCTCTTCACTGAGGGGTGTGTGGAAGGCGGTGTGCAGCTTCAGGTCTTTGAGAACGGTGAAAGGTATGCCCGCAATATGATCGGCGACATCTCAAACCATTGTGAGGGCTATCTGGATTGGAATCTGGTGCTCAATGAATTCGGGGGCCCCAACCATGTGGGCAATTACTGTGACGCGCCGATCATTGCCGACACCAAGGAGAAGAAGCTTCACTACAATGTCTCCTATTATGCCATTGCGCATTTCTCCAAGCACGTGCTGCCAGGCGCGAAACGGATCGACTGTGAAAGTGCGAACACCGAAGTGGGGCATGTAGCTTTCATGAACCCTGACGGCTCATTGGCCGTCGTGGTGCAAAACGAGACAGAAACCGACGAGTCCTTGACATTCAAGTTCAACGACCAGTCCTACACGTGTCCGATCGAAAGACGCAGCATATCAACCATTACAATCGAGGTGTGACCATGTCAGAATACCGTTTCGAAGGTTCGACCTTCGTCATCGAG